>JAGRGW010000036.1 GCA_020445315.1 Gammaproteobacteria bacterium
GCATGCCGTCGGGGTGGGTCATGGCGTCGGGCTGCTTGCACAACTCCAGCAGCGTGCCGGCGATCCGGCCGGTGACGTCGAGGAACGCCAGGTGGCTGACCTTCTGGCTGGTCGCCGCCAGGCGGTCGGTCAGCTGATGACCCAGCGCGTACAGGATGTCCTTCGTGAACGGTCGCAGGTCGCCGTCGAACAGCTGTTCCAGTTTGTTGTACGAGATCTCCGCCAGTTCGCAGGCGCTGCGCGTGCGCACCATCACCGAGCGCTTGGGCATCGGCATGAACAGGCCCATTTCACCGATGAAATCGCCCTTGTTCAGGTAGGTCAGGATGATCTCGCGGCCTTCCTCGTCCTCGATGTAGACGGTGACCTGGCCGGAAACCAGGTAGAACAGGCTGTCGGCGGGGTCGCCGGGATGGATGAACTCGGTCTTGGCCGGGTAACGGCGGCGATGACAATGGCCCAGGAAAGGCTTCAGCCAGTCCGGGTCGCGCGGAGGCGGTTTGGCAATGCTGTGGGTGTTTGTCTGGGACATGGTTAACAGTTGCGCCGGTAACCGAAGTCTAGGCAGGCTGCTGCGGCTTGTCGAACTGTGCTAGCCTCCTGCCGCAGGTTTTGTGACGCAGTCCTTATGAAAGCACGAATAAAGTGGGTGGAAGGTGTGACCATGCTGGCCGAGTCCGGCAGCGGTCACGCGGTGGTCATGGACGGTCCGCCGGACCATGGCGGTCGCAATCTCGGCGTCCGGCCGATGGAAATGCTGCTGATGGGCATGGGCGGCTGCACCGAGTTCGATGTGCTGCTGATCCTGCGCCGCGGGCGTCATGATGTCCGCTTCTGCGAGGTCGAACTCGAGGCCGAGCGCGCGGAGACCGATCCCAAGGTGTTCACCCACATCCACGCGCATTTCCGCATCGGCGGGCGCGGTCTCACCGAAAAGGCGGTCGAGCGCGCGGTGAGTATGAGTGCCGAAAAGTACTGTTCGGCGTCGATCATGCTCGGCGCGATGGCGAAGATCACGCACGACTTCGAGATCGTCGATATCGAATGAACACGCCGCCGTCGGCGTCTTGCGGGCCTGTTGAAGGAGCACCGGAATGAGTCGTCCCTCGATCTGTTACGGCATGCGCCACGTCGCCTTGTTCGTGCGTGACATGGCTGCGTGCGAGCGCTTCTACGTGAACCTGATCGGCATGGAGGTCGAGTGGCGGCCGGACGAGCGCAACGTCTACCTGACCTCGGGCGGTGACAACCTGGCCCTGCACCAGGCCGACACCGAGCATGTCCGCGACGAGGCGGCGCAGCGGCTCGACCACATCGGCTTCATGATGCGCGATGCCGAAGACGTGGATGCCTGGTACGAGTGGCTGCGGGCGAACGGCGTTCGCATGCGTACCGAGCCCCGCACCCATCGCGACGGTGCGCGCAGCTTTTACTGTTACGACCCCGACGGTACCCACGTGCAGATCATCCACCATCCCCCGGTGTCCGAATGGGAGCGGCTCGGCGGTATCGGCTGAGAAGGGCGTTATCGTCTTGATAAGAAAAGGGTTATAAGGTACTTTTCTGCACCTTTTCTGGCTTTGCACTGAGACTTTCGACGGATGGTAAAGGCCAAACGCCTGAAGCTGCACGGTTTCAACAACCTGACCAAGACGCTCAGCTTCAATATCTACGACATCAACTACGCGGCCACGCCCGATCAGGATGCGGAGTACATACGCTATATCGACGAGGCCTACAGTGCGCGCCGCCTGACCGACATCCTCAACCAGGTCGCCGACATCATCGGCGCCACCGTGCTCAACATCGCTCACCAGGACTACGATCCGCACGGCGCCAGCGTGACGATCCTGATCTCCGAGGAGCCGATCGCCGCCGAGCATATCTCCAACACCGAGTCGCCGGGGCCGCTGCCCGAGGCCGTGGCCGGCCACCTCGACAAGAGCCACATCACGGTACATACCTACCCGGAGAGTCACCCTGACAACGGTATCTCGACGTTTCGGGCGGATATCGACGTGTCGACCTGCGGGCGCATCTCGCCGCTGAAGGCCCTGAACTACCTGATCCACTCGTTCGAGTCCGACATCGTCATCATGGACTACCGGGTGCGCGGCTTCACCCGTGACGTCAACGGCAAGAAGCACTTCATCGACCACAAGATCAACTCGATTCAGAACTTCTTGGCCCGTGACACCCGCGAGCGCTACCAGATGACCGACGTCAACGTGTACCAGGAGAACATCTTCCATACCAAGATGGTGTTGAAGGAGTTCGATCTCGACAGCTACCTGTTCGGCGTCGATGTCGACGACGTGTCACCGAAGGAGCAGCGCGGGATCTCCGAGAAGATCCGTCGCGAGATGATGGAGATTTTCTACGGCCGCAACATTGCCCGGGGCATGAAACTGTCCTGAGGGGACTGGCTGCCGGGTCGCCGCCAGCCAATCAGGCGAAGGCCGCCGGGTTCTGCCAGCCAGGGCAGGGCAGGGCGTGGTGTTCCGGGGGGGCCGTGTCGAGTCGCAGTACCGTCAGCGCGCCACCCCAGAGGCAGCCCGTGTCCAGCGCCCAGACGTTGTCCTGGGCCCGGTAGCCGAGCGTCGACCAGTGCCCGAACACGATACGTTGGGTGCGCGACACCCGTCCGGGGTATTCGAACCACGGGATACGGCCGTCACGCTGGCTGCCGGGCGGACCTTTCTCTTTCAGCGCCAGCGAACCGTCGGGTTCGCAGAAGCGCAGGCGCGTGAAGCAGTTGGTGATGAAGCGCCAGCGGTCCATCCCGCCGAGGGCTGGATCCCAGCGCCTGGGCTTGTTGCCGTACATCTGCATGAAATAGTCGCGGTGACCGTCCCCCTGCAGGACCGATTCGACTTCGCGGGCGCAGGCGCCCGCTGTCGCCATGTCCCACTGCGGTGGCAGGCCGGCGTGCAGCATCGCGAATCCGAGCGCGTCGTCCTGGTGCAGCAGTGGCCGGTGACGCAGCCAGTCGAGCAGTTCGTCGCGATCCGGCGCCGCCAGCACCGCGTCAAGACTGGGTTCCTCACCGTGACTGCGGTTCCCCGCGTGCAGTGCCAGCAGGTGGAGGTCGTGGTTGCCCAGTACGCACACGGCGCTGTCGCCGAGTTCGTGGAAAAAGCGCAGTACCTCCAATGACTTCGGGCCACGGTTGACGAGGTCGCCGACACACCAGAGGCGATCGTGAGCGGGGTCGAAGCCGACCCGGTCCAGTGCCCCGCGCAACTCGTCGTAACAGCCCTGGATGTCGCCGACGGCGAATGTCGTCATGATCGCCGACCGGCCAGGGGGTTAATGCAGGACGCGCGGTATCGCCAGCGAGAAGCGGTCGACCGGCGCGAGGAAAGACTGGCCGTCGTCGGCCTGCATTTCGTATTCGCCCTCCATCGTGCCAACCGGGGTTTCGATGACGGTCCCACTGGTGTAGCGAAACACCTCGCCGGGGCGCAGGTAGGGCTGCTCGCCGACGACGCCTTCGCCGCGGACCTCCTGGGTCTTGCCGTTGGCATCGGTGATCAGCCAGTGCCGGTTCAGCAACTTGGCGGCCGTATTGCCGTTGTTGCTGATGGTGATCGTGTAAGCGAACACGTAACGGTCGGCATCCGGGTCTGACTGGTCATCGACGTAGGCGGTTTCGACACCGACGTCGATGCTGTGCAGGTCTGCTTCTTTCATGAATCTTCACTCGATGTTTCTGTCACCCAAGCTAATGATGTGGCGAAGCAAAAGCAAGCACGTTTCAGGCCGGGTGTTTGGCGCCGCTAACGACTACAGGAATACCGGTTCGCGGTGCGCCAACCGGGAAAGCTGATTGTTGGGAGTGGAAAGCGTGTATTCGAGAGTTGTTGTTGTCCTGTTGCTGCTGGTCATGTCGCTGCCCGTCGTCGCCGTCGATGCGCCGTCACGGCTGGTCGCGGCAGCGACAGCCGGCCGCGTGTCCGAGGTCAGGGACCTGCTGGTTCAGGGCGTCGATGCCAATACGGCCAACGGTTCCGGGCGGCCTGTCCTGGTCGTTGCGGGTTTCAATGGCAATCGGCGGACGGCGCTGACGTTGCTTGCTGCCGGGGCCGACGTCAACAGCGTGGACGGGGGCGGTACGACCGCGCTGATGGCCGCGGCGGCGCGTGGTCATGGCGACGTGGTCGAACTGCTGCTGGTGGCCGGCGCTGACGTCAATCTGAAAGACGCCAACGGCAAGTCGGCGTTGGCCAAGGCGACGCTGGCCGGACATACGGTCATTATCGAACAGCTGAAGGCGGCCGGTGCGGTCGAGGAACAGGCGGAAAAGGAACCCAAGTAGCCTGGGAAAACCATTCCCTGGTAAAATGGTTTTATAGGGGTTTTCCAGTAGTTAACTTGGCTTATTCACTTTTTTGTGCAGCATTGCCCTTCAAATTTACGGAAATTCGGCCAAAATTAGCACCACTGCCAGCAGTACGAGTGTTGTGACATGCGTTTGAAAACAGGCCGAGACAGGGGACGGGCAGATCCAATGGGACTGCTGATCCTGGGTGTGTTCCTGGCGTTGACCGTCACGATAGGAATCCAGGCCCAGGCGACCCTCGGTGACAGCGCGGGTGTGGCCGCGCCCGGCGCCTGCCAGATACCTTGTGTCACCGCCGAGATGCGTCGCTGAGGCGCGGCGACACGTCGATTCATCGGGTCTCAACCGACTGAACTAGCTACCGTCCCGGCGCCCCGCCATCCCGATCGCTTCGTCGATTGCCGCCAGCAGGCTGCCTGCATCCGCTTTTCCCGTTCCCGCCAGTTCGAGCGCTGTGCCGTGATCGACCGACGTGCGAATCACCGGCAGTCCCAGCGTGATATTGACGGCCTGCCCGAAGCCCCGGTGTTTCAGTACCGGCAGGCCCTGATCGTGGTACATCGCCAGCACGGCGTCCGCGCGATCGAGGTACTTTGGTGTGAACAGGGTATCTGCCGGCAGCGGACCTTCGAGCATCATCCCCCGTTCCCGCAATGACTCAAGCGCCGGCTCGATGATGTCGATCTCCTCGCGCCCGAGGTAACCGCCCTCGCCGGCGTGGGGATTCAGTCCGCACACCAGGATGCGCGGCAGGGCGATGCCGAAACGCTGTTGCAGGTCCCGTTCGAGTATGCCGAGAACGCGCTCGAGCAGTGGGCGGTCGATCGCGTCGGCAACATCGCGCAACGGCAGGTGCGTGGTCGCGAGCGCCACGCGCAGGCCCGGGCAGGCCAGCATCATGACCGGGTGTCCCCCGGTGAGCGCGGCGAGGAATTCGGTGTGACCGGTGAACGGGACCCCGGCCTCGTTGATGACGCCCTTGTGGACCGGCGCGGTGACCAGGGCCGAATAACGGCCATCGATGCAGCCTTCGACGGCGAGCTTCAGCGTTGTCAGCACGTATTCGCCGTTGGCCGGCGACAGCAGTCCGGGCGTGGAACGGGTGGCGAGCGGCACCGGCGTTACGCAGAGTTCGCCCGGTCGGTGCGGCGGCACCGGGTCGTTCCGGGTTACCACGTTGACCTGCAGCGGCAGGCCGAGCAGGTCCGCGCGCTCGCGCAGCAGGTCGGGGTCGCCGACCACGACCAGCGATGCCCGGTGTGGCCGCTGCGCGATCTCCACGCACAGGTCGGGGCCGATGCCGGCCGGCTCGCCGGCGGTAATCGCAATCGGCGGCATGGCCGGTGTGTTACTGGTAGATGTCATCGAGCCGCAGTTCGATGTAGGCTTCGTCGCGCAGTTTCCGCAGGTAGATATCCAACGCTTCTTCGGCCTTCTGGTCACGCACGGCCTGGCGTGCCTGGTCGCGCCGGATCTCGTCGGTCGCGTCATAGTTCCGCCTGCCGAGTACCTGCACGATGTGCCAGCCGAACTGGCTCTCGAACGGTTCGCTGACCTGGTTGATGTCCAGCGCATCCATCTGCTCTTCGAATTCCGGTACCAGGTTGCCCGGCGTCGACCAGCCGAGGTCGCCGCCCTTGATCGCGGAGGCCTTGTCGTCGGAATTGGAGCGGGCCAGCGTGTCGAAATCGTCGCCGTCGATGATGCGGTTGCGCAGCGTGACCAGGCGGCGACGAGCGTCGGTATCGGACGTCACCTCGTCGGTGCGGATGAGGATGTGCCTGGCCTTGGTCTGTTGCACGATCTTGGCCGCGCTGCTGCGTACGTCGTCGAGCTGGATGATGTGGTAACCGTTGCCGGCGGCGATCGGCCCGCGTAGCTCACCGACCTGCATCGTCGTCACGTACGGCTTGAACAGCGGCGGGATGCCGTCGATCGACAGCCAGCCCAGGTCGCCGCCGTTTTCCGCGCCCTGCCCGGTCGACACCTGTCGTGCCAGGGTGCGGAAGTCCGCACCATCACGTATCTGGCCCGTGGTCTGCTCGGCTTTCAGTCGCGCCGCTTCCTTCT
Organism: Gammaproteobacteria bacterium; assembly: GCA_020445315.1. Classification (GTDB taxonomy): domain Bacteria; phylum Pseudomonadota; class Gammaproteobacteria; order Chromatiales; family Chromatiaceae; genus Thiosocius. Next base: position 6,413 of record JAGRGW010000036.1, read on the forward strand.
GCTCGGTGCTGGCATCGTCGGGAACCGCGACCAGGATGTACAGCAGCCTGACCGCGGTGCGTCCCTCGACACCGCCGCTCTCTTCCAGGTACGAATCCACCTCGGACTTGGTCACCTCGATCTTCTGGGTCACCTCGCGGTTGCGCAGCCGCCGGATCGCGATCTCGTCGCGCAGCGACTGGCGAAAGGTGTTGAAGTCGATTCCTTCCGCTTCGAGTGCGCGGCGGAATTCCAGGGCGTTGAGATTATTGTTCTTCGCAATGGCATTGACGGCGCGCGACACGGTCTCCTCGTCGGCCGTGATGCCGAGTCGCGCGGCCTCGGCGAGTTGCAGCTTGTTCAGGATCAACGCATCGAAGGCGCGTTTCTGGATCGCGCCCTGGTCGACCGTGGCCTGCCCCTGTTGCTGCATGCGCTTGGCCAGTTTCTGGCTCTCGATGCGCAACTCGCTGAGCATGACGGCGTCTTCGCCGACGATGGCGATGATCCGATCGATCAGGCGTGCGTCCTGTGCCTGCAGTACGGGGTGCAGCAACAGGCAGCCGGCGATCAGCACCAGGCGGGCGAAGTGATGTAAACGCTTGTGCATGGGGTTCCTACCTGTAGGCATAGATACTGCGTTCGAGGACCGATTCGACGTCGTCGCCAAGCCGGCCGAGTCCGTTCAACTCCAGTTGAAACAACACGCCGAGGTTCTGATCGTCGTCGGTGCCGTTGGTGTAGCTGTGCAGCAACGAACGGAAACGCCAGCAACAGCTGCGGTACTCGAAACCGGCGACGGCCTCCAGCAGCCGGTCGTCGCGCAGGGAATGGTTGTACCGGCCGACGACGCTCAGTGACTCGCTGACCGGCCAGACACCGGCGATATCGGTCTGCTCGATCTCGTTGTCGCGCATGCGGTAGGCGGCGTTGAAGGCACGCCCGTCCGGTCCGCGGTAGCTGACCTGGGCCAGCGACTGGTCGATATTGCCTTTGCCGCCGGTATGCGGGTCCCATTCGATCGCGGCCGTTGCGCGCCAGCCGGTGCTGATGCGTCCCGAGAGCTCGGCCACGACCGGTGACGAGCTGTCCCTTTCCGCTGCCTGGCCGGGCAGGGTCACTTCGAGGTCGTCGAAGTACAGGATCTGACCAATGCTGCCACGCAACAGTTCCTCGCCGCTCTGCGTCGACAGGTACCGGCTGGTCAGTGCCAGCGTCAGCTGGTTGGCGTCACCGAAGCGGTCGGCGCCGCTGAAACGGTTTTCGCGAAACAGGCGGTCGAAACTGAAGTCCTGCTCGGCGGTGTCGAATATCGGCTGGTCACCCTGGTTGCTGTGCGGTACGTGCAGGTAGTAGAGCCTGGGTTCCAGCGTTTGCACGCTGTCGGTGCCGAAGTAGCCCGCTGTCCGCTCGAACACCATGCCGCTGTCGAGGCTGAACATCGCGCTGGCGGTCGATGGACTGCTGTCCTGGCCGGCGACCTGGTCGGTCAGGTCATAGGCCGTGTAGCGCGCGCCGGCCTTCGGTATGACGAAACCCCAGCTGTTGCGCAGTGGCAGGCTGATCGCCGGGAACAGGTCGATCCGGTGTCCGCGCACGCTGTCGTCGCGATGGAAGTTCACGTACTCGGCCTGCAGGTGGTACGCGGTACCGCCGATCCCCCGCTCGTCGTAGAGGTCGAGTTTGACCTGCGGGAGCCGGGCGTACGGCCGGTCGGTGCGTGCGATGGCCGCGTCGATCGTCTGGTACTGCTGCACCCGTCCGGTCAGCGACCAGGTTTCGGCGCGATGAATGAGTTCGCCGGCCTGCTCGATGTGGGTCGTGCTGGTGGCGACCAGGTTGGCGCCCAGGTCGGACAGGTAATCGCGGTCCGACACGTAGCCGAAGCGGATGTCGCCGCGCGAGCGCTCGCCGAAACGGGTGTGGTGCTGCAGGCCGACGGCGCCACGGACCTCGTTGTCGCCATTGTAGTCGGCGTCGTCGGGCAGCAGTTCGGCCGTCAACTCGCCGCTGGAGGTTTCCGTGAGGTAACGGAACTCGCCGCCCAGCAGCAGGCCGCGCCTGGTCAGCAGTCGCGGCTCGAACGTGAAGTCGTAGTTCTCGGCCAGGTTGAAATAGTAAGGGACGCTGACATCGAGTCCGTTGCTGTCGTTGTAGCCCACCGACGGCAGCAGGAAGCCGGACCGTCGGCGGTCGTCGATCGGGTAGGTCATGGTTGGCACGTACAGGATCGGCACACCCTTGAACGTCAGCTTGGCGTCTTCTGCCGTACCCAGCCCCTCGTCGCGGTCCAGTTCGAGCGACGATGCCGTCAGCAGCCAGTCGCTATTGCCCGGCCGGCAGGTCGTGTAGCTGATGTCCTGGTAGCGACTCTGGCCTCCGCCCAGCAGCTCGACGCTCTGCGCGGTGCCGCGTGCACGCATGGCCGGCACGCGGTACTCGACATCGTCGAGGCGGCCCGTGCGGCTGTCGAGTTGGTAGTGTGCCGCGCTGCCGGCGATACGCAGGTCCGGCTGCACCGCGGTCACGCCGCCGCTGGCGTCGACCTCGCGCGTCAGGCGGTTCAGCTTCAGCGTGTCTGCCTGCAGCGACAAGCCGCCATGGGTCACGTCGACGTTGCCGGCAAACTCGACCACCTCGCTGGCCGACGCCGCCACCATCGAGTCGGCATCGACGATCACCGGCAGGCGGGCGGCCTCTTCACGCGACGGGAGGTCGCCGGCATGCGTTGGCGTTGCCATCGGCAGCGCACAGCTGGCCCAGTCGATGCCGGCATCGATATCGGCGGCGCGACGTTCGCTGCCGGTCGCGGCTGCCGTCAGGGCCTCGTCGTGCCGGGCCGTTTCCGTGGCCTCGGCCGCGTCATCTTCGGCCGTTGTTGCCCGGGCGTCGATCGTGGCCGGCGGTGCCGGCTGCTCAACCGGTGTCGCGGCAGGGGGCGATGTCGGCTCGACGGCCTTTCCGGATTGCGCGGCGGGTTGAGCGGAATCGATGTAGGGTGCTGCCGGAGCCGGAGCCGGAGCCGGTACCGGAACGGGTGTCGGCTCGACGATGGGTGTCACCGGGTCCACGGGTTCGCGCGGGGGCGTGCGGGTACCGACGGCCCGCTCCGCTTCCGCCGGTTCTGCGGGCGGGGCGACGGGTGGCGTCTCCCCGGCGGGCGGCATCGGCGGTTCACCAGTCGTCGCTTGCACGGGTGCTGCGGCGCCCTGGGCTTCCGGTGTGCCTTTCGGGAGTTCCTCCGGGTCGGACAAGGTCGTTGCTGCGGAGCCAGGCGAGGCAGCGGCGTCGGTGTTGTCGGGCGCGCCCGTACAGTCCCAGCTGCGCCGGTCGGCACTGGGTCTGCAGTCCCATGCAGCCCGCACGGGCTCGCTGAGGGCACAGGAAACGGCCAGGGCGAGGGGCAGCAGGGTGCGCGGCAGCGCGTCACCAGGAATACGGTGGCAGAGGATCCGGGAAAGCGCTGACAAGTAGCTGGCCTTGCGTTGGTCGAGGTATGCCCAACCCGCACATCACCTGTCGACTGCAGCCGGCAACGGGTGCGGAAATGGATCTGTCGCGGTACTGAAGGGCGCAAAAATCTCATAAAATGGCGCGCCCTTCAATGATTTGCGTGCCAGAAGGCGCGTGTTCACGGAGCTCGAATGAGCGATCGACTGCAGTTGCTCCACGCCTGGCTGACGGATGTCGTCGGTGCGCGGGAATTCACGCTGGCGCCGGCATCGGCGGATGCCAGCTTCCGGCGTTACTTTCGCCTGACGTTTACCGACGGCGACAGCCTGGTTGCCATGGACGCACCGCCGGCACAGGAGGATTGCGGGCCCTTCGTCAGGGTGGAGACGCTGCTGCGGGACGCCGGCCTGCATGCGCCCGAAATCCTCTCCCGCGACCTTGAACAGGGATTCCTGTTGCTGGAGGACCTGGGCAGCCGTTCCTACCTCGACGCGCTCGACGACCAAAGCGCCGACCCGCTGTACGGGGATGCGATGCAGGCGCTGCTGACGATGCAGCGCGACGTGCCGTTCGGCGGCCTGCCGCCGTACGACCGCGCCCTGCTCGAGCGCGAGATGCGGCTGTTCGACGAGTGGTTGCTGCAGCGTCACCTGGGGATCGAACTCGACCGGTCGACTCGGCGGATGCTCGATGCGGCCAAGGAGGCGCTGGTCGCCAACGCGCTGGCACAGCCGGTGGTCTGCGTGCACCGGGACTACCACTCGCGCAACCTGATGGTCGTCGACGGGTTCAACCCCGGCATCATCGATTTCCAGGATGCGGTGGCCGGTCCGGTGACCTACGATCTGGTTTCGCTGTTGCGCGACTGCTACGTGCGCTGGGACGATGCCCGGGTCGATGCCTGGGTGGCCGACTACTGGCAGGCCGCCCGGCGCGCCGGCCTGCTGAGTGATGTCTCCGCGTCCCGCTTCCTGCGCTGGTTCGACCTGATGGGCGTGCAGCGGCAATTGAAGGCGTCCGGCATTTTCGCCCGTCTCAACCACCGTGACGGCAAGCCGGGCTACCTGGCGGACATTCCACGCACGCTGGGGTACATCGTCGCCGTCGGCGAGCGTCGGACGGAGATCGCCGACCTGGCGGCCCTTGTCTCCGACCGGGTGCTGCCGCAACTCGCGGCGCTGTCATAACAACTCAACCGACCGGGGGTTACCGGCAGCCATGGCGAGGTGTAAGCTGCTGCCGTCGAGAATCGCCAGGTCGAACGCGGTTGGCGGGGACCCCTGGGTGCACTGTCAGTATATTTGACAGGTGGTCACGGTCTCTGCGGAACGAAAGGCTGCCGCCCGTTGCAAATCAACCGCATAGCGCTTTGGCATGCAACATGCTTAAAACCAAGAAAATTAGGGAGATGTGTTGCGATGGCAACAGAAGGTCAACAAGCTTCTTTACGTCGGCGACGCCTGCTGAAGGCGATGTCGACCGCGCCGGTCGTCATGACGCTGCAGTCGGGCAGCGCCATGGCCAACACGAGCGCGTACCAGTGCCTGGTGAACGTGGACGACCAGATTCCGGGCCTGGTGCCGAGTGGCGGCAGTGCCGGTACGCAGGCCCAGTATGTCCGCGAAGCCCATGTCACGTGGTTCTTCGCCGACACCGCCAACCTGGCTGCATGCCCCGGTCCGGTCGGCCAGTTGGCGGGCGTCCCGTCGGCCGATCGCTGGATCGCCGAGATCGACGGTGTCTACTACACGTCGCTCGGCGTCCCGGTGCCTTTCGCCAATATCGCCGGCGGCCTGACCGTGAGTTCGTCGGTTTCCGGCGCGCTGGACGTGATGCTCGCGGCGGATTCCGTCTGTGCGACCTCCAACAGCCAGACCAGCAGTGACCTGTTGGTCATGGTGCAGGTCGTCGAAGACGGCAACGGCAACCCGGTCGGTATCAGCGATTCGTCCGTGGTCTTCCCGCAGCACATCCAACTCGGGGCACAGAATTTCCAGGGCATCACCGGCACCTGCATGATGTCGATCACCGGCACCGGTGCGAACACGGCGTTCAGGCTGAACACCTACTGACCCCGACCGCGGCCCGACGTTGAGTCATATCGCCCGCTGGTCGATCGATGCAGACCTGGTACATAAGGCCGTCGGTGACGACGGCTTTGTCGTTTTCGACCGTTCGAGCGGTCTGACCCATTTCCTGAGCGACATGCCGGTGCTGGTACTCGAACTGCTGGCCGAGACCGACCGGTCCACGTCCGAACTGTTGGCGGCCATCGTGCAAACGACCGGGCTCGGGCCCGACGAGGTGCGCGAAGATGTCGTTGCCCGTACGCTGACCGACCTCGAAAAGGCAGAACTGATAACATCCGTGGCTCAACATTCCGATTGAAGCCGAACCGGATGTGTCGCGGACAACTAACCTGATTCTGGACGCCGGGCCCTTCCGGGTAGGCGTTACGTCGTCGATTCCGAGCCTGGGTGATGCGATCGCGTATTTTTACCGCGATGTCGTCTCGACCGACCCGGACGTGGTGCTCGACTACAACATCGGCCTGCATCGCCCCCCGGGGCTGCGTGCGATGGTACGCCCGCAGGTCGTGTTCGGCGTCGACGGCCAGTACCCGTTCGATCCGCAGCCGCTCGAGAACGCCTTTCCGGTATTCGAGTGGGGTCTGAACTGGTGTATCGCGACCAGCGCGCACCGTTACATGATGTTGCACGCCGGCACGATTGCGTTCGGCGACCACGCCATGATCCTCCCCGGCACCCCCGGATCCGGCAAGAGCACGCTATCGGCGGCGCTGCACCTGTCGGGCGCACGGCTGCTGTCTGACGAGTTCGGACTCGTGCGCCCCGAAACGGCCGACCTGCTGCCATTGCCGCGCGGTATCCCGCTGAAGAACGCATCGATCGAGGCGATCCTCGAGTTCGACCCGGCGGCGCCGCTGGGGCCGACCTACCCGAAAACCCGCAAGGGCCGCGTGCGCCACCTGCGCCCGGCCGCGGAGAGCCTGCGGCAGCAGCACGCGCCGGCGAGGCCGCGTTGGCTGGTGTTTCCAAAGTACCGGGCCGGTGCCGAAGAGGTCCTGGCGCCGATGCCGAAGGTCGAGGCCTTCCGGCAGCTGGCGTTCAACTGTTTCAACTACACGCTGCTCGGCGAGACGGCGTTCCAGGCCGTCGACCGAATCGTCGACGCGGTCGACTGCTACACGTTCACCTTCAGCCGGCTCGAATCGGCGGTCACGGTGTTGCAGGCACTGGCGGCGGGGAAGCAGTTGGCCATTGCGGCGGGGCGCGACGTATGAGCCTGCTGACCGATTACCTGTCGGACCCGGCGTGCGTGCGGGCGTGGCAGCCACGCGAATGGAACCGTTTCCTGCCGCTGTTGCGCGAATCCCGCCTCATGACGCGTGCGCTGTGCCTGGCCGAGGCCGCCGACCTCATCGATGCGGTTCCGGCGCGCATCGTCGACCAGATGATCGGTGCCCGTGCGCAGACACGTTACGTCCAGGTCCAGGCCATGCGCGAGCTGGGTCATGTACTGCGCGCTTTGCAACACGATGGCATCCGGGTCGCCGCGCTGAAAGGGATTGCCTACCGGGTGGCCGACTTGCCGCTGGCGCAGTGGCGCGGTCTGTCCGATATCGACCTGCTGATCGACCGCGCCGACCTGGCGCGTGCCGAGGCGCTGCTGTTGCGATCCGGCTGGGTCGTCAACGGCGAGTTCGACGACTACGACCAGCGCTACTACCGCGAGTGGATGCACGAGGTGCCGCCGTTGCGCCACGCCGCGCGCGAGACCGAGGTCGACCTGCACCACAACCTTTCACCGCCGGTCAGCCGCGTCCGGATAGACGCGACGGCGCTCTGGCGCGAGGTGGTGGATGTCGACGGTCCCGGCGGACTGCCGGTCGGCGTGCTGTCGGATTGCGACATGCTGCTGCACAACGCCGTGCACCTCTTCATGAACGACGAACTGCGTGGCGGCCTGCGCGACGTCATGGATTTTCGCGATCTGTACATGCATTTCGGTGCGCTGGATGCGGGTTTCGAGCGGCGCCTGCTGGATCGTGCCGAGACCCTGCAATGCGGCCTGCCGCTGTACTACGCGGTCGACACGGCACAGCGCCTGGTCGCCCTGGCGCCGGGCAAGGTCATGGTCGACGGCCTGTCTCGTCATCGCCCTTCGCCGTTTCCCCGGTTGGCGATGCGTTGGCTGATCGATCATGCCCTGGCTCCGGACCGGACCGCGCTGCGCACGACCGCGCTGGCCAACTGGCTGCTGTTCGTGCGTTCGCACTGGATCCGCATGCCCAAGGGCATGCTGCTGCGGCACCTGTTGCGCAAGACGATGAAGCGGCGTGCGCCTGTATCGACCATCCAGGAAACACCCGGTTAGCATGTTCGGGCACGTCGAGGCGATAACGTTCGATCTGGACGACACCCTGTGGCCCTGCCACGAGGTTATCGTGGCGGCCGAGCGGGCCTGTTACGAATGGCTGAGCGACGCGGCCCCGCGCGTGACCCGGCACCACAGTCTCGAATCGCTGCGCGAGCACCGCATCGCGTTCAGCCACCGCCGGCCCGACATCGCCCACGACATGACGGCGGTGCGGCTGCACGCCCTGTCCGAGGTCCTGTCCGATCATGGTTACGCAGTCGACGTCGCCAGGCGGGCCAGCGACGTGTTCCGCGCGGCGCGCAACCGGGTCACACCCTATGACGAGGTCGTCGACGTCCTGCGCCGGTTGCGCGCGCGCTACACGGTGATCTCGGTGACGAATGGCAATTCGCAGATCGAGCACACCCCGCTGCGGGACAGTTTCGATTATTCGCTGACCGCGGCCGAGGTCGGTGCCGCCAAGCCCGACCCGGCCATGTTCCATGCCGCCAGTACGCGATGCGGGATCGGTCTCGATCGTTTCCTGCATGTCGGTGACGACCCGGTACGCGATGTCCAGGCCGCGCGGGCGCTCGGCATACCGACCGTGTGGGTCGACCGGGCAGCCACGACATGGCCGCCAGACATCGACCCCGCCGACATGCAGGTTTCGAACATTGGCGAGCTCGCCGAGCAGTTACTTTCTTAGACCGATCGCAGGAAACGGGTATGCCGACAGACAAGGATCCGGTGAAACATCAACTCAAGGCCTTTGCGCCGGCCGTGCTGCTGGTCCTGGCGGCATTCGTGGTCGCCTTCCAGTTCATCAAGCCGGCACCGCCGAGTCGTGTCGTCATGGCCACCGGCAGCGCCGAGGGCGCCTACCATGCCTTCGCGCAGCGCTATGCTGAAATCTTCGCCCGCGAGGGCATCGAACTGGTGCTGCGCAACAGCGCCGGTTCCGTCGAGAACATCGCGCTGCTGCGCGGCGGCGAGGTCGATCTCGCCCTGGTCCAGGGAGGGGTCGACGATGGTGCGGGCGATGCCACCCTGCAGTCGCTCGGCAGTGTCTACTATGAACCCCTGTGGCTGTTTCACCGCCGTGACCTGGATATCGACCGCATCAGCGAACTCAAGCAGCGTCGCATTGCCGTTGGGCAGGTCGGTTCCGGCACGCGCGCCCTGGTGACGCGCCTGTTGCGCGACAACGGCGTGAGTGACGTCGCGCAGTGGGTCGACCTGGGCGGGCGGGCCGCGGTCGACGCGCTGACCGAAGGGCGTATCGATGCGCTGTTCCTGGTGATGTCGGCACAGGGCGAGCTGGTGGCGCGCCTGCTGCACCATCCCGATGTCGCGGTTGCCGATTTCGCCCGCGCCAAGGCCTACAGCCGGCGTTACCCTTTTCTCAGTTTCCTGGAGTTGCCCGAAGGCGCCGTGGACCTGGCCGAGAACATTCCCGACCGGCCGGTTCGCCTGTTGGCGCCGACGGCGAACCTCGTCTCGCGCCCGGACCTGCACCCGGCCGTTATCGACCTGCTGTTGATCGCAGCCCAAACCGTGCATCGCGATGGCGGTTGGTTCGAGCAGCCAGGTGAGTTTCCCAAGGCCGGGCTGCTGGCATTTCCGTTGAGCGACGAAGCGCAGCGCTTCTACGAGCACGGCCCCCCGTTCCTGCAACGCTTCCTGCCGTTCTGGGCGGCCTCGTTGCTGGACCGCATCAAGGTCATGCTGCTGCCACTGCTCGTGCTGCTGATCCCGTTGATCAAGGTCATGCCGCCGATCTATCACTGGCGCATGCGGGCCAGGATCTACCGGTGGTACGACGAACTCGAGATGGCCGAGGAGCGCTCCCGTGGCGGCGAGGTCGACAGTGCCTGGCTGGCGAAGGAACTCGACCGTATCGAAGGCGAGGTGAGGCGGGTCAAGGTGCCGTCGTCCTTTACCGATCAGCTGTACCATCTGCGCGAGCATATCGACCTGGTGAGGCGGGCGCGCCTGTAGCGGCTGCTGCCGATGACTTGCCGCGTCGTGGCGAGGAGCGCGGTGACGCGACCACCCCGCATGGCCCACTAAATCTCGCGCAACCCGTCCGAGGGCTCGATGCGGGCCGACCGCCAGCCGGCCAGTGCGGCAGCGGCGATCGCGGCCGTCACCGTCATCGCCAGCGCCAGCAGGTAGTGCTCGGGCAGTAGCACGCAGACCGCCTGGCCGGCGGCCAGCTGCTCCGACAGCATGCCGTTGATCGCGTAGGCCGCGCCGAAGTAGATGCCGATCGCCAGTGCCCAGCCGAGCAGGCCGGTGTAGAAGGCCTGGGTGACCGGGAACCAGACGATGTCGCCGGTGCGAAAGCCGACCAGCCGCAGCACCGACAGCTCCTTGCGTTTGCGGTCGACATTGGCCCACAGGCTGGCGCCGAGCGACAGCGAGAACCCGACCAGCCCGATGATCGCGATCGCCCAGTAGATCGCCGACAGGTTCCGGTCCATGCGCATGACCAGCTCGATATCGGCAGCCTTGGTGCGCACGTCGATGCCCTGTCGGAGCAGTTCGTCCTTGAGGCCGGCGACCGCGTAGATCGATTCGGCGTAGAGGCGGAACCCGGGGTATTGCCGCTCGCTGTCGGTCGGCGCACCGCGCCAGTCCAGTTGTGGCACCGCGCGACCGTCGCGGTAATCCTCGATCGCTTCGACCAGGCTGACGTCGGCAAACACACCGTCGCGCTCGAACGCGGCCGGCGCGGCGACGTCGGCCACCGTCAGCTCGAGCCGGCCCCGCTGGTTGCTGCCGTCCAGTCGCCGGGTGACGCTGCCGCCGATACGGTCGCCGGCGACGACGTTCAGTTTTTCGGCCGCGTTGGTCGACAAAACGACCGATCCAAGGCCCTGCGGTAGCGGAGCGCCCGGCTGCAGCAGCGGGTCGCCCGGCCCGGACGGGACCAACTCCACGCGCACGATGCGTTTCGACGCAGTGCTGTCGAGTTCCATCGTCGCGGCGATGCTGCGGGTTCGCGGTACCAGGAACGCCACGTCGGGCCGGTGGCGCATGCGGTCGAACCAGTCCTGCTCGAAGCGGCCGCTGCCGACCGGGCGGATCTCGCGGTTCTCGGGGTTCTGGATCAGCTGGTCGAGCATGCCGCCGATGATGCCGAACTTGAGCCCGAACAGGACCAGCATGGGTCCGAGCACCGCGGCCAGGGCGAGCACGAAACAGCTCGACATCTGCCACTCATGGCCATAGTCGCGCGTCGCGAGTCTGAGTGTCTTCAGCAGGCGCATGATGCCCCCGCGCTGCGGGCCTTTATCGCGCCGGAATCTTCAGCCATTGACGATGGTTTCCGTGGTGCTGCCGTCTTTCGAACGTTGCGTATGGTGGGAGAGGCGGCGCAGGCCGAGCCGCTGGATATGCCGCCAGGCATGGCTGGCGACGACGACGGTGATGTTGCGCTCCTCGGCCAGGCTGATGAACAGCGACATGATCTTCTCGGCCGCGAACGGATCGACCGAGGCCGTCGGTTCGTCGGCGATGACGATTGGCGGTTCGTGAGCGAGGGCGCGGCCGATCGCGACACGCTGGCGCTCGCCGACCGACAGCTTGTCCGGCAGCTTGTCGAGGTGGCGGGCGATGCCCAGTTCGCGGGCCAGGTTCTCGACCGTGTCCTCCTGGGGCATGCCCAGGACGCTGCGCGACAGGCCCATGTTCTCGCGCACGGTCAGGTAGGACAGCAGGCCGCCGGTCTGCATCACGTACCCGATGTTGTGCTTGCGCAACTCGCCGAGCTGGTTCTGCTTACGCTTGCGCCAGAGATTGGCGACATCGATCGCCTCGTCTTCCAGGTCCGGCCGGAAGCGGAACGCGGCGATCTCCGACGGCTGCGAAATGAACGCGAGCATGTCGAGCAGGGTCGACTTGCCGCAGCCCGATTCGCCGATCAGCGCGATCTTCTCGCCCTGGGCGATCTGCAGCGATGGTACGCGCAGCCTGAAAGTGATGCCCTCCGACGCACGGTCGCGGACGACGTCACGCAGGTGGAAGACGATGGGTTTTGCCTTGTTGCGGGCCTGGAAGACGTTTTGCACTTCAGGTCAGATCCGATGAATTCAAAGGCATTGCGTACGACACCGATTCACTTGCTTCACCCATCCTGACTGTCCCGTTGACGCAGCCAATGTGTTTCTTTCCGAGAGCGCGCGGCCGCGCACGCAGCGTATCCGAACCATGACCGGGCGCATC
>JAGRGW010000264.1:0-1206 GCA_020445315.1 Gammaproteobacteria bacterium
GGGTACTCATAGAGTCATTTCTCTTTAAAGAAGAGAGAAATATGGCCCTTGATCCCCGACTACGCTTCGGCCTGAAGCTGATAGAAATCAGAAAGACCAGAGGGTGGTCGCAAGAACGCCTGGCACTGGAAAGTGGCTTGGCGCGCAGCTACCTAGGGGGTGTTGAGCGTGGGCAACGCAACATCGCCTTACTCAACATCTTCAAGCTGGCCGAGGCGCTGGGGGTGGAGCCTTCAGTACTGCTGGAGGCACCGGCTACCGGACAGGAGCCTGCACCGTAACATCGTAGCGTTACGTTATCGTAGCGTTACGATGTCGTCTGAAAAGGGTGAGTGCTCCGGGCAGGGCCGTCGAAGGAATATTGAAAACAGCCGACGCCAAGTAGCCCTGCTATTTTTAATAACGAGTAGCCACGCAGCGACCGGAGGGAGCGAAGGATTGCCCACAGCCGCAGAGCGGCAGCTACTAGGTTTTTATAAATACTAGAAAAACCTAAAAGCAGAGCTACTAGGGACAACCTCGCCATTTCGTTGAATCCCAGTCCCTGCGGGGCTTGCAGGCGATTCCGCACGTCGGCCTTGACTAGCGATGTCACGTAAAACGGCTAGAGATGTCACGTACCGATGACTAGCGATGTCACGTGGACAATTTACAGAAATGGCACCAAAGCCAGCTCTGGCAAGGGTTTCCGTCTTGCTAGTGATGTCACGTGGACAGCCCGAAAAGCCCACAGGCTTATCTCCTCCTCTTGGTCGCTGCGATATGCAGGCGTGCAGGGGTGAGGATCAGGTGATCTTTCGTTTCCTCGATGTGGTTCCGAGCCTCGGGATAGAACAGCAGCGCTTCGTTTAGCCGGAGGCGGAAATTGGTCTTGAAGTTGGCCAGCCCCTTGGGAGTATTCGCATAGCCAGAGCCGAACTGCATCATCAGGCCAGTCCATGGCACGTGAACAAGCCGTTTGCCTCCTTTGCTTGCCCCAACGTTCAAGGTGAACATGCGGTAGACCAGCCATGTGTAGATGTCCATCGCCAGAGGCGACTTTATGAGCGCACGTAGTGCCTCCATCTTGAGTGGCACGGGGGCGCTGATCAGACGTTTAAAAAAGTCTGTGCTCAAGGTGATCGAGCTTTCCCATGCCCCTCGTCGCACCGTATCGCGAGAGCTCCAGAAGACGAACGCCTCCTCCGCGATGAGGATGTTTCTGAC
>JAGRGW010000264.1:1297-9125 GCA_020445315.1 Gammaproteobacteria bacterium
CTTTGCAAGAATGCCGCCTGGGAACGCCCAAGCGATAGATCGGGACTACCTGTGCGAACGGCTTCAGTACACATCCACGCCAGCAGCAGGCGCGGCAGCCCGCCATACGGTACGCCATAGTCGGGGTTGGCTACGATGGAAAGGCTCAGCTTGCCCGTGCCGCGTTTGAAATGGTTGGTCTTGGGGTCTGTATGAGGAAGCGTGGCCTGCGCCAGAAAGTGTGCGATGTAGCCTGTAGCGCCTGCGTTGCGGGCCTGCTCGATCTCCAGCTCCACAGCTTCGTCGATCAAGTGGCGTACCCGTGGAGTCAATGCATGGGCGGCGTCGTGCTGCTCTGCCTGCTTCGCCACCTCGGTGGCATTCTGCCTGATCCGCTCCAGCGGATCGCGCTTGAGCGTGACTTCTGCCACACCAGCGTCCAGCAAATTGCCCACGCTGCGCATCGCCAAGTCCTGACCTTTGACCTGCGAGATCGCGGCGATCAGGGATGGACAGCGTTGTTGCTGGCAGTACGGGCGGCAGCGGCCTTCTGTCCAAGCCATGTATCAATCTCGTGCTCCAGCCATCCGACAACCCGCTTGTTGATCTGGATGCATACCGGGAATGTCGGATCATCGCGTGTGATCCGCCAGAGCGTTACGTCGTTGATACCGCCAAGCTTTTCGCAGACGGCCTTGCGGCGTAGAATTTTCATCGTCCTCACCTCCTGCACATTGAAAGTCGATGCAGGAAGTTTCAGATGGCGACCCGGCAGCGGTCACGGATTCCCAGAAGGGAATTTTTGCAGCAAAAAATCCGACGGCTGCGATGCAGGACAGGCAAGCGATGCACGGGCCTCGCTCCGGGTAGCAGCGGCCAAAGTGTATATGGAAGTGACTACAAGATGTAGTGATAACAGAGACAATGCCGCTACCACACACGCTTTCCTGCTAAACTTCCTGTTTAACGTCTAAACGGTAACAGAAATGAAATGCCGATCGAGTCTTCGCGATTGACCCGCATCAATCGGTGCAAGAAATAGCTGGAAGAAGTGTCGACGCGGCTACTGGTGCCTCAGGAGTCGTAGTCGTCGCGCATGGCGCCCTTGAACTGGTCGTAGCCCTTATGGTGCCAGATACGCATCTGCCTGTTGCGGCTGTAGCTGTTGCTCCACAGTTCGTCGTCGCGCAGGATCGTGCACGCCGTCTGTCGGTGCCCGGCGGCCAGCGCCGCGTCACTGATGTACTCGGCGCCGAAACAGCAGGTTTCGTAGAGGTGCGCCATGTCCGGGTAGAGCGCGCTGTGTTCATGGCCCAGCCAGTGCACGACCTCGTGGAACAGCAGGCCGGGGCGATCCCGGTAGCGGTGCAGGTTGGCCGGCCGTAGCGGCTGTCCGTTGCGGTGCTCGTAAATCTGCTCGTCGGCAAGGTGGAAGAACTCACGGTATGTCTCGTCGTCGTGGCGCCGGCTGAGTACGCCTCCCAGGCGGTAAGTGTCGAGGACGACGCCGGGAAAACTGACCGATCGCAGCTGCCGGAACAGTGGATCGGTCAGCGTCGTACCTTGGGGGCTGGTGGCCACGGCGACGGCGAACATGTCGTCTTCGACGCATTGGAAGGTTTTGGGGGCTTCCGATTCGAGTAACGTCAGCAGGCGGTGAGCCTGGTACTCGTGGTACGGGTGCAGCCTGCCCGGTTCGCCGTGGCCGGCCAGGCAGCTCAGGCCCTGCCGCAGCCCGACGGAGAGGTCACGCACCAAGTCGATCGAGGCGGACCGTGGCGCGGCGGCGCCCTCGCTGTAGGGATAGCTGCCGCAATCGTGTACCGTGATGGCGGACTGCCGGAGATCGAGGGTGTCGTCCGCATAACCAGCGAGCGCCAGGTCCTGATCGAGCAATACTGCCAGGCGCTCGATGCGTTCGGCGAGCGGAACGAAGGGTTCGGCGGCGGTCGTGACAGCCAGTAATGTCAGCAGGAGGGTCAGGCCCGTCCTGCGCAATCCCCCGATCCGCTTCTGCATGGATCCGCCCCCCTTCGGGACAGCGCCGGGCGTGCCGCAGATCCAGGCCTTGCACTGAAATGCCGGGACGCCTCGTGCCATCTCCTCGTTGCTCGATACATCGCGTCAATGTCCTGGTGAGTGTCTGGTGACGCTTGTATTCAGCGTAGGTGAAAACCCGCTAACCGTATACACATTGTAAATTTCACCCGGGGCTGTCGGAACGGTTTGGGAAAGAGGTTACTGGCGGGTTGCTACTGGCGACTCAGGCGGTACCAGGCCAGGCCGAGTGCTTCGTGCAACAGCAGGTAGCTGTCTTCGAGCGTGCTGGCACGCGGCAGCCAGTCGCCGGGACGAAGGTCCGCGCGATAGGGCTCGGGGATGTGGACGAAGCCGAAGGGTGCGGGCAGCGCGTCGATCCCGGTTGTTCGCGCACTCCAGAGTGCACGCGGCATGTGGAAGGCGTGGGTGACCAGCAACACCCGCCTGATCCCCCGGCGGTCGAGCAGCTGCTTGCTGTAGCGGGCGTTTTCCCAGGTGTCGCGGCTGGCCGATTCCAGCAGCAGCGGCCGGACACCGGCCTGGCCCTGCAGCCAGCCCCCGCCGAGTTGGGCCAGTGCGGTCGATCGGCCATCGACGGAGCCCCCGCTGACAATGACTGGCAGCCCGGTCTGCCGATGCAGCGAGGCGGCATGGTCGAGCCGCTGCAGGCTGAGCGCCGACAACGCGTCGGCGCCGGCCAGTTCCGGGTTGCCCTGGCGCAGGCCGGCCATGAATACCAGGATGGCCTGTGCGCCACTGTCGCGGATCTCGGCCATGCCCGGTGCCGGGACGGTCTCGACCAGTGCGGCCATCCGCATGACGATGGCCGGCGTCGACAGCAGGTAGAGGCCGGCGATGCCGATGAACACCAGGATCCGGCCAATGCGCCGGCGATGCAGCAGGAACCCCAGGCCGAGCACGAGCACGATGCACCCGGGTGGCAGTACCACGAGCTTGATCAGCGCCCGTGCCGCAACATCGAGTTCCATGGCCGACCTGCCGGTCCGGGCGACTGCTCAGGTTTCGCCGAGTACCGGGTTGGCCTGCAGGTCGGCGTGGTAGGACGACCGCACCATCGGGCCGCTGGCCACATTGGAGAAGCCCATCTTCTCGCCGAGTTCGCGCAGTGCGTCGAATTCGTCCGGGTGTACGTAGCGGTCCACCGGCAGGTGGTCGCGGCTGGGCTGGAGGTACTGGCCGAGGGTCAGCATGCGGCAGCCGTGCGCGCGCAGGTCGTGCATGACCTGTTCGACTTCCTCGCGCCGCTCGCCGAGTCCGAGCATGATGCCGGACTTTGTCGGGACGTCCGGGTGTTGCTCGCCGAACCGGCGAATCAGGTCGAGCGACCACTGGTAGTCTGCGCCGGGCCGCGACTGGCGGTACAGGCGCGGGACGGTCTCGAGGTTGTGGTTGAAGACGTCGGGCGGATTCGACAGGAAGGCCTCGAGCGCGGGTTCCATGCGGCCGCGGAAATCCGGCACCAGCACCTCCACCGTCGTTTCCGGTGTGCCCTCACGAATCGCGCGAATGCAGGCGGCGAAATGCGCGGCGCCGCCGTCACGCAGGTCGTCGCGGTCGACCGAGGTGACGACGACGTAGCGCAGTGCCATCGCGGCGATCGCCTCGGCCAGCTTCGCCGGTTCGTCCATGTCGAGCGGTTGCGGTTTGCCGTGGGCGACGTCGCAGAACGGGCATCGGCGCGTGCAGATGTCACCCATGATCATGAAGGTCGCCGTCCCGTGACTGAAGCACTCGCCGAGGTTCGGACACATGGCCTCCTCGCAGACCGAGCTGAGCCGGCGCTCGCGCAGGATCTGCTTGATCCGGCTGACACCCTGTCCGGACGGCGCCTTGGCCCGGATCCATGCCGGCTTGCGCTTGACCTCGGTGGTCGATTCGACCTTGACCGGGATCCGGCTGACCTTGTCGTGCCCGCGCTGATGCGTCTCGGGTTGGCTCCTGGATGGCGCGCTGTGATCTTTGCTGGGCATGGGAATGGCCGTGTTGCTGTCCGAATAGCGGGATTCTAGCCGGTTTGGTACACGAGATTGCCCCACTGGCCCGGATGCATATCAATGGGCAGTATTCGCGTGGCAAATCGACGCACGTGGGCAATCATCGTGCGGGTATACTCGAAACCGTTTGTAAACTGCGTCACCGGGGTGCGTGCATGACTGAGTTCGGCGTCTTTACCGTCTTCCTGGCCGGCCTGGCGGTCGTCATCCTGTTCTCCGGGGTCAAGTCCGTGCCGCAGGGCAGCGAATGGACCGTGGAGCGGTTCGGCCGCTTCACCCACAGTCTGCGGCCTGGCCTGAACCTGATCGTGCCGGTCGTCGACCGTATCGGGCGCAAGCTGAACATGATGGAGCAGGTGCTCGACGTACCCACTCAGGAGATCATCACGAAGGACAACGCCATGGTGTCGGTCGACGGTGTCGTCTTCTTCCAGGTGCTCGATGCGCCTAAGGCGGCGTACGAGGTCAGCAACCTGGAGTACGCGATCCTTAACCTGACCATGACCAACATCCGGACCGTCATGGGTTCGATGGACCTCGACGAACTGCTGTCGAAGCGTGACGAGATCAATGCGCGACTGCTGGTCGTCGTCGACGAGGCGACGACGCCCTGGGGCGTCAAGGTGACCCGCATCGAGATCAAGGACATCAGCCCGCCCGCCGACCTGGTCGATGCCATGGCACGGCAGATGAAGGCCGAGCGCGACAAGCGCGCCGAGATTCTTGCAGCCGAGGGCAAGCGCCAGTCGCAGATTCTGAAAGCCGATGGCGAGAAGCAGGCCGCGATCCTCGAGGCGGAAGGCGAGAGAGAGGCGGCCTTCCGCGAGGCCGAGGCGCGTGAGCGCCTGGCCGAGGCCGAGGCCAAGGCGACGATGATGGTGTCGGAGGCGATCGCCAAGGGCGACATCCAGGCGGTCAATTACTTCGTCGCCCAGAAGTACGTCGAGGCCTTGCAGACGATCGGCACCGCGCCGAACCAGAAGCTGGTGTTCATGCCGATGGAGGCCAGTGGCGTCATCGGTGCGATCGGCGGCGTCGCCGAACTGGCCAAGGCCGCGATGGCGGACAACAAGCCCGCCGGTGGCAAGACGGGCGGCGGCAGGGCGGGTGGCGGCAGGACATGATCGACGGCTACCGCCCCGACTTCTGGCACTGGTGGATCCTCGCACTGGCGCTGATCATTCTCGAGACCGTGTTGCCGGGAACCTTCTTCCTGTGGATGGGGATCTCGGCGCTCTTGCTCGGCGTCATCGTCTGGCTGGCGTCGTCGATGGGTTGGGAAATGCAGCTGATGCTGTTTGCCGTCCTGTCGCTGGTCAGTATCGTCGGCTGGCGCACGTGGCAGCGGCGGCACCCGGACGAGTCCGATCACCCCACGCTGAACCGCCGCGCCGAGCAGTACATCGGCCGCGTGTTCACGCTGGAGACGCCGATCGAGAACGGCTTCGGCAAGGTCAGGGTCGGTGACAGCCTGTGGCGCGTGCAGGGCAGCGATATGCCGGCAGGCCGTCCGGTCCGGGTAACGGCGGTGGACGGTGTGGTGCTGGTCGTCGAGGTCGCGGAAGGCGACTGAGCGGGGATGTTTGCCGCCACCTTCGGGTTGCGGCCAGTGCGCGGCAGGCTATTCCGGTCAGGGCATCACGCCATCGTAGCGGGTCAGGATCCGGTACATTGCGTCGACCATCTCCAGCGTAGAGGCATCGAGCGCGGCCGAACCGACATCCGGCGGCAGTTCGGCGATGCGCCATACCGGCGGCCGGATGCGCTGGACGATTTCCTCGACCAGCAGGTCGGAGTCCATGCCGCTGCTGAACTGCACGGCGATGTTCAGCATCGCGATCTCGCGCGCCTGCGGACCGGCAACGTCTTCCGGCCGCATCAGGTGGGTATACGTGTCGACGAACGACTTCGGTAACTGCCACACGCGCGCGAGTTCGGCGGCGAACTGCAGCGCGTCGATACCGATCAATTGCTGTTCTTCGTACAGCCGGGCTTCGAGGCCCTCGTCGGAATGGGCCAGTGCCTGGCGGCATTCCTCCGGGTAACGGCTGAACAGCACCAGGTGTCCTATGTCGTGCAGCAGTCCCCGCACGAACATGCTCTCGACGCGTCGCATGCCCGCGCCCTCGGCGATCGACTCGGCCAGGAACCCGCAGTGAACGCTGCGATACCAGAAGGTGTCGATGTCCATCAACTCGTTACTGAGCCCCTCGACCGCGGCCGACACGCTGGCCGCGAGTGCCAGGTCGTGGATCTTCTGCATGCCGAGGATGTTGGCGGCACGGGTCACGGTGTCGACCTGCGAGCGGAAACCGTAGAACGCGCTGTTGGCCATGCGCAGGATGCGGGCGGCCAGCGCCGGGTCGAGCGACAGTACCTCGGCGGCGTCGGCCATCGAGGAATCGTCGGATTCCATGACTTCGCGCAGGCGGATGTAGACGTCCGGCAGCGACAGCGATTCCAGCGAATCGTAGAGGAGTTCGTCCATTTTGACGGCAGCGGACATGGCGGGACACCTGCGGCATCTGGGATTCTGATCCCTGTTAGCGGCCGGTCCGTGGCGCGCTTGAGCGGGCCGCGTGAAGCGGTTCGCGTCACTGGCGTGACGCGTTAGACGATTACAGCAGTACGCGCTCGATACCGCCGGCCTGCACCCGTGACACGAAGTGCTGCTGCCAGGATTCACCGAGCAGGTGCCGCGCCATTTCGACGACGATGTAGTCCGTCTCGAGCCCGGTCTCGTCACCGTAGCGCTTGAGCCCCTGCTGGCAGGCCGGGCAACTGGTCAGCATCTTGACCTCGCCACGGGTGGTGTTGCTGCCGGTCAGCGCGCGGATGCCGGCATGCAGTTCCTCCGCCTTGCGGAAGCGCAGCTGGTTGGCGATGTCGGGTCGTGCCGTACCGAGCGTGCCGGCCTCGCCGCAGCAGCGATCGGACAGCAGCACCGGCTGGCCGAGCAGTTTCCCGGCGACGACGGTTGGCTGGTACTGCTTCATCGGCGTATGGCAGGGGTCGTGGTAAAGGTACTGGACGCCCTTCACCCCATCCAGCCTTACGCCCTTCTCCATCAGGTACTCGTGGATGTCGAGCAGGCGGCAACCGGGAAATATCTTCCCGAACTCGTACTTCAGCAGTTGGTCCATGCAAGTGCCGCAGGACACGATCACGGTGCGGATGTCCATGTAATTCAGGGTGTTCGCCACGCGGTGGAACAGCACCCGGTTCTCGGTCGTGATCTGCTGACCCTTGTCGTGCAGCCCGGCCGAGGTCTGCGGGTAGCCGCAGCACAGGTAGCCGGGGGGCAGCACCGTCTGCGCCCCGGTTTCGTAAAGCATCGCCAGCGTGGCCAGGCCGACGTCGGAGAACAGGCGCTCGGACCCACAGCCGGGGAAATAGAACACGGCATCGGAATCGTCGTCGACGCGCGCGGCATCGCGGATGATCGGCACCATCGAGCGGTCTTCGAGGCCGAGCACGGCGCGGTAGGAACGCTTCGGCAGCTCGACCCGGATCGGCCGGCGGACCAGTTCCACGGCGATGTCCTTCAGCGCCGGCTTGCCGGTCGTCGCGCCGGGAACGGCATCGCGCTCGCCGAGCAGGCGGGTCTTGCGGGCGATGTCGTGGGCCAGGGTGAGACCCTTGAAGCCCCAGTCGAGCATGCCCTTCTGCAGGACCTTGATCGTGCGCGGGTCGGTCGCGTTGAGGAACTTCATCGCCGCCCAGGTGCCGGCGTTGAAGCGTTTCTTGCCGCGCTCGGTCAGGATCTTGCGCATGCGCACGGTGACGTCGCCGAA
>JAGRGW010000037.1 GCA_020445315.1 Gammaproteobacteria bacterium
GGGCGGCATGATCAATGCCAGCTACCAAATGAATACGCTGGTCCACAACACCCAGTGGGTCACCGGCCACTTCCACCTGATCTTCGCCGGCACCACGGTCATCATGTACCTGGCCGTCGCCTACCACCTGTGGCCGAAATTGACCGGCCGCAAGCTGGCCTCGCGCGGCATGGCAGTATTGCAGTTGTGGCTGTGGACGATCGGCATGCTGGTACTGACGATGCCGTGGCACGTGCTCGGCCTGCTCGGCCAGCCTCGGCGGATCTCGTCGGCGCCGTACGACAGCCCGCTGGTTGAGCAATGGGACCCACACGAATTCGCGATGCTCGTTGGCGGGGCGATTCTGGTCGTGTCGGCGCTGTTATTCGTCCTGAACCTGCTGCTATCACACGTCACTCGCAAGGCCGACCACGTCAGCGACGACGACTGGGCCGTTGCCGTTTACCCGCCGATGAGCGTGCCCAGGCCGATGAACGGCTACGCGCTGTGGAACGGCATCGTCGCCGTCTGGATGATCGTGGCCTACGGGATACCGATCGCCCAGTTGCTCATACTCGACGCACCCGGATCGCTGACGTGGGGGTATTGAAGATGAAGACCACGACGAAGCTTTTCATAACCGCCGGCCTGGTCTCGATCTGTGCCGCCACTTCGGCCAGTCCGTCGTCCAACGTCGCCTGGACGGTGGAGACGCATCGCCTGGTCAAGGGTGCGGATGCCGGCATCGGCGCCAAACTGGAGACTGTCGAGACGGAGGACGTCAACGCCTGCATCGACTGCCACGGCGTTGCCGGCGCCGAACCGGATCGCGACAAGCACCCGACGCTGGCCGGCCAGGTCGCTGCCTATACCTTCAAACAGCTGCGCGACTACAAGGACGGCAAGCGCCGAAACCGGCGTATGCAGGAAGCCGTCGAGCGGCTGTCCAATGAACAACTGGCTGCACTTTCCGCCTGGTACGCCGAACAGCCGATTCCCGAGGTAGAATTCGATCCCGACGATACCGTCAGCGAGGACACGCTGAAACTCGTCTTCGTCGGTGACAAGACGCGCATGATTCAGCCATGTGCGTCGTGCCACGGTTCCCGTGGCCAGGGCGCGATCATTGATGTACCGGCCATCGCAGGCCAAAATGTGAAATACTTCGTCAACACGATGAGGGACTACACCGAAGACAAACGCACGAACGACGTCTACAGTCGTATGCGGATCATCGCGAGGGCATTGACCCGGGATGAGATCAAGGAACTCGCGGTTTACTACGCGGGATTGGGGGGCCGACAGGGCGGTAGCGGCCTCATACAGGCGCTGATCGACGGATCGGCGTTCATCAAAAAATAGGCACAATCAAACGTGTCGAAATACTTTCACGACCCTTCCATTCAGAGAAACCTAGGAGGAACTATGGGCTGCAACAAAAAAGCGCTTGCTGCGCTTATCGGCTCTGTCTTCATGGCCGGCGCCTTTCAGGTGCAGGCATCCCCAAGCGCCAAGATGATGGCCGACACCTGTGCCGGCTGCCACGGCACCAACGGCCAGAGCGTTGGCCCGGCCTCGCCGAACCTGGCGGGCATATCCAAGGCCTATTTCATCGACTCGATGGCCGCGTTCAAGAACCTCGAAAAGGGCGCAGAACACGGCGAAGACGCCCGTCCGGCGACGATCATGAACCGTATCGCCAAGGGCTACAGCGACGATCAGATCGAGGCCATGGCCGGTTACTTCGCCAGCCTGCCGGTGTACAAGGCCGACGTGCCCCACGACGCCGCCAAGGCCAAGATGGGCGCGGATATCTACGACGACGGCTGCGCCAAGTGCCATGACGAGAGCGGCTCGCTGCCAGACGACGATGCCGGCATCCTCGCCGGTCAGTGGCTGCCGTGGCTGCAGTACTCGATGGCGGACTTCCAGGCAGGACATCGCGAAATGCCCAAGAAGATGAGGAAGCAGGTCGAGAAGCTCAGCGATGCCGAGATCGAGGCCGTACTGCACTACTTCGCCAGCCAGAAGTGATCCGGGGGAAAAACAATCATGCAAAAATTCACACGTCGTAATTTCCTGAAAGTTGCCGGTGGCGCCGCTGCCGTCAGCACCTTGGGCTTCCCCGCCATCGTCGGTGCAGCCAGCAAGAAAGTCGTCATCGTTGGTGGCGGCGTGGGTGGCGCGACCGCCGCCAAGTACATCCGGATGGCCGACTCGTCGATCGATGTCACGCTGATCGAGCCGAACACCGAGTACTACACCTGCTTC
>JAGRGW010000265.1 GCA_020445315.1 Gammaproteobacteria bacterium
CCGGGTGGTGGGTGTCACCGTAGACGATGTCCTTGCCGCGCACCCGGCCCTGGGCCAGCACGGCCTTGGACTCGTCGTCGAAGCCGTAGCCCTGCCACGGCTCGGGCGTGAATACGGCGATGTACTTCAGAATGCGCATCGACGGGATGCCGTAGACGATGACCTGGCCGCTCTGGCCGCCGGAGCTGAAGGCGATGTACTCGTCACGCCCGCCGGTCGGGACATAGGTCTTGGCCGCGGCGAGCACGTCCTTTTCGGTCAGGCCGCGGTCCTTCATGACTTTTTCGAGCTGGCCCTGGGCCAGCGCGCTGCCGGCGAAGCTGGCACCCAGTGCCAGGCCGACCAGCAGGGATAGCGTTCTCTTGGCGGTTCTCATTGTGGGCAGTTTCCCCTTGTTGACGTGTGGTAATGCGCGACAAAATTCCGTCGATTGACCACGGAATACCATGATGGTGATCAAGATTCGAAAGTAACGAATACGCCCGTCGCTGCCGGTCTGGTGCTACACGCGATCGGCAGCCTTCCAGTAACGTCGGGCCGTGTCAGGGTGAGGGTAGGTCCTGCACGTGAATCCGCTTTGACAAATGTCAATTCAGTGATGAATTGGAGAGGTCGGCGAATGAACTGGTCGTCGATGCGCCGTCATGAACAGTGATACGGGTGTCACGACGAGCCGGGTCCGCGATGACGCGGCCGTCGGCCTGACGCTGGCGCCATGCGAGCCGAGCGCGCGATCAGGCCTGGTCGGCTGTCGTCTCAGCCGGCTCGACGCGTTGCCAGGAATTCTCGTTGCGGGCGACCCGGTAACGTGCCCAGCGACCGAATTCCAACAGGCCGCTCTTGGCCATGCGCCTGCGCCCGGCACCGGCGAGGATGCGGTAGGTAACGATGTGCCGATCCTGCTCGCCGACGGGTTCGATGGCGACGATCTCGCGCACCTGCCAGTCGCTGCCGTAGCGGCCGTTGCTGTAGCAATACCCCGGCCGCAGCGCCGGTGGTTGCCAGCCCTGCTTGTCGTGGCGATGTTGGAACGCGAGGTCGTAGATACGCAACAGGTCCTGTTCTGACACGTCCATGAAGGTGTCCATCTCGCTCAGTGCGTAAACCAGGTCCGAGTGGGTGAAATCACCCGTCGTCACCGGCTCGTCCTTGGCCGTGGGCGCGGACAGCCGCGCGGGGTAGCGGCGCCAGCCGAACCAGGCGTTGAAGGCGACGGCAGTCGCCAGCACGACGGCGACGTTGAGCAGCACCGGAACGAGGACGTAGCCATAGCCCAGTTGCACGACATCGGGGCCACCGATAACGGCCGTCAGCGCCGTGGCGCCGCCGGGTGGGTGGATGCAGTGTGTCAGACGCATCACCAGCACGGTGCCCCCTACGGCGATCGCGGCGGCCAGCGTGGCATGGTCGATGTAGCGCTGGCAGCTGACACCGATGACGGCGGCTGCGAGGTGCCCCGTGACCAGTTGCCAGGGTTGCGACAGGGGCCCATGCGGGACTGCGAACAACAGTACCGCCGAGGCGCCCATGGAGGCGACGACGGGCAGTATGCTGTCCGGTGTGAACTCGCGGGCGACGAAGAACAGCACCAGTATCGACACGCAGGCGCCTACGGCCGAGATCGCCGCGTCACGCCATTGCGGGGGGCGCGGCTCGAAGCCGATTATCGATAGCAGTTGCATCGACACGAATCGAATGTCCTGTGGCGCGTCACGCGTAGCCCCCGATCGAGAACTGGCCTGAACGGAGGCGTGTAGCCGGCAATTATGCACGCGAATGCCCGACGGCGTGCCGGCGCGGTCGGTCGCCAAGACGTCAATCCGACTAGCGACAAAAAGCGTTGGGGATTCTGACGGCGTTGGTTTGGCTGGAAAGATGCCCTATGACGCGCTGGCCGACAGCACGCTGACGAGGTCGGCCGGTTGGGCCGGCGGGTGGTAGTGAAAGCCCTGGGCGTAACAACAACCGAAGCCGGTGAGGTGGTCGTGTTGCTGTGGTGTTTCGACCCCCTTGGCGATGACCGACAAGTCCAGGTGTTCGCCGAGGCCGACGACCGCACGCACAATCGCCGCGTCGTCGGTCGAATGCGGCAGGTTGGATACGAACGACCGGTCGACCTTCAGCACCGAGACGGGCCACTGCTTCAGTTGGGCCAGCGAGGCACCGCTGTGGCCATAGTCGTCGATGCCCAGCTTTACGCCCAGACCATGCAGCGCAGTCAGGGTGTCGATGACGAAGCCTGACGGCG
>JAGRGW010000266.1 GCA_020445315.1 Gammaproteobacteria bacterium
GCAGGTACAGCGAGACGCGGTCGCCTTTATTGACACCCCGGTCCTTCAGCACGTTGGCCAGCTTGCAGACCTCTTCGTGCAGTTCTCGGTAGGTGATCTTGCGGTCTTCGTTCGGGTCGTCGCCTTCCCAGATGATGGCGACCTGGTCGCCACGGGTCTCGAGGTGACGGTCGAGGCAGTTGTACGACACGTTCAGCGTGCCACCCTTGAACCAGTTGATGTGCAGGTCTTCCTGGTCGAACGACCAGTCCAGTACCGTGTCCGGTTTCTTGAACCAGGTCAGGTAGTTTTCTGCCTGTTCACCCCAGAAACCGGCGGGGTCCTCGACCGAACGCTTGTACATCTCTTCGTACTGTTCGGCGGTGACATTGGCTTGTGCAGCAAAGTCCGCGGGTACGGGGTAGGTCTTGACCTCTGACATGGCTCCTCCTCCAGGAACGTATGGAATTGTTAGTCGGCTATTCTTTGAACGGGGCGGAAAGGCTGTCAACTCGCAGGGTATTAAACCGCTTAATAGTCAACATTCCGCGTCGGTGCCGAGAGGCCGGATGTTAACGCGTTCCGGTCACGCTTGCAGGCTTTGCAGACGCTGGACGAATGCCTGGGCGGCGGGAGACAGCGGCGTGGCGCGACGCGCGACGATGGCCAGGCGCCGCTCGATGCGCAGTCCCTGCACGCGCACCTCGACCACGTCGGGCTGCTGCGGGATGCCGAGCTGACTGACGAATGCCAGGTTGCCGGTCGTCGATACCATGCGCAGGATCGCGGGAATGGAGCGCAGTTCCATGACCACGTTGACCTCGACCCCGCCGTCGCGCAGTTTGCTGTCGATGATCTGGCGCAGCGCGCTGCCGGCCTCGAAAGCGACGAAGGCCTGGTCGGCGAGGTCCTGGATGCGTACGCGACGGCGATGGGCCAGGGGATGGTCGTCGCGCGCGACCAGCACGACGCGGTCGGTCGTCAGCGGCGTGATGCGCAGTTCGCGATCGCGCACCGGCAGCGTGACCACGCCGAGTTCGAGGTGACCGGCAGCGACGTCCTCGGCGATTTCCGCGCTGCCGGCCTCGCGCATCTGGAAGCGGACCTGCGGGTGTGCCGCCTGGAATGCCGCAATGGCCTCGGGGAGGATGAACGATACCGCGGTCGCGCCGCCGCCGATGCGCACGGTGCCGCCTTCCAGTCGTTGCTGGCTGGCGACCATTTCGCGCATCTGTTCGTAACGGGTGACGATGACCTGGGCCTCGGCCTGGACCAGGCGACCCATCTCGGTCAGGGTCGCGCCTTTGCGTCCACGTGCCAGCAGGGCAACGCCGAGATGTTCCTCCAACTGCTGCAACCGGCGCGACAGCGCGGGCTGCGTCACGCCAATGCGCTCGGCGGCCTCTGTGATCGCGCCGGTCTCGGCGACGGTCAGGAACGAGCGCAGCAGTACCAGGTCCATGCATGCAAAAATAGCATGTTATTTATGCAAAGTATCCATTATGCGTATGTAAAAACCTCTGCTACCTTGCAATGCACAAATCGCGGAACCCGTTCCAGGCCAGTTGCTATTGGTCGCCGGTCGGACGACGCGACGGTTCAAACACGATGCCGCGAATGACGTACTAGACTTGGTCCGTCGAACGCCAACCACACGACAGAGGTGATCCCATGCTCGAAGCCTATCGCCAACACGTAGCCGAACGCGCCGCCCAGGGGATTCCCCCGCTGCCGCTGAATGCCGAACAGGTCAACGACCTGGTCGCGCTGCTGAAGTCGCCGCCGGCGGGCGAGGAGGACGCGCTCGTCGACCTGCTGGTCAATCGTGTGCCGCCGGGTGTCGACGAGGCCGCCTACGTGAAGGCCGGGTTCCTCGCCGCCGTGGCGAAGGGCGAGGCCGAGTCGCCGCTGATCGACAAGCCGCGTGCCGTCGAACTGCTCGGCACGATGCTGGGTGGCTACAACATCCAGCCGTTGATCGACCTGCTCGACGACGCCGGGCTCGGCGCACTGGCGGCCGACCAGCTGAAGTTCACGCTGCTGATGTTCGATGCCTTCCACGACGTCGAGGAGAAGGCCAAGGCCGGCAACGCCAACGCAAAAGCGGTGGTCCAGTCGTGGGCCGATGCCGAGTGGTTCACGCGCAAGGACGACGTGCCGGCCGAGATCCGCCTGACCGTGTTCAAGGTCACCGGCGA
>JAGRGW010000267.1 GCA_020445315.1 Gammaproteobacteria bacterium
GAGCTGTTCGGCCACGAGAAGGGTGCCTTCACTGGCGCCCAGGCACGCCGTATCGGCCGCTTCGAGCAGGCCAACAACGGCACCCTGTTCCTGGACGAGATCGGCGACATGCCAGCCGAGCTGCAGACCCGCCTGTTACGCGTGCTGGCCGACGGCGAGTTCTACCGGGTCGGTGGTCACGAGCCGGTCAGGGCCGACGTCCGTATCATCGCCGCGACCCACCAGAACCTCGAGAGCCTGGTCGCGGAGGGCCGTTTCCGCGAAGACCTGTTCCACCGCCTGAACGTCATCCGCGTACACCTGCCGTCGTTGCGCGAGCGTCGCGACGACATCCCCCTGCTGATGGAGCATTTCCTCAAGCGTGCGGCCAGCGAGCTCGGTGTCGAGAGCAAGACGCTGTTGCCCGAGACGGTAGAGGAACTCAAGCTGCTCGAATGGCGCGGCAACGTACGCCAGCTGGAGAACACGGCGCGCTGGCTGACCGTCATGGCGTCGGGACGCGAGATCCACGTCGAGGACCTGCCACCCGAACTCCAGCGCAGCAGCGAAGACAGCGGCCAGGTCGGGGGTGACTGGCGCTCGGCGCTGCGTTCGTGGGTGCGGTCGAGCCTGGCCTCGGGCAAGGTCGGGGTTCTGGATACGGCGATGCCCGATTTCGAGACCATCATGATCCAGACCGCGCTGGAGCACACCGGTGGGCGCAAACAGGATGCGGCGCGCGTGCTCGGCTGGGGCCGCAACACGCTGACCCGCAAGATCAAGGACCTGGGCCTCGAGGACGAACACCGCGAGGCCGGTTAGCCACGCACGCGATCGGCTCAGTCGACGATCAGCTCCGGCTTCCAGTAACGGCAGGTCGTCTTGTCGCCTGCCTTACCGATGTGTTTGCAGCAGTCGCGATGCCCGAGGTCGACCAGGCACTGCGCGGGGTTGCCGTCTTCGGAGATGTTCATCTGCCGGATACAGCCGACCCGGGTGGCGAGAAAATACAGCCGCCACAACAGTGCCATCGCGCCGCTGACGATAATCGCCCAGAATACCGGTGACGACAGAATATATCGCGCATATCCGTTTTCCACGAACAGGCCCACGGCAACCAGCAGCAGCGGTATCGGCAGGCTCAGCTGCAACAGCCCCCACATCGGAATGTCCTGCATCGAGCGGCCCTTGCGCAGCCCCAGCCAGAGCACGCGGAGGATACCCACAAACGCGCTATATCGGCTTTTTTCGGCCATGATTGCACTACTCCCATATACCCGGTGATCGACCGTGCGTGCCCGAACTTGAGCCCGCCTCGCATCGCTTTCCGCGCGCCGGGCCGGTATCCCCGCCGGGCTGCCAATGACCGCTGGTGTGGCGACAGGATTAAAGGCGTGTTGGGTGTTCGGCAGGGCCGGAAACAGGGTCCGGTCAAACTTGCGGGCCGACGCGCGGGTGATGCCGGATATAATCCAGCGCTCCCATCCCAGCAGGTAAGCAGGAAATGGACAGTACGAGTATCGAACTGCCGGGTTCCCGGATCAGCGCGGTGGACGTCGACGGCGATACCATCCGGGTCGTTTTCGAGCCGGCCTACTTGGTCAAGACGATGACCGGCTCGGTCGAGCGCACGCGCTGGTGGCAGAACGGCGCGCTGGTCTTCGAAGGTGCGCGGCTCGACGAGGACGATCCGATGCCGAAGCTGCCGGCGGAGTGCGCCGGCGGT
The DNA here is from genome assembly GCA_020445315.1 of Gammaproteobacteria bacterium. Taxonomy (GTDB): domain Bacteria; phylum Pseudomonadota; class Gammaproteobacteria; order Chromatiales; family Chromatiaceae; genus Thiosocius. The sequence goes on from JAGRGW010000267.1 coordinate 1,706, forward strand.
GATGTTGGCGAGAACGTCTATACCTACCGCGACATGATCCCGGTTCCGCTGGTCAGCCAGGGGAGCGCGCACTGCGCCCTGAAGGTAGACGGTGCGGTCATCCGTATCGACGCCACGGGCGTCCGTCTCGACCTCGACGGCGTGCCCAAGTACATCGAGCACCTGCGGCCCGCCTAGACGTGACGCCGTTCGACGGGCAGGACTGACAGCCCCCCGGAACACCCGGCCGGGTCAACAGAGAACAAGGAAATGCCGGCAGAACTCTACAACGACGGGCGCCATACCTGCATCGCGTTCCGCGACCTGGTGCACGGTGAGGCCGTACAGGCCAATCAGTTCCTGATCTACGACGACGACCACGCGGCCCTGATCGACCCCGGCGGCGATCTGACCTATTCGGCGTTGTTCATGGAGATCTCGCACTTCATGAACGTCAAGAGCCTCGACTATGTCGTCGCCTCGCACCAGGACCCGGATATCGTCGCCTCGCTGAACAAGTGGCTGGTCGGCACCGAGTGCAAGATCGTCGTACCGGCGCTGTGGGAGCGTTTCATCCCGCACTTCACCCGGCCCGGCAGGATGGCCGGGCGGATCGTGCCGATCCCCGACCAGGGGATGAACCTGCAACTCGGCAGCATCCAGCTGAAGGCCGTGCCGGCGCACTTCCTGCACGCCGAGGGCAATTTCCAGTTCTACGACCCCAAGAGCCGCATTCTGTTCTCGGGTGACCTCGGTGCGAACCTGTGCCCGCCGGAAGATCTCGACAAGCCGGCCAAACGCCTCGACGACGTGCTGGAGTACATGGAGGGATTCCACAAGCGCTACATGAACAGCA
>JAGRGW010000268.1 GCA_020445315.1 Gammaproteobacteria bacterium
CGGTCGGAGAACGAGGTGTAGTTGTACGGGATCTCGCGGATGCGCTCCATGGGGTTCCACCGCTGCAGAAAACACAACGGCCCGACAGACGGGCCTTTCCATATTTTATAGGAAACGGCGCATGTCCGGAGCGCCCAAGGGCGCCGAAAGGCGCATTACGGTCAAGGATTTGTATTGTGTGGAAGCCGAAGCTGCGGGCTTGCCGATACGGGGGTTCGGCGTGCTAACGTCGTGTCCTTTACAACAAAACGGGATCCGCAATCATGAAGGGCGTCTTTCTCGACCTCGACAGCCTGGCTGCCGATGACCTGGACCTCACGGCATTCGATGGCCTGCTGGACGAATGGCGCACCTTTCCGATGACCGAGCCGGGGCAACGGGCGGAACGCATCGGCGATGCCGAGGTCGTGGTTACGAACAAGGTCGTGCTCGATGACGATGTCCTGAGCTCCGCGCCGGCGCTGCGCCTAGTCTGCGTAACGGCCACCGGCTACAACAACATTGCGATCGAGACTGCCCGTGAGCGCGGCATCGCCGTCAGCAACGTTGTCGCCTATGCCACCGACAGTGTCGTGCAGCACGTGTTTGCGCTGATCCTTGCGCATCACACACGCCTGCTCGATTACAGCACCTCCGTGCGCAACGGTGACTGGTCGCGCAGCAACCAGTTCTGCCTGCTGAATTTCCCGGTGCGCGAACTGCGCGGCATGACGCTGGGTATCGTCGGCTACGGCGAACTCGGTCGCGGCGTGGCGCGTATCGCCGAGGCGTTCGGTATGGATGTCATCGTGGCGCAGCGCCCCGGTGGTCTGCCGGTGCGCGGAAGGCATCCCCTGGACGATGTGCTGCGCAGGGCCGACGTGCTGACATTGCACGTGCCGTTGCTGGACAGCACCCATCACCTGATCGACCGGCAGGCGCTGGAGAAGATGAAGCCCACGGCGCTGTTGATCAACACGGCGCGGGGTGCCATTGTCGACAACCAGGCGCTCGCCGACGCGCTGCGCGAGGGGGTGATCGGCGGTGCCGGCATCGACGTGCTGGACGTGGAACCGCCGCCGGCAGATCATCCGCTGCTGGCCGATGACATCCCCAACCTGGTCGTCACGCCACACAGCGCCTGGGCCGGTCGCCAGGCCCGCCAGAACGTCGTCGACGAGACCGTGGCCAATATCCGCGCCTTCCTGGCGGAGCGTCGGCGTAACCGGATCGTCTGACCCGGCTAAGGGTCAGATCCGGAAACGGCCGACCAGCCCCTGCAACTCGTTCGCCAGCGCGTTGATGCGGTTGTTGGCGGCGGTGGCCTGGCCGGCGCCGACCACGGTCTGCTCCGCCACCTGCGAGATATTGATGACGTTGCGGTTGATTTCCTCGGCCACGCGGCCCTGCTCGGCAGCGGCGTTGGCGATCTGGGTATTCATCGTCGAGATGTGACTGACCGCCGCGGTAATCGCATCGAGTGCATCGCCGGCGGCGTGGACCTGTGACTCGCTGTTCTCGGCCCGCTGGCGGCTGCTGTCCATGACGCCGACCGCCTGGTGCGTGCCCTGTTGCAGGCGCTCGATCATCGACTGGATCTCGGTGGTCGAGCTCTGCGTGCGGCTGGCCAGCGTGCGCACCTCGTCGGCGACGACGGCGAAGCCGCGGCCCTGTTCGCCCGCCCGCGCGGCCTCGATCGCGGCGTTCAATGCCAGCAGGTTGGTCTGTTCGGCGATGCCACGGATGACATCGAGGATCTGGCCGATCGCGTCCGATTCCTGGCGTACCTGGTTGATTGCCTCGGCGCCTGAGCGGACCTCGTCGGCGAGACTGCGGATCGCCGTCACCGTCGACTGCACGATGGCCTGGCCCTGCTGCGCCTGGCCGTCGGCATTGCGCGCCGCTTCCGCCGCTTCCTGTGCGTTTTCCGCCACCGAATGCACCGTGCTGGCCATCTCGGTCATCGCGGTCGCCACGCTGTCGGTGTCCTGCTTCTGCTGCATCGCGCCGCTGACCGAGCGCTCGGCGACCTGGCCGGCCTCGCTGGCCACCTGGTTGAGTTCGTCGGTCGCGCGGTGAATCGCGCCGATGATGTTGCGCAGGTTGTCACGCATCTGCTGCATGCCGACCAGCATTTCGGTGATTTCGTTGTTGGTCTGGCAGTCGACCTCGGTCGACAGGTCACCCTGCGAGATCGCTTCCATGGCCTGGGCCGCCTTCTGCAATGGCCTGAACGCGACGGTGATCTGGCGGTAGATGACGAACACGGCAAACAGCACCACGCCGATCACGGAGCCGGTCTGGAACAGGTTGATCCTGCCGACGCTGGCGGCGACCTGGGTGAAGTCGCGCTGCAGGGCGAGCTGGGCTATCGGGGCCTCGTCTTCGTTCTGCAGCGGGATCAACGTGGTGGCGAAGACCGTGTTGCCGGCTTTCATCATCTGCCAGCTGGCCTGCCCGTGTTGCAGCGAATCCCATTTGACGCCGTCGTTTGCCGCAGGATCGCTGCTGTGCAGCAGCGCACCATCGATATCGAGTATCGATGACACCGCCCTAGCATTGCCGGCAATCTGGTCGGCGACGACCTCGAGACCGAGCAGGAACACCCCGACCCCCTTCGCCTTGCCCCTCGCGTAAAGCGGGAAGCCGAGGGCGAGTGCGGGCCGCCCGTCACTGTCGCGGACGATGCGCCGCAACACCTTCTTCTCTGTGGCCACGATGCGAGCCAGCCCGGCGTCGGTCGATCGCCCGGTAGTCACCAGTACCTGGCCGTCCATGGTCGCGATCAGCATGCCGTCGATCGCGCCGTTGGCGCTGACGCGGTTGAACGTCGACGCGGTCGCCTCTTTAAGCGCAGCCGTGTCGCCATCCTTCAGCGCCTTCAGGGCGTCGCGATTACGCGTCAGTCCCTGTGTCTGCCCTTCCATGCCGTCGAAGCGTGTGCCGGAGACGGCGGACCACAGCGCCCGGGTGTAGCCGACGTTGGTCTGGGTCTTCTGCTCCATCTGGTGATCCAGGGCGAAGCGCTGGGCCACCCAGAAGGTGACGGCGACGAGCAGGGTGCTGACGATCGTGGCCAGCAGCAGCTGGTTTTTCAGTGACAGTTTCATGATGTGCCCCACTGGCGGCGCAGATGCCGGGCCGGGGCCCGGCGAAGCGGGTTACTCGACCGGGTTGCCGGCCGCCTTCCAGGCCGGGAAGCCGTCACGGTAGTAGTAGACCTTGCTGAAGCCCCAGCCGACCGCCATCTTGCAGGCGTTGGCACTGCGCGGACACGATTCGCCGTTGCAGTAGAAGACGACGGCCTCGTCCTTGCCGACTTCCTGCGAAAGGTTGTCGTCGTTGAATACGCTCTTGATGTCGAGGTGGATCGCACCGGGGATTCGACCGGCGTCCCAGTCGCTGTCCTTGCGTACGTCGACGAAGGCGACCTCGCTGTCGAACAGGCTGCGTGCCTTCGCGGTATCCACGGTGGTGGCGCCGTCGACCTGCATCGGCGAAACCGTGCCGGCGTGCGCGCCTGCGGAAAGGGTGAGGGCAAGTGCCGCCGCGGTGACAAGAGTAGACATCGTTTTCATCTGGATTCTCCTAAGCGTGGACTCATGCGCGAAGGAATCCAGGTCAGGCCCTGTGGCAGTGCACCACCGCTGCGGTGCCAGTGCCTTGACGACGTCTTTGCTGCTGTCATCTGCCCGTTTGCCATCGACTTGACGATGGATTCCCTCCAATCCGGTCTGTTACTGCGAGGCGCCGGTTTGTCGGTTTATCGTGCGAAGGCAGAAAAACTTAAGGGTTATTCAATTAATGAGAGGTTTCAATGCCGATCGCCCATCAGTGGGCGCATGGCCGACAGCAGCTTGGCGAACAACTGCGGATTGCCTTTCTCTTCAGCGGCCAACAACTGCTTGGCGTGTTCGCGCTGGGTCGGTGCGCTGAAACAGGCCGGGCAGGAATCGGGCACCACGGGCAATTGCGCGGCGCCGGCGAAGGCCGCGGTCTGGGTCTCGCGGGCATAGGCCAGTGGCCGGATGATGCGCACGTCGCCGGCATCGTTGGTGTAGTGCGCCTTCATCGTACCGAGCCGTCCCTGGTGGAACGCCGACATGAGGAAGCTCTCGGCGAGGTCGTCGAGATGCTGTGCCAGGGCGAGCACGTTGTAACCGTGTTCGCGACAGGTGCTGTACATGATGCCCCGTTTCATGCGCGAGCAGTAGGAACAGAACGAATCGCCGTCCATGCCGGTCTTGGCCTGTTCCATGATCGGCTGCTGGCGATAGAACCAGGGCAGCTCGAGGTGGACGATGAAATCCCCAAGCGAGGCCGGATCGAACCCTTCGATTTCCGGGTCGACGGTGACGACACCGAGGTCGAAGCGGACCGGCGCATAACTTTGCAGGTGGCGCAGGATCAGCAGCAGCGACAGCGAGTCCTTGCCGCCCGACAGGCCCAGGAGGATCCGATCGCCGTCGCGGATCATGTCGTAGTCCGCAATCGCGCGACCGACCTTACGCAACAGTGACTTGGGTGGCTTCTGCTGTTCGTCGAGGGGCATCTTTGACACGTCTTCGGCCCGAACCGGGTCTCTCCGGACGGACGATACGGAATCGGCCCGGCCATGACCAGCCGCCGTCGCCAAGTCGGACGGTTCCCCGAATCCGCCCGTATGTGCCGGTATAATCGCGCGCTGCAGTTCGTGGAGTTGGCGCCGCTAGCTAGTGAAGGGCCCCGCGCACGAGCGACCGGGGTCGGGGCGGCGATGGATAGAGGGAAATGGACAAGAGCAGTTACCGCGTTTACCTGACAGGCGAGACCGTGCCCGGATTTCGACGGGAGGATGTCATTGCGGCACTCGCGCGGACGTTCAGGGCGCCGGCGGGCCAGGTGCTGCGCATGATGAACGCGGGTGAATCGGCGATCGAGAACCTGCTCGATGCGGACCGTGCGTTGCAGTTGCAGATGCAGATGGAGGGCCTGGGGGCGCGTACGCGGGTCGAACGGTCCAGGGACGGGTCACGCAGACCGTTGCCCAAGTCGACGTTGCGTCTGCCGCCGGACGACGACGCCGAGGTCGAGATGATGCGGTGTTCGGCCTGCGGGCATCGCCAGTTGTCGGGCTGGAAGTGTGACGAGTGCGGCATGGTGATCGAGCGTCGGGACCAGCCTGCCGGCGATGTGCAGGGGGAGGTTGGCCGACCCCGCTCACAACCGGGGCGGCGGTCCGCTGCAAGGCGGCAGTTTGGCCACGACCAGTCCTACCGGGCGGCCACCAGTGACATCCATAGGCGACAGAACGACATGCTGCGCAATGACTGGGCCGACGAGTACGACCCTGCGCCGACCGAGGAGTACCACATCGGGCTTTTCATGGGCATGAATTCGTCGGCACTCGCCGCGACCTGCGATCGCATGATCGCCGGGCACGGCACCCATTTCCGGCCAAGCTGGGCCGGTGGCGCCGTGTTCAGCCCGTTCCTGTGGGCCATGTTCCGCAAAATGTGGGCCTGGGGGATGGTGATCCTCGTCACCGAGGTACTGATCCCCGTGGTCCTGCTTACCTGGGGTGCACAGGACGGCGTGTCGCGCAAGTTCACGCTGCTCGGCATCGCGATCATCGTCCTGAACCGTGTGTTCTGGCCACTGGTGCTGAAGTGGTTGTACTGCAGGCATACGCGCAAGACGATCGCATTGATGAACCGAATGGCGCCAACGTTTGCGCCCGATATCGATATTGCCGCCAGTGGCGGCACCAGCCGCACCTCGGTGTTCGTCGGCCTCGTGATCGCGCTGGTGCTGAGCCTGCTGACCTGGAGCATCATCGACAGCGTCCACGCCAGGCTGCGCGAGCCGGAACCCACCTACCTGCCGTCTGACGACATCGGCGGCTCGAACTACGCTCCGCCGCGCCCGGCGCCCGAGCGAATCTTCGTAGTGCCGCAACGACCGGAGCAAGAGACGGACGATGACGGCGTGATGTCCAACCCGTGGGTTAGGACGCGCAGCGGCCTGCGTTCAGTGGGACGACAATTGATGAGCTGGATCGAGACGTCCGAACGGCCACGCGATTTGCGGCCAATGGGCATCGATGATCTGCAGGCCGAACTCGGGCTTGATTACCACCTGCTGCTGGACGGCTGGGGGCGCAGGTTGGAGTTCAAGGCGGACGACCGTGGGCTCGTGCTGCGATCGGCAGGGCCGGACGGCGAGTTCGGCAATGCCGACGATATCGAGTACCGGCGCTCGCTGGTTCAATAGCGCTGTATGGCCATTCGCCTGTCGCGGCGCCCTCGACAGCGATACGGGTGCTATCTGGCGCGCGCCTGTTCAGGTGGTTGCGTTCACGGTTTCAGCGGCATAATGCTGTCCACATTGGCCCACGTGATTGGTTTCGTGATGCGGAGTGATGAAAGGCGATTCGTTTCCTCTACGCTAGCGAGTCGTTCGGAAGCAGGGGCGACGGACAGCCGTGTTTGAACTGGGCGTAGGGTATCGGTCAACACTGCAGTTCGAGCCACCACTGGCCGATTCGCGCGACTTTCCCGTCCCGGTCGTGCGCGCCACGCCGGGCGTCCCGCTGCTGGCATCCATCGCGCAGGCGCGTTGGCCGGACATGGCCAGTGTGCTGTTGGTCGACCGCGCACGCACCGCGCTCCACCTGGTCGGCCAGCATCTGGGGCGTGTTCGGGTCTGGCTGCCAGCCTACCATTGCCCGGCGATGATCGAGCCATTCCTGGCCGCGGCCTGCGAGGTCTGCTTCTACCCGGTCTCGGCCGGGCTCGAACCGGACATCGGTTTTCTACAGGAAAGAATGCAACGTGGTGAAGCGCTGGTCGCGGTGCGTTATTTTGGCTTCGACTGCGCCATTCGCGAGGTCGCGCGGTTTTCCCGCGAGCGTGGTGTCCTGTTGATCGAGGACCTCGCGCACGCCGCGTATGCACATGAGCCATGTGGTGATTTCGCCGTGACCAGCCTGGTCAAGTTCCTGCCGATCGATACGGGTGCCGAGTTGGTCATCCCTGTTCCGGGGGGCGGTGTCGATGCCCTCGCCGCCCTGCACCGCGCCCTGCCGGGGCTGACGGCCGTCTCCGTCCGGCGGCAACTGGACCGTGTCGGCCGCCGTCTCGGACTCGGTCGAAGCGGCGCAGCGGGTTACCGATATTTCGATCGCACGCGCATCCAGCGGGGTGTGCCGCGGGATGTCGAAAGGATCCTTGTTGCGAGCGATCATGCGGCTGTTCGTTCAAGGCGGCAGGAGAACTTCCGCTACCTATTTCGTCAGCTGGAAGATTCCGCGTTGGGCAGACCCCTGTTCGCCGGGTTGCCCGACGATGTCGTGCCCTATGTCTTTCCCTTCCTGCTGCACGATGCGGCGATGTTTGGACATGTCCGGCGCGCCGGCATCCAGGCACTGCGTTGGGAGGAATTGGCGCCGACCTCGTGCGAGGTGAGCGCGGCCTACCGCGGCCGACTGGTCCAGCTCCCGCTTCATCAGTGCGTGGACGACGAGCAGCTGCAGCGGATGGTGGATTGCCTGGTGTGCTGATGGCTGGCAAAGCAGCCGTCGAGCACGGCGACAACCCGATGACTTTGGCCGGATTTCAAAAGAGTGTGTTGAAACAGTTCCTGCAGTACCCGTGTGACGCAAAGCATTCGCGCCCCATCACTCGCCCGGACAGTCGTGCCGGTCGTATTGTTGTGCCATGCCCTTTGCCGGGGTCCCAATCGTGAGTGCGACGGCATGGCAGGTCGTTGCGTTGGAAGACTACCCGGGCAATCTCTGGCGTGACTGGCAGCGGCTGGCGGTCGATCACCACGCCACCAACCCGATGCTGGACGCCGAGTTTGCACGCCTGCTGGCGCAGTATTTCGGTGACCGTCTGCATGTGCTGATCGGTTTGCGCGGGGGAGATACCGTGATGCTGGCGCTGGTCGAGCCGGCGAGTCTCGCACGCTGGCAGGGCTTCCGCCCGTCGCAGGCCCAAGCCGCACTCATCGTGTGTTCACCGGAATGCGAGATCGTGCCCGGAGTCGTGGTCGCCGCGTTCCCGAGCCGCTGCCTGAGACTGGACCTGTTCGCGCTGGACCCGCGCGAGCACGGACCGCTGCTGAAGGATTTCGACAGCGTCCAGCGACTGCCGTCCGTGCGCAACATCTGCGTGGAACTGAAGGGGGAGTTCGACGACTACTGGCAGCAGCGTCCGCGCAACCTGCGCAAGAACACGCGGCGCTACCGGACCCGGCTCGTCGAAGAGGTCGGCGAGGTCGGGCTGCGGGTCGCTCACGACAAGGCCTCGGTGGTGTCGGCGACGGATCGATACGGGATCATGGAGTCGCGCGGCTGGAAGGGCCGTATCGGAACGGCGCTGCATCCTGGGAACCTTCAGGGACAGTTCTACCGCGACTTCATGGCATCGATGGCGGAGCGGGGGCGTGCGTTCGTGTTCGAGTTGTACACGGGGGACAGGCTGCTGGCGTCGCGCCTGTGCGTTACCGGCGACGGCATACTCGTGATCCTGAAGACAACGTTCGACGAGGATCTCAAGCGCTATGCAGTCGGGCGACAGCTACTGTACGAGTTGTTGCAGTACCTTTTCGAGGGTCGCCAGGCGAGTGTCGTCGATTTCTACACCGATGCCAGCCGGGACCAGATGGACTGGGCGACGAGCGATCGCTTCATGCAGCACGCCAGTGTCTACCCTTCGGTCACCACGATGCGAGCCTATACCGCGGGCAAGCAGGCGCTGGCGCTGGCGGCAAGGGTGAAGGGAGGCCAGCGTTGACGGGGCGCATCATCAGGCGTGAGGCCTGCTGCCTGGACAGCGACGTTCAGCAGAAGCTGAACACGGATCTCCCGGTCTTCCTGCGTCCGGACTGGTACGACATGTTCGACCGGTTCGTACGCCAGTCGGACGGGAACACCGTCAGCCTGTGTCTGCGTGATGATGCCGGGTCGGGTGGCTACCTGCCGCTGTACGAGGCGAAGGGCGGCCTCACCCGTTGCCTTTACAGTCTGACTAATTTCTATTCGCCGGCGTTCGACCTGGTCGGCGTCGAGAATCCCCGGCGTGAAGACTACGAGCACTTCGTACGTCGCTTCCGTCGGTACTTTGCCAGGTTCGAGTTGATCGATTTCTCGCCGTTGACCGAGCAGCAGGCGGAAGCCTGGCGGCACGCCTTCGCCACGATCGGTTTCCAGGGGTTCGTCTACCGGAAATCGACCAACTGGTATCACGACGGCGTGACGGACCTGGCCGGCTACTGGGAGGCGAGGCCCTCGCGGCTGCGCAACACGTTCAAGCGCAAGGCCGAGAAGCTGCGCAAGTCCGGTGGGTTCGAGGTGGGTGTCGTCGCCCCCGGTTCGGAGATCGCACTCTGGGAGTACCTTGCCCACTACCACCGGGTGTACTACTCCAGCTGGAAGCGTGCCGAACCTTATCCCGCTTTCATCGACGCGATCGCGGAGTACGCCTGGAAACTCGGTGAGCTGCGCATGGGTATGGCATACCACGAGGGTGAACCCGTGGCCGGCCAGATCTGGTTCGTCTGTGGCCGCAAGGCCTACATATTCAAACTCGCGCACAGACCAGAGTACTCGAAGTACAGCGTCGGCACGATCCTGTCCAAAGCCATGTTCGACCACGTGATCGACGTGGACCGGGTCGAATACATCGACTTTCTCACCGGTGACGACGGTTACAAGGCCGACTGGATGAATGGCCGGCGCGGGCTGTTCGGTATCCAGCTGTGCAACTCGCGCACGCTGGGCGGTGCGGCGTATGCCGCCAGGAACGTCGTTTCCGGTTGGTACAAGCGCCTGTCCCGTGTCGAGGCGCGCGCCTAGACGGCACGCCTCACCATTTGGTTCACAACTAGTCCGCCGGCGTGTCCGGTGCTGCCCGTCGCTGGCGCAGCATCGACCTGAGGCGGTCCAGCGCCATCTGCTCGGCCCCGGTGGGGCGCCCGACCAGCCACCAGACGCCCAGCAGCGTCACGGCGAACACGACAGCGCCGACGGCAATCGATACGAACAGTGTGGGGATGCCGGCGATGCCGGTAGTTGGCTGCAGGCCGTCGACGACCCACCACATCAACCCGGCCGGCAACAGTGGCCGCGAGACTGCACCCAGTATCCGGCGCAGCGAGAAACCACAGGCCCGGCTGACGAGGATGCTCATGACGACCAGGAAGAGCGCGGCTACGCCTGCGCGAACCTCGGCGACATCGACGAGGTTGCCGGAACTGGCCGCCCAGTAGATCAGCGGCACGACGACGGCGACCTGCGACCAGGCCTCAAGCGCCGACAGGCGCGGACGGTCTGTCGCCAGCAATATCACCTCGAGCCCGAGGGACGTGCCGGCGATCGCCCCAAAAATGGCCAGCCACTGGATCAGGTCGGCGGCGGCCATCCATTTTTCGCCCAGCACGATGTAGGTGAAGCTGTCGGCGATTGCCGATATGCCGAAACCGGCGGACATGCACAATACGGCGACCGAACTGACCAGGATGTAGACGGTGTTCTCCAGCGCCTGCCTGTCTTCACGTAACAGCGCCATGTTCGGGAACAGCGCCCGCCGGATCGGCATGACGAACTCGTCGGAGAACAACGTCCCTATCTCATGGGCGACGTGGTAGAGGCCGATCGACTGCGTACCCATGACATTGCCGATGATCAGGGCGTCGAGCTTGCGGTTCAGGAATATCCCCAGGCGTGATACCAGCAGCCACTGCGAGAACGACCAGATCTCGTGCCACTTGGCGACGCTGAAGCGCGGTCGGTAGGGATGCATCGTGTAGCTCAGGCCGAGCCCCAACAGCGCAGAGAAGATCATCGAGACGACGATCGCCCAGTAATTGCCGATGATGAGAGCGGCCGGGATCGTGACCAGGAAGGTCGCGAACTTCTTGTAAAAGCCAAAACGGAACTCGGTCGCGAAGTCGAGTCGCTTGCGGAACTCGACGGTGCCGATGTTGGCGAATCCCTGGATCACGGCGTTCAGCGCGAGTGCCTGGATCACCGCCACGACCTTGGGTTCGCTGAAATACTGCTCGGAAAACGGTGCGGCAAAGAGCAGCAGCGCCGCGAGGAGCATCCCCTGGATGATCTGGATCGTCCACGCGGTGTTGTAGTGGTCGTCGCTGCTCTTCTGATCCTTGATCAAGGCCAGGTCGACACCGGTCCAGGTCACGATCTGCAACAGCCCGGTGATGATCATCGCCATCGCGATGATGCCGAAATCGAACGGGTCCAGCAGTCGTGCCAGGATGACGGTCGTGGCCAGACCGATCAGCCGCATGCTCCAGCGCATGCCGAGCATCCAGGCTGACCCACTGAGAAACTTCGTAACCGGTGCGTCGCTGTCCGGCATGTCGTCTACTACGTGAAGTTCGCGCTGAGTCTAGGCTGCTGTCTCAGCCGCCGATCAGGTACTTGAGGCCCGGCAGTGGGTAGCCCGCGGCGTAGGCCTTTTCGGCATACTGCCTGGCCGCCTCGGCATCCTGCAGCTTGAGATAGGTCAGGGCCATGTTGTAGTACAACTCGGCGTTTTTCTGCTGGCGCGTGTCGTAAAGCTGCTCTGCCTGCCGGTAGAACTCGATGGCCTCGGGATATTCCTCGATTTGGTGGTGAAAGATGCCCGACAGCATGTGCACCGCCGGGTCCTTCGGGGCAAACCGGCGGGCGCGGTCGAACCAGCATGGCGCGTGCAGTTGTCGCGGTTGGTACTGGGTGCGATTCGTCTGCGGGTAGACCAGCATCGTGCCGTTGGTCTTGCGATACAGGCGCGTCACGGCGAACAGGGCATGGTGGTTGTCGGGGATGACTTCCAGTGTGTAGGCGATATCGGGAAGGGGTTCGACGGCGGTCGATCCGCGCTCGAGCTTCTTGACGCTGTCGGTAAAGTGTCGCCCCTCGACGATGCGTATCCTGCTGGCCGAGTTGCCGCCGCCGGCCGAGCCCGCGCGCCAGCTTTCCGGGTCCGTGTAGCTCCACGGGCCAACGCGCCCGGGGGTATTGAACGGGTCGCCACAGTCAACCACGGCCTCCAATGCCTGGGTATTCGGGGCGGCGGTCAGCAGCAGGGCGCCAAGCAGGAAGAGAACGGGATTCATGACTGTGCTTCCTTGGTCGGTTCCGGGAATATCCCGTAGATCGCGTCCACAGCATGATCCCTGATATCGAATCGCCGCACCATCTTTCGGCGCCGGAGATCGTACGCGATCACACAGGCCGGCCGGCCGAGCACCTTGTCGAAACTGCTGCCCAGCCAGGCAAGTTTGCGACTCTGGCGGGTGCGTCGGATCGACGAGAAGCCGAACCAAACCAGGTCGTCTTCGATGTGCAGGCCGCGGCACCAGCCGATGCGCCCCAGGTTCTGCTCCTGGCAGATGTCGATCCGCTCCACCACCTCCTGCGAGGGCAGGTCCGCGATCACGAGGCAGCCGTCGACCGAGGTGAAGTAGGCCCGGTCGTCGATGACGACGCCGTCGTGCACGCTGATCGAGTTGCCCTCGCCCGATATGTCGATATGTTTACTGGCGTCTTCGAGTCCGACCGCATCTTCCTGCGTGCAGCGCGTGACCCAGTATTCGCCGGCGTGGCGGAACACGTAGTTCGGGTGGCAGTCGTGCGGCCGCGTACTGTGCACCAGGCGATAGTCGACGTCAGATGAAAAACGGTGCCAGGTGGGTTTGTGTTCCGCGTTGATGAGACGCTCGATTTCACCGGATGCGGGGTCGATCTGCACAACCGTATCGATGCCAGTGGAGGTCACCCACAGGCTGCCGTCGATCAGGTTGGCCGAGTGCACGTTCTGGAAACAGGGATGCGAGATCACCTGACGTACCTGCATCGACGGGTAGTCGATCTCGTAGATCTCGGTATCCGTCGGCAGCCAGAGGGTGTCGGGGGCCGTGCAGCCGGCTGTGAACTGCAGGTTCGGGTGTTCCGGCGGGTAGTGCTCGCCCGTGTCGGTCTTTTCCAAAAGGATCTCGGTTTCGCCGGTTTCGACATCCAGGCGCAGCAATACGGCCGCGCCGTAGAGTTTGCCATCGCCGAGTTCAAAGCCGCGCGGACGTTCGCGCGCACCGGTTATCAATAGCTTGGTGGACATGTCTTATGGGGGTTCGGCAGGCCGGGGCAGGTTGGTGTTCTGCTTACTTTGTCGGGAGGCATCGGCAAGTCTTGAGCCACGTGCGCGTTTTGTGCCCGTTGGCCGTTGCCAGGGCGCCGCCGTGGATTTTCATTCGTTCGGGCCGGTATTCTAGCCCGTATCGGTTCGCCCGGTCAGGCTTCGTCCGGGAAGTCGACGCCCAGTCCACCCAGCCCGCAATACCCGCTCGGGTTCTTGGCCAGGTACTGCTGATGGTAGGTTTCGGCGTAGTAAAACACTGTCGCATCAACAATTTCTGTCGTTATCGCGTTGGCCCTGCCAGAGCCGGCCAGGGCCTCTCGGTAGGCCGCCAGGCTGCGTTCGGCCTCGTTGCGCTGTTCGGCCGAGAACGTGTAGATGCCGCTACGGTACTGGGTGCCGACGTCGTTCCCCTGGCGCATGCCCTGGGTGGGGTTGTGCGATTCCCAGAACACGGCGAGCAGGCGGGTATAGCTGACCCGTTGCGGGTCGAACACCACGAGTACGGCCTCGTTGTGCCCGGTCATGCCGCTGCACACCTCGTCATAGGTCGGATTGGGCGTGTAGCCACCGGTGTAGCCGACTGCCGTGACGTAGACGCCCTCGGTCTCCCAGAACCGCCTCTCCGCGCCCCAGAAGCACCCGAGGCCGAATATCGCCTGCTGCATCCCGTCCGGAAACGGCGGTTTGATCGATCGGCCGTTGACGAAATGTTTGGCGACGACCGGCATGGGCTCGGAGCGGCCCGGCAGTGCCTCCGTGGCCGACGGCAAGTTGGTCTTCTTGTGCTGCATCCACAACATCGGATTCCTCCTGCCGACCTCGTGACCGGCACCAGTGGTGTCCGCCGGCTCTCGCCCGCCAGCAGAACTTTCGTATCATCGCGCCGGAATGCCCCCATTTGTCATGTCTTGTGTAGGGTTTTCAGCAGCCATGCTGCTCACAGCCGGTTCCACTTTGCGCAAGGACGCAACGGGTCGACCATCCCGGTGCCCATCTTGCCGCAGGTGGCCGGGCTGAAGCCGAATCGATATATGCGGCGCCCTTGGGTAGAATCTGCGCAGGCTAATTCACCTGGGCGATACCGATGAAGCCTCTCAAACGGCCTCGGCCAATCGTTTATTGCGTGGCCATCGTGCTGGGCCTGCTGGCCGTGACCGTTGCACAGGCGTCGGGCCCCTGGCTGACGAGGTCGGCGGGCGCCGACGGTTGCATCCTGTTCGCGGAGGTGCCCGAGGTGGACGACGGATACAGCCTGACCCCGGTGCGGGTCGAGATCATCGGCAGTCGATTGACGGTCCTGACCGAGTCGAACATCGATACCACCCTCGGGCCGCTGGGCTTGAGCGTCGATGGCGGTACGTTCATGCAGGCGGATCGCGTCGAGAGTGGGACCAACCTGGTGTTCGAGGACCAGGTTCAGGAAATGGTGCAGGCCTTTATCCGCGGCTCCAACGCACGTCTGACCCTGCGCTTCTGGCCGACCTGGCCGCAGACCGGCGACAAGCAGGTCGATTTCAGCCTCAAGGGGTTCACCCAGGCGTACAATTCGGCGTTGACCTGCGGATGACGCTGCTTTTCCTCGCTAACGTTGGAAAAAAATGAATCTGCTGACCAAGTTCAATCTGATCCTGCTGTTCGTACTGGGACTGGGTTTTTTCGCCCTCAGTACGATTACCCATGACACCCTGCAGCAAAATGCTCGCAGCGACGTGATCGCGCGGGCCGGCCTGATGATGGACAGCGCCGGCGCGGTTCGCAGCTACACGGTGGACGAAATCAGGCCCCTGTTGAAACTGCAGATGAAGCGCGCCTTTCTGCCGCAGACGGTGCCCGCCTATGCCGCTACGCAGGCATTTCTGCAGTTGCAGCAGCACAATGCCGAGTACATGTACAAGGAAGCCACGCTCAATCCGACCAATCCGCGTGACCGGGCGGTGGATTGGGAAGCGGATATCATCTCGCTGTTCCGCAACCGGGATGACCTCACCGAGTTGTCAGGGGAACGCGATACACCGACCGGGCGTTCGCAATATCTTGCGCGGCCCATCCGTATCACCAATGCCGGATGCCTGGTATGTCACAGTGTGCCCGATGCGGCTCCGCAGACCATGATCGACAAGTACGGCACGGCGAACGGTTTCGGTTGGCAACACAACGAGGTGGTCGGTGCCCAGATCGTCTCGGTACCGCTGGAGGTGGCGCTGCAACAGGCCGATGCCACGTATCAACGTTTCATGGTCGCGCTGACCGCGGTGTTCGTGGCGATCGTCGTGCTGTTGAACTTCTTCCTGTATTTTTTCGTGGTGAGGCCGGTGCGGCGCATGTCGAAGACAGCGGAGGCTATCAGCATGGGCGACATGTCGGCTCCCGAGTTCAGCGATTCAGGCCGCGACGAGTTGTCGGTATTGGGGGCGTCGTTCAACCGAATGCGCCGCAGTATCGAAAATGCCATGGAAATGATTGGTGGGAAGTAAACTCGGCTCCCTGTCGATGGAGGTGCGGTATGTCGGCTACGATGGTATGCGACGGTAGGCGCGGAGCGCGGCATGCCCGGTACGTGCCTGCCGGGGGAGTCGGCGAATGAACCGCTCTGAACTTCGCACCTGGTTGAGTTCGGTCACCTTTCTCGACGTCGTCGGTTTCAGCAAACGTAGTATCGAGGAACAGCTTGAGATCAAGCGCCACCTGGACTCGGTGATGCGTGAGCAGTTGACCGCTATCCAGCGGGATGACTACATCTTCCTAGATCGTGGCGATGGCGCGGCGGTATGTTTTCTGGTCGAACCCGAGACCGCATTCTTCTTCGCACTGCATGTGCGCGATGCGCTGTCGCTGAGCGCCGGTGAACGGCCCTCATACGACATACGGATCGGAATAAACCTGGGCCCGATCAAGATCATCCGTGACGTTAACGGCGACAAGGCGCCGGTCGGCGAGGGCGTCAATTGCGCCGCCCGTGTCATGGATTTTGCCGGCCCCAACGAGATCCTGGTGGCGCGTTCCTTCTACGACGTCATTGGTTGTCAGAGCCACGAGTTCGATTCGCTGTTCTCTTATCTTGGCGTGCGTGCGGATAAGCACGTCCGGCAGTTCGAACTGTATGAGGTGGTCCCGCCGGGGGCCCCGAAAAAACCGCTGGCCGCGCCCGAACCAGCCGTCGAATCGCCCGCGATGGCTGTCACACTGGCTCCTGAATACCGGTTCGACAGCGGCTACCTGGGTGACATCAGGCGCGCCCTGGCGCGCGCGATCGGGCCAATGGCCGACGTGATACTGAGTCGCGCGGTCAAGCACTCTGGATCCGAGGACGAACTGCTCGATCGTCTCGGCAACGCCTTGCACGATCCGGATCAGCGCAAGGCTTTTTTCTCGATGCTCGGGCTGGAGTCGCGCGATGACGCTCACCCGGTTGAGCCTTGCCCACCTCCTGCCAACCTCGAAGGGGCGGGCGCCGGCGAGAGTATCGATGCCCAGTTGATCGACAGTGCCCGCAACGAACTGGCCAAGAACCTGGGGCCGATCGCCGCGGTGCTGGTCAAGCAGGCTGCGGCCAGTGCGCCGGATGCCCAGGCCTTTGTCGGGCAATTGGCAGCGAAGCTTACCAATCCAGGGGAACGCGCCCGGTTCGAAGTTGCGATGCGCGTCGCGATTACCGCGATCGACTAGCAGCCTGGTGAGTAGCGTACCGGGCCGGGGCAAGTCCACCCTGTCGGATTCGGGGAAACATTTCTCAAGTGCGAGAAGCGAATGATCGGAAAGACGATCGAAATCGCGGGCATGCTCATCGAGGTCCTGGCAGAAGAGGGTGACAGCTGGAAGTGTCGAAATCTCACCACCCGGCAAATTCTCGTCATGAAGAAAGCCGCGGTTGATAAAGCCATCAAGCTTGGTCAGGCGGAAGTGGTGTTGCGCGAATCGAGCCAAGATTGAAAAGACATTTTGCCATTCAGGCATCCACCATCAGGTGGCGGACAGAGTTCGCACTGGCCGCCACTTGTGTTGATGTTATACGTTAAAGGAATCCTGCCAATGGATGATCAGATCCATTTCTATGAAGCCAAACTCCGATTCGAGATCGATTCGTGGGATCTCTACGAGGCGTTGAGGAAAGGAGAGCGCGTTATGGTCATCGATGCCCGGTCGCCCGAGGCATACGAGCGGGAGCATATTCCTCATGCCATAAACCTGCCGCATCGTGCGATGAATGAAGAAAATGCGTCGCTTCTGGACAGGTCCGTAATCTACGTGACCTACTGCGACGGAATTGGATGCAATGCATCAACCAAGGGTGCCCTGAACCTTGCTCGACTTGGATTCACCGTAAGAGAGCTGATGGGCGGCATCGATTGGTGGAAGCGAGATGGTTATGCCACCGAGGGCGTGGAAGGCGGGGAGGGGCGCTCTGTGTCATGTGGCTGCTGAATCCAACACGGCGGCCAAGCGGGTGCGCGACTCACCCGGGCGTGTGGTGCTCCGCGGCTTTCCACGAACGTCTTCAGCTGGTTTTCGCAGATATCCTGTCCATGCCAGGCGCTGCCACACAGCATGCTCGTTGGCTGCGGAAAAAATGAACACCATCCGCAAATTTGCATTGCTGCTTGGTCTGGGGATTTCGGCAATCGCAGTTGCCGGAGAGGGTAGCGCACTGGACACGAGAACCGATCTGAAGCTCACGGAGCCCGAGGCAGTCGAGTTCCTCGCTGAGATGCGCAACATGTTGGCGAGTATTCAAGGCATCGTCATGGGTATTGGCACAGACGACCGTGAGCTGATCGTCCGCTCGGCGCGCCAGTCAGGTAACCGAATGGCGAGAAACACGCCCGAATCCGTGCGGAAAAAACTGCCGCAATCGTTCAAGGCCCTGGGAGGCCCAACACACTTGATGTTTGAGGAGTTGGCCATTCGGGCGGAGACCGACGACATGGAGGCGCTTGCCGAGTTCACGGGCGAACTGCTGACGCAATGCCTGTCCTGTCACTCGCAGTTCAAGGTCAACTAGCACTTGGAGATCGTCGCGCGGGTTACCGCCTGGCGGAGGTCTTTATCTATTCAGCGCCCCGGAATGTCCGGAGACGTCATGTCCTGTGTACGGTTTGGGGTACCAGTGTCACGCTTCGTCATGGCTGTCGGCAAAGGTACGCGTCTTCGGCGGCGGTTGTCATCAAACCAGTCTCGGGGGGCTGTAAACGAACTCGACAAACTCAGGCGACGCGTATGTTGCAGTAGCCCAGACTGTGCAATGCGCGTCTGAACTTCCGGTCTCCTCCGAACAGGCAACGAACATAGCAACACCCATGATGTAAACCGGTCGCGTCGCGGTAGTCGAATTCGACCAGGCGTGGTTTGCCTGCATATTGCATGAGTTTCTTGATGATGTTCTTCATGGTCGACGCCTTCATCGTTACTTCGAGTCGGTTCGCCTGGCATGTGAGATGAATTTGACACTCAGCTAGACTTACTTGAGTCTATGCATAATCTGTGCCGGGTCGGCCGATAGCAATTCGCGCCGGCACTTCGTAAACCACTGTTTTCTGCTGGATCAGAATCAGCGGCAGCGCCGCCGTGGGGGGGCTACCGCCAACCGAGACGTTGCAGCAGGTAGATGCCACCGAAGGCATAAAGCGCGATGCCGGCGCCGTTGGCGACGATGTCGCCGATGCTGAACACCCGGTTGGGGATCTGTGTCTGCAGCAACTCGATGGCAATGCCGTAGAGCAGCAACCCGGACCACTTGGGGGCGGTGAATCGCCGGTCGGGCCAGCTCGCGTCTGCCAGGAAGGCGAGCACCAGGTAGGCCAGCAGGTGCGCCCACTTGTCCGACAGCGGTGCATCGGGCAGCGGAACCGGCTGTGGCGTCAGCGCCAGCCAGGTCGCCACCACCAGCGCGAGGCCGAGCAGCAGCCGGAAGCCCTCGCGGTTACAACGTGAGATCAATTGCCTACGCTCTTTCGCGTGCAATCGCCCGGTAGCCGATGTCCCTGCGGCAGAACATCCCGGGCCAGCTGATCTGGTCGGCCAGGGCGTAGGCCGCGGCCTGTGCCGAGGCAACCGTGTCGCCCAGCGCCGTGGCGCACAGCACGCGGCCGCCGCTGGTCACGACGTCGCCATCGCGCTGCGCCGTGCCGGCATGGAACACCTTGGCGTCGCCATCCTCGTTGTCGGGCAGGCCATCGATGATCTCGCCCTTGGCATAGCTGCCGGGATAACCGCCGGCCGCCAGCACCACGCCGAGCGATGGGCGTGGGTCCCATGCCGTCTGCTGCCGGTCCAGTGCGCCGTCGAGCGCGGCCAGGCAGTGTGCGACCAGGTCGGACTGCATGCGCAGCATGATCGGCTGGGTCTCGGGATCACCGAAACGGCAGTTGTACTCGATGACCTTGGGTGTGCCGTCGCCCATGATCATCAGGCCGGCATAGAGAAAGCCGGTGTAGGGCAGTCCCTCCGAGGCCATCCCGGCCACGGTCGGTTCGATGACCTCCCGCATGATGCGGCGATAGACGTCGTCGGTGACCACGGGCGCGGGTGAGTAGGCGCCCATGCCGCCGG
>JAGRGW010000269.1 GCA_020445315.1 Gammaproteobacteria bacterium
CCATGGCCCGGGCCAGGGCGGCCACTTCGTAGGCTTCCTGGCGCCCGCTATCGTCAAGGTCATGCCAGCCCGGGTGGCTTTCGATTCGGCCGTAAGGGTCACGGGGACGCCAGGTACTCGCCACGGCTTCGATCAGCAGTTCTCGGTCGTTGTCGGGCACTAGAGATACTCCTGCAATTTGATCCCCCGGTCCTCGAGGCACTGGCGAACGGCTTTGCGGGCACGTGACACGTTCTTGCGGAACGTATTGACGGCCATGCCGAGCGGCATCGCCAGTTGCGTATCGGACTCACCTTCCGCGGTCAGCCGCGCCTGCAACGCGAGTTGCGGTTTGCCGGTCAATTGGTCCATACAGAATCGGACAAGGCGGTGGAGCAGAGAGTCTGGAAAACTGTCTGTTCCATGCAAGGCGTCGGTCGAAACGTCCGTATCGTCAAAGTCGACGAGACGGTTCATCCGCCTCGCCTCGTCGACCGCCAGGTTTCGTGCAATCCTGACGGCCAGCCGCACCAGGCTGTTCGTCTTGCCGTCCGGCGAATGCTTCGGCGCCAATACCCAAACACGCAACAGCGCTTCCTGAATCACGGCCTCGACATCGACGCTGGACGCAAACGGGCGGAGACTGCGCCTGACGGCCGGCTCGGCTCCGGCCAGCCAGGCAGCGAAGGCCTGTTCGTCACGCGCCTGAATGCCTTCCAGGTAGATGTCGAGGTCCATCAACGCTTCATCCCTCGACCTTGATCCTGCGCTTGCCGTAAAGCACCGACGTCAACACCAGTCTCTCGGGTTGCTCCTGCGGTGTATCGGCGGGCAGTTGCAGCACGAGCCGGACTGTCGCGCCAGCCGAAACAGGCCCCGGGGCCGTGGTCTGCTCTTCGAGCACACTACCGGCCGAAGTCCGGGCATTCGACCAGAGGACCTCGACCCGCTCCGGCAGTTGCCACTCGAAGTCACCGTCGACCACGTCGATCACAAAGATCCAGGTGTCGTTCGTACGCCTGGCAAGACGCGCCACGAGGCGAACCCGTGGAGGGCTCTGTCGCTTCTCCATTTCCGGGCTTTCGCTGTCGAGATACAGATCAGGGAGGTCAATCGTTTCGAGGCTCCTACTGCTCATGCGCGGCAGCGATGCACTTCCCAGGGGGCTGTCTAACGAAAGGACCATTTCGGCACCACCATCGGGCGAGAAGAAAGATGGCAGTCCCAGTCCCTCGGCAGACAATCCATACGGCAGCTGCTGCGGTTGACGGACACGTCGGAACGGTTTGCGCGGATCGACATCCGGCTCTTCGGCGACAGCCACCCAAGCGGTCAAACGCGTGGCAATCTGGAAATCGCATCCGATCTGCCGTATGCGCGCATCGATCTCTGACCGTGGGCCACCGGCAGCCAGGTCGATTTCCAGGTCCTCCACGAGTTCCCTCGCGTAGTACTTCGCAAACGAATCCGAACCCGCCACAACGCCCATCGGCGCCACTACGATCTCATGTTGCCAGGCACCCGCAGGCGTCTGCCCTGATACGACGATATGGCCACCCTCCGGCCTGAGCCTGGCCGCCACCCGCAACGGTGCTCCCACGTAGAGATCGGGCAAGGCCCGTGGTGCGAGATCGACCACGGCATCGCCCGCAATGACCAGGTCCGTCACCAGCGGCGCGGCGAGACGGGATACCAGTTTTTCAATCGCTGCTTCCCGTTCACCGCCAAAGCCGGCCTGGACCTCCACGCCGCGTCCGGCGCGGGCACTCGGCGCCGTCAGCGACCGGTTGCTCGCCGCCCCTACCCCAACGCTGTGGACCCGCGAACCTTGCGGCAGGGCGTCGCGGATGGTCCGAACGACGTCGCTCTCGAAACCCACGAGGCCATCTGTGATCAGGACGACCTGGCGTTGCGCACCGAGGCGCCGGGGACGCAGTGCTTCCCACAGTCCCGACACCATTTCGGTACCACCACCTGCACTGAGCTTCGCGAGCCAGTCCTTTGCTTGCTCGACCATTTCCCGCGTGGCCGGCTCGGGTGATGCGCGCCAGCGTCTCGGCCTGCTGGAAAACTCGACCATCTCGAGATGGTCCCGGTCACCGAGTGTCTCGACTACCGCGGTGGCGACGGCCTTGGCCTGTTCCAGCGGCGGCCCGCTCATGGAGCCACTCGTGTCGATCAGCAGAACCAGGTCCCGCGGGACCACCTGGCTGGCACCAGTCTCAACAGGCGGCGTGATTGAAAGGATGCCGTAGGCCGCTTCATCAGCGAACCGTCGATCCGGCATCATTCGCGCCGCATCCAGGGCCAGATGGCCGTTCTCGCGAGCCACGGGCCAGCGAACGACGACATCGCGATCCAGCGTGTCCGCCTGCTCC
>JAGRGW010000270.1 GCA_020445315.1 Gammaproteobacteria bacterium
CTGTTCGCGGACCAGCGCGCCACCGGTCCCTGGTCCTTCTTTCCACCGGGTACCGAGGGGTACGACTACTTTCACCAGAAGATCTTCCGGCAGTATGCCACCGAGGTCGTGCCGGTCGACGAGCTCGACCCGCCACCGCCCCCGTTGCCCCCTGCGCCCAAAGGTCCGTTCCCGACCTGGGCCGAAAACCAGGGGAAAGGGCGGCCGGCCGACAGCGGGCGCCACCCAAGCCTGGCCAGTCGCTTGAAAGGGGCCGGTGAGGATGGGCTGCCCGTTTACGTGGTGCTGATCGAGGATCACCATGAATCGATGTTCGGCGACGGCAAGTCGCTGGACCTCCAGGCGGCCTCGCTCGACCGGGAGCGGGCAGAATCCATCGCCGGACGCCCGCATTCGCAGTACGAGACGCTGAGCCTGCGCAAGTTCGCCCTGCGGCTGTCGGGTGACCGGCTCGTCTCGCGCGACTACGATCCACAGCGGTACGAGCACTACCCGTTAGAGTCGGTCCTGGCACTGCTCGAACGCGAATTGCGTGCCATTGGTGAAGTGGCCGCGGGCCAGGCTGGCTGACCAGGGAGAAGGACGCAATGGGATACGACATCATCGGAGACATTCACGGATACGCCGAACCGCTGAAGGCGCTGCTCGAGAAGATGGGTTATGAACGCCAGGACGGCGTTTACCGCCACGCATCGCGGACTGCGGTTTTTGTCGGCGACCTCGTCGACCGGGGACCCGCACAACGCGAGGTCGTCGACATCGTGCGCCGCATGACAGATGCCGGCACCGCCCGGATTGTCATGGGTAACCACGAGTTCAACGCCATCGCTTACGCGACGCCGGACGGCGACACGGGCGACTACCTGCGTCCGCACACGCCGAAGAATCAAGGCCAGCACCAGGCCTTCCTCGACGCCTACGCAGACGATTCTGCCGGGTACCGCGATGTCATCGACTGGTTCAAGACAATGCCGTTATGGCTGGACATGGATGGGTTGCGGATCATCCACGCCTGCTGGGACCGTGAGTGGATCGAACGCGTGGTGGCAGCATACCCGACGGCACCATACGTACCGCCGACGATGCTCGAGGCGGCGGCAACCAAGGGCACGTGGGAGTACGAGGCAGTCGAAACCCTGCTCAAGGGCAAGGAGGTGGCCCTGCCGATCGGTCACGTCTATTACGACAAGGAGGGCAATCCCCGCGAGGCCATCCGGGTCCGGTGGTGGGATGAGACCGCCGAGACGTTCCGTGAGGCCTACATGGGGCCCGAGAGTCACCGGGACCAGGTGCCGCACCACGACATCGGTGGTGCGCACCTCGTCGACTATGCTGTCAGCGAACCGCCGGTCATCCTCGGGCACTACTGGCTGGAAGGCGAAGTCGGGCCTTTGTCATCCAACATCGGATGTGTCGATTACAGCGTGGCCAAGGGTGGTCCACTGGTGGCGTACCGGTGGAACGGCGAAACGATACTGTCGGTGGCAAACTTCGTTTGGGAGGGTTCATCGGTGGGAGGGGATTGAGGCGCCGCAGAGTGAAATCGATCGTGTACCTGCTTTCATTGGTTCGACGCGCATCTGCCGCCAGCGTTCGCGAGTGCTCAGCGCAAGAGCCTTTCCGACGGCAGGAAACTTCGTGTCTGCCTGCTTCTGATTAGCCTGTACGGAGAGAATGTCACGTTTTCGAAGCTGCACCGTTAACAGGGTGAAGGGCCGCATTGGGTGGACCCAAGGAGTAAGGAAAATGACGCTAGCAGCCGAAAGATACCCAGCCGTGCCGTCCAACGGTGCGCGCCTGTTTACCAACGACGGCACGCGGGACCTGCCCCTGCGTGCAACCCGTCTCCGGGCACGTGCCTGCGGCGGATTTGCGCGGGTAATCCTCGAGCAGTGGTTCGCCAATCCCTGGAACGAACCGCTCGTTGTGACCTATGCGCTGCCGTTGCCCCATGACGGCGCCGTCTCCGGGTTCGCATTTACCATCGGCTCGCGTCGGGTCGTCGGCGAGGTCGATACGCTCGAAGAAGCGCGGTCCCGATTTGAGCAGGCCATGGTCCAAGGCCGCTCGGCCGGGCTGCTGGAGCAGGAGCGCGGCAGCCTGTTTACGCAACAACTCGGGAACATTCCGCCGGGCGAGGACATCGTGGCCGAGATCACGATCGACCAGCCGCTCGCCTGGCTTGACGGCGGCGCCTGGGAGTGGCGCTTTCCGCTGGTCGTGGCACCACGCTACCTGGGCGGTGCCGGCCGGGTGCCCGACGCCGATCGCCTGGTCCAGGATGTCACGACCGCCGGTGACGGACCCGAACTGGGTTTCGAGATCGCGATCGCCGATACCCTTTCCGGCAACGGAACCCCTTGGTCG
>JAGRGW010000271.1:0-428 GCA_020445315.1 Gammaproteobacteria bacterium
CTCTGCAGGCTCTTGATGAACCAGCGCGCCTCCTGCAGGTGGTTCTTCATCGTCACGTTGTCGGCACTGTTGTCGGCGCGCCGGATCATGCCGGCATACTGCGCGTTGACGCGCAGCTTGGGTGCCGCGTCCGGATTCAGCTCCACGCGCCACTGGTTGTTGTGCTTGTAGACGAACACGTCGGGCTCGATGTAGGCGGGCGCCTGCTGCGCGACCGAGGTGCCGGGGCGCGGGTTGAGCGAACGGATCAGGTGGATGACCGACATCAACTCGTCGCCGTCGAGCTTGAGCTTGCGCCGCATCTGGGTTTCGTCCTGCTGCGCCAGTGAATCGAAAAACTGGTCGATCAGCACGATGGCGAACTGCCGCCAGGCGACGTCCTCGGGCAGTTGCCTGAGCTGGATCAGCAGGCATTCGCGCAGGTCGCG
>JAGRGW010000271.1:495-3460 GCA_020445315.1 Gammaproteobacteria bacterium
TCGATGGAGACGACGATGTCGTCGAGCGCCGTCTTCAGGTACCCGTCTTCGTCGACGCCGTCGATGATCGCCTCGGCGATCGCGCGGTCGACCAGCGAAAACGGGGTCAGCTGCATCTGCCAGATCAGGTGGTCGTGCAGGGATTCGCCGGTACTCTGCTGGCTGAGGAAATCGTGCCCCTCGTCGGAGGCCGCGCTGCTGCCCGAGGTGGCCGGCAGCACGCTGTCGTAGAAATCGTCCCAGACCGTGTCTACCGGCAGCTCGTCCGGCATGGCCTCGCTCTCGATCTTGATCTCGGACTCGTTGTTCGGGTCGTTGCGTTCGTTGGCCTTGTCTTCGTGCGAGCTGCTGCCGTTCAGCCCATCGTCGCCGCTCTTGCTGTCGGCGGCATCGGCCTGGTCACGCCGGGAACCTTCTTCCTCCGTCTCGAGCATCAGGTTGGAATCCAGGGCTTCCTGGATCTCCTGCTTGAGGTCGAGCGTCGACAGCTGCAACAGCTTGATAGCCTGCTGCAGCTGAGGCGTCATCGTGAGGTGTTGGCCCAGTCGCAGCTGGATGGTGGGCTTCATGCGGCTATTTGCTGGTACGAATTTTGTTAGTCACTTGCATGACTTCATTCTAGCGCAACTGCAAGGGGGGTAATGCAAGCACTTTTTCGCCCTTTTTGATGACTGTCAGCACATGCCGTCGGCTGGATTCGCGGGAACTTGACAGCGCCGTCAAAGACGGAAATGCTCTCCGAGATACACCGCCCGCACGTCGGTGTTTTCGAGAATTTCGTTCGGTTCCCCCTGGGCCAGCACGCGGCCCTCGCTGATGATGTAGGCGCGCTGGCAGATGCCCAGCGTCTCGCGCACGTTGTGATCGGTGATCAACACGCCAATGCCCCGCTCGGCGAGTTGGCCGATGATCCGCTGGATGTCGACGACCGAGATCGGGTCGATGCCGGCGAACGGCTCGTCGAGCAGGATGAAGCGGGGTTCCGCGGCCAGCGCGCGCGCGATTTCCAGGCGCCGGCGCTCCCCGCCGGACAGGCTGATCGCCATGCTGTCGCGCAGCGACTCGATGCCGAACTCCTGCAGCAGTTCGCTGCAGGTGGTCTCGCGCGCCGTGCGGCTCAGCTCGGGGCGGGTCTCCAGCACGGCCAGGATGTTCTGCGCCACGTTCAGGCGTCGAAAGATCGAGGGTTCCTGGGCGAGGTAGCCGAGGCCGAGCCTCGCGCGCGCGTGCATGGCGCGTTCGGTCAGGTCGTCGTCGCCCAGCGTGACCCGCCCGTGATCCACCGGCACCAGCCCGGCGACCATGTAGAAAGTGGTTGTCTTGCCGGCGCCGTTGGGGCCGAGCAGGCCGACGATTTCACCTTCGTCGAGGTGCAGCGATACGCCGTTGACCACGCGGCGCCCGCGGTAGGCCTTGACCAGGTCGTGCGCAGCCAGTCGGCTCATCGATGTGCTGTCACGGCGGCCGTTCAACGCGCCGGCGGCTGGATCGTGATGCGCACGCGCTGTTTGCCCTGGGCCGCCGCGCCGGCCCGCACCACCGAGCGCACGCGATCGTAGAGGATGCGGTCGCTGCGCATGGTGTCGTTGTTCTGCACGACGACGGCATCGCCGATGAGGACCAGGTTTTCGGTGTTGACCTCGTACTCGGCGCGCTTGGCGCGACCCTTGACCGGGCCCGTCTCGGTGTCCTGGGTGAACTGGACCGGGCCGCCCTCGGCGATCATCTTCGACGGACGCCGGTCCTCGTGGTGGACGGTCACGACGTCGGCCTGCAGGCGAATGGTCCCCTGGCGGATGTCGACGTTGCCCTTGTAGACGCTGACCCCCCGGGATTCGTCGATATCGGCGAAGTCGGCCGACAGTTCGATCGGCTGCTGCTGGTCCGATTCGAGCGCCGGCACGCCGGGTGCCAGCAGTACCAGTGCCAGTAGAAGGTTATAGCGGTGCATAGCTGCCCCTGACCTGGGAAAGAAACTTGATCCGAGAGGGCGGGCGCAACCAGGCTTCCATGCCGACTGCGTCGATCCAGTCGTTACCGCTGTGCACCCTAACCCGTTCGCGCGTTTCCGCAAAGTCCTCGTCCGGCCGGACGCGCAGGTCGCGGGTCTCGATACGCATCGGCGGGCGCTGCGCATGGGCCTCGCGCACGATCAGGACGTCGCCGCGCAGGTCGACCACTTCGCCGTCGGGCGGCACCAGTGCACTGGCGGCGTCGATCTGCCAGGGCGGTGCGTCGGCGTTGCCGTAGACGACCAGTCGCGGTTGGGTCAGCACGGAGCTGTCGTCGTCGCTGAAGTGCTCCAGCAGTTCGGCATGCAGGCGGTTGGCCGGTGCACCGCCGGCTTGCATGCGGGTGACGTCGAAGCCCTTGATGCGATAGTCGACGACGCGTTCGCCGATATCACTGATGGCATTGGTTGGGCGCGGCTGGGGTCGGTCGGGCCACAGCCAGCTGCCCGTCGCGACCGCGAGCACGGCCAGCAGGGCGAACAGCCGGGCCGGCGACAGCATCAGTCGAGGTAGTGCTGCAATGCCGCGGGCAGGGTGCCCTGCGCATCCATGATCAGTTCACAGACCTCGCGCGCGGCGCCGCGGCCGCCGCCGCTGGGGGTGACCCAGTGGGCGTGCTGCTTGGCCAGCGGGTGCGCGTCCTGGACGGCGATGGCCAGCCCGACCCGGGTCATGACCGGCAGGTCGACGACGTCGTCGCCGACATAGGCGATCTCGGCGTCGTCCAGGCCGGTGGCCTGCTTGAGTTCCTCGTAAGCGGGGCGCTTTTCGCGCTTGCCCTGGTAGACGCGCTGGATGCCGAGGCTCTCCATGCGGATGCGCACGACCTCGGAGGTCCTGCCGGTGATGATGGCGATACCGACGCCGGACTGCTGCAGCATGACCATGCCGTGGCCGTCCTTGGAGTTGAACGCCTTGTATTCCTGGCCGTCGTCGCCGATGAACAGGCTGCC
>JAGRGW010000272.1:0-982 GCA_020445315.1 Gammaproteobacteria bacterium
ACTCGGCGATCACCGTGACCCTGTGTTGCCTGTGGCCGACGATCATCAATACCGCGGTCGGTGTCTCCGGCGTCAGCAAGGACCTGATCAACGTCAGCCGAGTGCTGCGTCTGAACTGGTTCACCAAGACCCTGAAGATCATCCTGCCGTCGGCACTGCCGATGATGTTCACCGGCATGCGCCTGTCGCTCGGCATCGGCTGGATGGTGCTGATCGCGGCCGAGATGCTGGC
The DNA here is from genome assembly GCA_020445315.1 of Gammaproteobacteria bacterium. Lineage (GTDB taxonomy): Bacteria > Pseudomonadota > Gammaproteobacteria > Chromatiales > Chromatiaceae > Thiosocius. Next base: position 233 of record JAGRGW010000272.1, read on the forward strand.
GCAAAACCCGGGGCTGGGCAAGTTCGTCTGGGACGAGTTCCAGAACGGCAGCTCCAACTCGCTGGCCCGGATCATGGTTGCCGTGCTGGTGATCGGCCTGATCGGCTTCCTGCTCGATCGCGGCATGTTGATGCTGCAGCGGGCGTTCTCATGGGACAAGAACGCGGTGCTGCGCTGAGCGGCTGCCGGGAATCGAGGAGTTTGTCATGAACAGTTGTCTCAATATCGACCACATCAGTATCACTTTCCCGACCGACAACGGGCCGCTGAACGTGCTCAAGGACGTCAGCCTGAAAGTCGACCAGGGTGAGTTCATCTCGCTGATCGGTCACTCGGGTTGCGGCAAGTCCACCGTGCTCAACATCGTCGCCGGCCTGTTGAAGGCAACCGCGGGAGGCGTGTTGCTGGAGAACAAGGAGGTCGGTGACCCGGGGCCCGATCGTGCCGTGATCTTCCAGAACCACTCCCTGCTGCCGTGGCTGACGGTCTACGACAACGTACGGCTGGCCGTGGACCAGGTCTTCAAGAAGACCAAGAGTAAGGCCGAGCGCGACGAATGGACGCGGCACAACCTCGAACTGGTGCACATGTCGCATGCGCTTGATCGCAAGCCGGACGAGATCTCCGGCGGGATGAAGCAGCGCGTCGGCATCGCCCGCGCGCTGGCGATGGAACCGAAGGTGCTGCTGATGGACGAGCCGTTCGGCGCGCTCGACTCGCTGACCCGCACGCACATGCAGGACTCGCTGA
>JAGRGW010000272.1:1010-4695 GCA_020445315.1 Gammaproteobacteria bacterium
ATGATCACGCACGACGTCGACGAGGCCGTGCTGCTGTCGGACCGCATTATCATGATGACCAACGGCCCCTCGGCCACCGTTGGCGAGATCCTCGACATCAACCTCGAGCGCCCGCGTGACCGGCTCGCCCTGGCCGAGGACCCGGCGTTCAACCATTACCGTGCCGAGGTCGTCAAGTTCCTGCACGAGCGCCACAGCAACCCGGCCAAGGCAATGGAAAAGCCGGCAGCGCCCGCGCCTCAGCCGGCTGCTGCCAACGTCTACCAGTTACCGACCGGCAAGGGCGGCGCCGGGACGACGCGCCACCTGGAAAAGACCGACCTGGCGCTGGGCTTCGTTCCGCTGACCGACTGCGCGCCGCTGGTCGTGGCAAAGGAGCGCGGCCTGTTCGCCAGGCAGGGACTCAACGTCGAGCTTTCGCGCGAGTCGTCGTGGGCCAACGTCCGCGACAAGGTCAGCACCGGCATGCTCGACGGCGCCCAGATGCTGGCGGCGATGCCGCTGGCTGCAGCGCTCGACGGGCGACATGGCCAGCCGATGGTCACGGCGATGAGTCTCGATCTGAACGGCAACGCGATCACGGTGTCGAAACAGCTCTATGGTCGCATGGTCGCGACCGGCGTCGACGACATCGATTCGGCTGCGGGTTCTGCGCGTGCGCTGAAAGCGGTCATCGACCAGGACAAGGCGGCGGGCCGACCGAAGATGACCTTTGCCGTCGTGTTCCCGCAATCGTCGCACAACTACCTGTTGCGGTACTGGATGGCCGATGCCGGTATCGACCCGGACAACGACGTACGCCTGACCGTGGTGCCGCCACCGCAGGTCGGTCATTACCTGCGCGCGGGCATGATCGACGGCTGCTGCGTCGGTGAGCCCTGGAACACCTACGCCGTGACCGAGGGGCTTGGCCGCACGCTGGTCACCAGTTACGACATCTGGAACAACCACCCGGAAAAGGTGTTCGCGGTCACGCGCAATTGGGCGCAGGCCAACCCGAACACCCACGAAGCGGTGATCACGGCGCTGCTCGAGGCGTGCCAGTGGCTCGACGACCCAGCCAACCGGCGCGAAGCCTGTGAACTGTTGAGCCACGGGCGTTACGTCAACGCGCCGGTCGATGTATTGGAGAAATCACTGACGGGGACACTGCAGTTCTCGTCCGACGAGAGCCCGCGCGCGGCGCCCGACTACAACATCTTCCATCGCAATGCGGCGAACTTCCCGTGGCGCTCGCACGCCGTCTGGTTCCTGTCGCAGATGCAGCGCTGGGGACAGGTTGACGAGATCGCAAAACCGGAGGCCATCGCCGAGTCCGTCTACCAGCCGGAGGTTTATCGCGCGGCGGCCGACACGCTTGGCCTGGCCAGCCCGAAGCAGGACTACAAGGTCGAGGGCCAGCATGACAGCGCCTGGGTTCTGGATGTGTCCGGAACGCCAATCGAGATGGGCCCGGACCGATTCATGGACGGGCGGTGTTTCGAAGCGGAGGCCTATGCCGACTACGTCGCGGGGTTCGGCTTGCCGGCCAGTGCAGAGCCGGCGGACCGTGTCGAGAGCGTGACGAAGCAGGTGAGCTGACACTCGCGTGCGTGCCATCAAGATTGTAAAGAGGCAGACACAATGAAACAGAAACTGGTAATGATCGGAAACGGCATGGCGGGCGTGCGCACGCTCGAGGAGCTGCTGAAGATCAATCCCGACCGCTACGAGATCACGGTGTTCGGGGCCGAACCGCACCCGAACTACAACCGCATCATGCTGTCGCCGGTGCTGGCCGGCGAGAAGACGATCGACGACATCATTCTCAACAGCCGAGAATGGTATGCCGAGAACGGGATCGATCTCGTTACCGGCGACCCCGTGACCCAGATCGATCGGGTCAAGCAGCAGGTGACGACGCGTGACGGCAAGCTGGCCGACTACGACCGGCTCCTGATCACGACGGGTTCGAACCCGTTCATCATCCCGGTGCCGGGGCATGACAAGGCCGGCGTTATGGGTTACCGCGATATTGCCGATGTCGATGCCATGCTCGCCGCTGCGCGGCAGCACAAGAAGGCCGTGGTTATCGGCGGCGGCCTGCTCGGGCTCGAGGCCGCGTACGGCCTGATCAAGCAGGGTATGGAGGTGACCGTCGTGCACCTGCTCGACAGCCTGATGGAGCGCCAGCTCGACAAGCCGGCCTCGGCGCTGTTGAAGGCGTCCCTGGAGCAGCGTGGCATGACGTTCCTGATGGAGGCGCAGACCGCGGAAATCCTGGGCGACGACCGGGTCACCGGCGTGCGCTTTGCCGACGGCTCGACGGTCGACGCCGACCTCGTCGTGATGGCCGTCGGTATCCGCCCGAATATCGAACTGGCACAACAGGCCGGCCTGCACTGCGAGCGCGGTATCGTCGTCAACGACACGATGCAGACCTACGACCCGAAGATCTACTCGGTCGGCGAATGCGTGCAGCACCGCAGCCTCTGTTACGGCCTGGTCGCGCCGCTGTTCGAGCAGGCCAAAGTGGCCGCGAACCACCTCGCCGAGATGGGCATAGCGCGCTACGAGGGCTCGGTCACGTCGACCAAGCTCAAGGTCACCGGCATCGACCTGTTCTCGGCCGGCGAGTTCAACGAGGGCGAGGGCGACGAGACCCTGGTGTTGCAGGACCCGTCGCAGGGGATCTACAAGAAGCTCGTCATCCGCGACAACCGGATCAAGGGCGCCGTGCTGTACGGCGACACCATGGATGGCACCTGGTATTTCACGCTGTTGCGGGAAGGCACCGATATCTCGGCGTTTCGCAGCACGATCCTGTTCGGGCAGCACGATCTCGGTGACGCCGGTCATGGCGACGCGACGGCGAGCACGATGGCGCTGCCGGACAGTGCCGAGATCTGCGGCTGTAATGGCGTCTGCAAGGGTGACATCGTCGATGCGATAACCAGGAAAGGGCTGTTCACGCTCGAGGACGTGCGCGCGCACACCAAGGCCTCGAGTTCCTGCGGCTCCTGCACCGGACTCGTCGAGGCGATCCTCGCCGGCACGGTAGGCGAGGGCTACGACAAGGCGCCGAGCAAGAAAGGCATGTGTGGTTGTACCGAGCACAGTCATGACGAGGTCATCACGGCGATCAAGCACGGCCAGCTGAAGTCGATGGAGGCCGTACGCGAAGCGATGGACTGGAAGAATCCGGACGGCTGCGCCAGCTGTCGGCCGGCGTTGAACTACTACCTGCTGGCAAACTGGCCGGACGAGTACGAGGACGACGCGCAGTCGCGTTTCATCAACGAGCGTGCGCACGGCAATATCCAGAAGGACGGCACCTATTCCGTGGTGCCGCGCATGTTTGGCGGGCTCTGCACCGCAGATGACCTGCGCGCGATCGCCGACGTGTCGGACAAGTACAAGGTCCCCGAGATGAAAGTCACCGGTGGCCAGCGCATCGACCTGTTCGGCGTCAAGAAGGAGGACCTGCCGGCGATGTGGAAAGACCTGTCAGATGCCGGGTTCGTCAGCGGGCATGCGTATGGCAAGGCGCTCAGGACCGTCAAGACCTGTGCCGGCAAGACCTGGTGTCGCTTCGGCACGCAGAACTCGACCGGCCTCGGGGTCAAACTCGAGGAACTGACCTGGGGCTCCTGGATGCCGCACAAGTTCAAGATGGCCGTGTCCGGCTGTCCGCGCAACTGCGCCG
>JAGRGW010000273.1 GCA_020445315.1 Gammaproteobacteria bacterium
GAGGTCGCCAGGCTGGCAATCGAGAAAAACCATCGTGCAATTTCCTTTTGCTTGTTGTTGTTGAGATGACAGTAAGCCGCATCAGACCCAGGCTGACAAGGGTAATGCGGCAACCTGTGATCGGGGTTCGTAGGGCGCAGAATCGTAGGGCGCAATTCCCGCTGGGCATTGCTTGGATCATTTTTGATGATCAATCGTCCGCCTCCACGCGGACAGGTTCGACATCACCCGCGGGCGACTCGTTGGCAAACAAGGCCTTCAGCCACGGCGGGGTCGCGAATGTGGTCACGATGACCATCAGCACGATGGCCGAGAATATCTCGGTGCTGACCACGCCGAGGCTGCGGCCGATCGACGCAAACACCAGCCCGACCTCGCCGCGCGGCAACATACCGACCCCGACGACGAGACGACGCAGGCCCTTCTGCCGTACGCCCAGGCCCGACACCAGCTTGCCGATCGCGGCGGCCAGGATCAGCGCGGCGGACAGCAGCAGCACGTCGGGATCGAAGAACGCCTCGAGCTTGACCTGCATACCCATCAGCACGAAGAAGATCGGCACCAGGATGGCCTCGATCGGCATGAACAGTTCGCGGATCGAGTACTTGCGGCAGTTTTCACAGTTCCATGGGTGGAACTGGTCGTCGGTGACCAGCACGCCGGCGGCGAATGCACCGATGATGGTCGCCAGGCCGACCGACGACGCGGCCCAGGCCAGGGTCATGACGAACACGAAAGAGATGAAGATCTTGGCCTCGACCTCGTCGAAGCGCTTGAGCAGGCATACCAGGAAGCGGATCACGTAAGGCCCGAGCGCCAGCGCCGCACCGATGAACAGCGTCGCCAGCGCGATCGTTTGGGCAACCTCGCCGAGTTGCAGCGTGCCGGTCACGACGATACCGGTGACGATCGCCAACATGACCAGGCCGAGGATGTCGTCGATGACGGCCGCGCCGAGGATGATCCGGGCCTCGCCCGACTGGCTGCGGTTGATGTCCTGCAGCACGCGTGCCGTGATGCCGATGCTGGTCGCGCCGAGGGTCGCACCGAGATACAGGTGCTGTTCGTGGTTGCCGGCCGATGACAGCAGCCACGACGCGAGGAAGCCGAGCGCGAACGGTGCGGCGACGCCGAGCACGGCCACCCGGATCGAATCACCGCCGACGTTGCGCAGTTCGGCGAGGCTGGTCTCGAGCCCGACGTGGAACAACAGGAAGATGACACCGTAACGTGACAGCACGTCGACCGCGTGCGCCACCTGCAGGTATTCACCGCCGTGTGGACCCTTCAGCATCGCCAGGAAATTGGTCGCCGCATCGCTGCCGAGCACGCTGACCGCCGCGCTCTCCCAGTCGGCTCCCGCCATGGCCAGCTCGGTCATGTCCATGACGGCCGTGCCTTCGCGCAGCACCAGCATCAGCTCGTAACCGCTCCAGGCCAGCACGTTGCCGAGCAGCAGGCCCATCAACAGCTCGCCGAGGACAGAGGGTTGGTTGGTGCGCCGCGCGAGGTGGCGGCCGATCAGCGCCGCGATAAGGATCAGCGTCACCCCGAAGATCACCGGGGCGATGGGGTCACTGTGGGTCAGGGCCGTTGCGACCCCGGGTCCGTTCTCTGTTACAGACATGGCGCTCGGGGAAGGCAACAGGTCTCAGGGCAAGATTAGCTGCGGATGGCGTTACCGTTGTTGATGCAGCGCAGGGGGATGGTTGGTTGTTCGGGATCCGCTGTGCCTGCGCCCCCTCGTCATTCCCACATCCTCTTTGTCATTCCCGCGAAAGCGGGAATCTCGTCGGGTTGGCGGTATCCTGCGGGAAGATCCCGGATCTCCGCTGCGCTGCGTCCGGGATGACGAAGAAAGGTCGTCGTTTCCGCCTTTCCCCCGTCATTCGCCGGAAAGCGGGAATCCCGTCGGGTTGGCGGTATGCTGCGGCAAGATCCCGGATCTCCACTGCGCTGCGTCCGGGATGACGAAGGAAGGTCGTCGTTTCCGCTTTTTCCCCCGTCATTCCCGCGAAAGCGGGAATCTCGTCGGGCTGGCAGCATGCTGCAGGAAGATCCCCGATCTCCGTTGTGCTGCGTATGGATGACGGGTTAGGGCGGGCATTCCCCCGAAAACGGCGCTCCATCGATGCCATTTCGCGACGTTTTTTTCGTTAAAAGCTTCGAAAAAACCGAACTGTTGCAGACGAAACAAACGCATCTGAACGAAGTTATTTCGGACGCTGTGGGCTTGATGCGGTGCCGGCGCACGACCGTTCCCGGCCAAAAACTCGAAAGAGTATCCGAAAAACTTTGTAACTTTTTGTTATTATTGAATAATGGCGGAGGGGGTGGGATTCGAACCCACGGTGGGCGTTAACCCACGACGGTTTTCAAGACCGTTGCATTCAACCGCTCTGCCACCCCTCCGAGCGAAGCCGCGCAATATACCCGAATTTCCTCACAACTCAACAGCCTTCCCGGCTTGAAGGCGCGTTTGACTGCCCCGACGTGTCCGGTATCCTTGCGGAAACTTTCGCACCGGGTGACCGGTCCGAGATCGTGAATGCAAGCAACAACTGCCCGGGAGGCACTTTGCAATGAATCGTTACGAGAATGTTATCGCCCACGGCAGCGAGTCTGCCGTCTCCAGTAATAAGGTTCTCAAGAACACCTACCTGCTGTTGTCGGCCACACTCGGCTTCAGCGCGCTGATGGCGCTCGTGTCGATGGCGATCGGCGTGCCGCCGATGGCCTACCTGGTTGCTGTCATCGCGGCCATGGTGCTGGGTATCTTCGTGCTGCCGCGCACGGCCAACTCGACCAGCGGTATCGGTGTCATCTTCCTGATCAC
>JAGRGW010000274.1 GCA_020445315.1 Gammaproteobacteria bacterium
TGTTCGTCGAGGCGAACGAGTTCGGGGCGCTGCAGATGGACGGCAATGAAGACAAGTTGGCGACGAAGATCGAGGCCCTCGACGGCTGCATCGCCGTCTACAGTCAGGCCGTGGGTGCGTCGGCGATTTCGCAACTGAAGGCGCGCGGTATCCAGCCGGTCAAGGTCTCGCCCGGCGCCGAGATCGGTGATCTGCTCGAGTCTCTGCAGCAGGAACTACGCGACGGGCCGAGCAGTTGGCTGGCCAAGGCCGTTGCCGCCGTGCAACCGGCGGACCCGTCGCGATTCGACCGCATGGAAGCCGAAGGCTGGGACGAATAGGCGATGCTCGAGGAACAGGCAACCGTCATCGAAGCCGGGAACGGCACGCTGTTGATCGAGACGATGGCGCGGAGCGCCTGTGGCCACTGTGCGAGCAACAGCTGTACGACATCGGTGCTGGCCAGGATGTTCGGTGTGCGCCGCAACCGCTTCAGACTGCCGAACACCCTCGGCGCGCGTGCGGGAGACCAGGTCGTCGTCGGCGTACCGGACAGCGTGCTCGTCGGTGCGTCGCTGCTGGTCTACCTGCTGCCCCTGGTATCGATGCTGGCAGCCGTCACGCTGGCCGACGCGGTAGAGGCGGGTGCCCTGGGGCAGGCGGCCATCGCACTGGTGGGCCTGGGCCTGGGGTTTGGCCTCGTCCGGTTCATCGTCGAACGTGGGGCATCCGGGCGCCGGTACGAAATGCATTTACTGCGGCTTGCAGGCGGGGCGCCTGTGCCGTTCGTTACAGGTAACACAGCGGGAGTTGAACATGAGTGAAGCAGCCTTGGCGATCAGCGAAGACGATCCGGTGCTGGAAACCGATTTCGCGAAGGAAATGGTTCGCCAGATGCGGGCCGTGGACACCTATGGCACCTACGACAACTGGCCGGTCGAAAGGATCCTGGAACCGTTCGTCCTGACCAAGGAAAAAAAGCGCGAGATTCCCGTGATCGGTGATCCCGACGAGATCACGATGTCCCGGGTCAAGGCCTTATACAACGCCATCTCGGCGATGATCGAGAAGGAGTGCGGCCAGATGGCCGTGCCGATGATCAACCTGACACACGAAGGCTTCGGCCGTGCGCTGATCACCGTCGGCAAACTCGTGGTCATGGATCGCACCTTGCGCGACGTGCACAGGTTCGGATTTCCGACGCTGTCGAAGATGAAGGACGAGGCCGACAAGCTGTTGTCCGTCGCTGTCGAGATCGTCGGACAGCACCCGAAAGTAGCCGGTATGTGAGGTACAGAAGCATGACACCCGAGGAACTGAAGGCGATGCAGAAAAGTGCACGCAAGGCCAAGCGAATCGCCACCGAGAAGGCGAGCGAGTTGCACGATCTGGTCGAGGACAGGCTGCCGGCTGCCTACGAGGAAATCCCGGCGATCGCGCAGGCGACCTACGACGCGTGCAAGGCCTGGGCGGACGCGGAAGCGGCGTTCAAAGCGGCCGAGGAGGCGCACGCATGAGCATGATTACCGGTGTGACGAGAGGGGGCGAGGCGTATACCCCGGCCTTCGTGATGAGCATTGACCAGGCGAGCTGTATCGGATGCGGCCGCTGTTTCAAGGTCTGCCCGCGTGACGTGTTCGACCTGGTCGATCGAGACGACGTTGAAGGGCTCGAGGCCATGGACGATTACGATGACGACGACTATGGCGATGACGACGATGGATTCTCGGATGACACGGCAATGGTCATGAGTCTCAAGGATGCACTGGACTGTATCGGTTGCGGGTCGTGTGCGCGCATCTGTCCGAAGAAATGCTTCACCCATGAAGCGATGCCGGCACAAGCCTGAAGGAGCGGACGATGCCCAAACCGCAGAAACACGTGTTCGTTTGTGTTCAAAACCGCCCGCAGGGTCACCCGCGGCCCGCGTGCAGTCACAAGGCGGCGCCCGAGGTCGCGGAGGAGTTCTTCTGGCAACTGCAGCAACGCCAGCTGTTCGACAAGGTCCAGGTCAGCACGACGTCCTGTCTCGGTCCCTGTAGCGAGGGGCCCTCGGTGCTGGTGTATCCCGAGGGAATCATGTACGCCGGCGTAGGCAAAGACGACGTTGCCGAGATCTTCGATCAGCATCTGCAGAACGATCAACCGGTCGAACGGCTGTTGGTGTCAAAGGAATTCTGGGGCTGATCGCCCGGTTGTGCGGTACAGCGGGCTCGATACGGGGTGTGGCAATGAACGAAACGGTCACCGAACGCTACCGGGCGATTGCCAAGGTCGCAGGTCGCATTCATTGCCTGCTACGCAGCGAGGTCGAGAAACTGGGGTTCGAAGACGACGAACTGGTGCTGTTGCCACCGGTCGATGCTGTTTACCACCTCGAGAAAGATCCGGCCGACGGTCGTTTCAGCCTTGTCGGCGAGTGGCGTGACGACAAGGGGATGAAGTTCGGCAGTTTGCTGTTCCACGCCGATGGCAGCTTTTTCGTCGAGCAGGACATCATCCGACCGCATCCTGCGAAGAAACAATGGTTCGTCGAGGCCGTCAGTGCCTGGGGTCGGGATGACAACATCAAGTCGGAAGCACGTCTGCTGCCCATGCCGTGATCGGCGCCGTTACCGGTTTTCGCGCGCTTGACCAAGTGTGAACCCGAGGAAAACGATCGATGTCTTTCCGTGCCATTCTCTTCCACAAGCAGACCACCAGTGCGCGCACGCGTTTCCTGATGTTCGGGCACGGCAGTGTCTGCGCGTTCGACTGTCTTCCCGAAACAGCCGTCGTCCTTTCAGGGCGACTGCCGGATCCGGTCATCCACCCGGTTGTCGTCCTGCAGGCATTGGTGGATCGCTACGGCTTCGAGCGCGAATGGCTGCAGGTGGAGGAAGGATTCCGATACGCCGTGAAGCACGGCGAGGAAGAAATACAGATCGTGCTCATAGCGATCGCGACGATGGACCCGCCGTTCGAACTGGCAGAGCAGATCGATGCGAAGTTCGTCGACCTGACTCAGGCACGTGGCCTGCCAACGGCTGAACTTGAACTGCTGCGCGGGGCCTACGAACTCGTACTCGGCGGTTGAAACGCTTCCTGGGCTTCAACCGGCCGATCACGACGCCGGTCGTCTCTACTTTCGACTGACGCTGAGTTCCTCCGGCCAGCAACCGGTCGGCGGTCCGAGATTTAGCGCCGTATCCTCGAAACGAACGAGGTAGACGCTACGTTGTGGTGTGTCTTCGAGGTGTCCGGTTTCGATGATGACTCCGCGGGTCCCGGGGGCAGCCATCAGCGCATCAGCGCCAATACCGGGAATGCTGCCGTCGTTGTAGATATGACTGGCCGCGTAGACGGTGTCTCCCGGCTGAAGATCTGACAGTTCCACGGTGCTCTCTCCTTTGTCGTGTTTGTGACCGGTGCCGCCCGCCGAGTTTGTCGTGCTCGAGACAAAACATGTGCCTGGAAAACGAAAAACGGCCGTCAACCGGTTGATTTGGGCACTTTCGAAGTCGTGGCACACGCCTTGCAAAGTGCTTGACAACACGCTGTGCAAGACACTTGCCAAGGAGAAACCAAACATGCTGACACTGACCGAAAACGCGCAACGGGCCATCGGCCGATTCATCGAAGGTGCAGAAGCACCCGTCGAGGGACTTCGAATCTCGGTAACCGGCGGCGGTTGCTCCGGCATGCAGTACGGGATGGCGCTGGAAGAGGCCAGGAAGCCGGACGATATCGTCGTCGAAATGGGGGACGTCCGGGTGCTGATCGACCCGGCAAGTGCCCCCTTGCTCGATGGGGTCCAGGTCGATTTCCTCGACAGCATGGACGGCAGTGGCTTCAAGTTCGAGAACCCCAATGCCACCGCCAGTTGCGGCTGCGGCAAATCATTTTCTGCCTGAGTAACGGGAGCAGGACCATGTGGGATTATTCCGAGAAAGTAAAAGAACACTTTTTTGAGCCCCGCAACGCGGGCGCGGTTACCGACGCGAACGCGATCGGCGACGTGGGTTCGCTGTCGTGCGGTGACGCCCTGCGCCTGACGTTGAGGGTGGACCCGGACACCGACGTCATTCTCGACGCCGGTTTCCAGACCTTCGGCTGCGGGTCGGCGATCGCTTCGAGCTCGGCGCTGACCGAGATCATCAAGGGTATGCCGATCGACGAGGCACTGAAGGTCAGCAACCAGGATATCGCAGACTATCTCGATGGCCTGCCGCCAGAGAAGATGCACTGCTCGGTGATGG
>JAGRGW010000275.1 GCA_020445315.1 Gammaproteobacteria bacterium
GGGCGACGAGGTCGGCAACCCGAATACCGACAAGCTCGTCCCCGAGGGGATCGAGGGCCGCGTGCCGTACAAGGGTTCGCTGACCAATGTCATCACCCAGCTGGTCGGTGGTATCCGCTCGAGCATGGGCTACACCGGTTGCGCGACGATCGAGGAGATGCGTACGAAGCCGCAGTTCCTGCGCGTGACCAACGCCGGTATGCGCGAGTCGCACGTGCACGACGTTCAGATCACGAAGGAAGCGCCCAACTACCGCCGCGACTGACAGCCGGCCGGGAATGACTCCCGGCCCCTTTCGATCGAGGACTTCGGCCGTCGCAGCGCGGGACGCGAGCGGTCCGATCCAGTCGTCGTCCCCGCAATGGTGCGAACGCCTTCGCACCGGTTACAGGAAGGCTCCATGACCGCCGACATCCACGCGCACAGCGCCCTGATCATCGATTTCGGTTCCCAGTACACCCAGCTGATTGCACGTCGCGTGCGTGAGGCAGGCGTCTACTGCGAGATCTGGCCGTACGACAACTGCGAGGAAGCGCTGGCGACGATGCAGCCGCGCGGCATCATCCTGTCGGGTGGCCCCGAAACGGTAACCGGCGACGACACCCCGCGCGTACCGCAGCAGGTGTTCGACATGGGCGTGCCGTTGCTGGGCATCTGCTACGGTATGCAGACGATGGCGGCACAGCTCGGTGGGCGTGTCGGCACGTCGGACAAGCACGAGTACGGTTATGCGCAGGTGCGCGCGCGCGGCCATTCGCGCCTGCTGCGCGACATCGAGGATCACACCAGTCCCGAAGGGTATGGCCTGCTCGACGTCTGGATGAGCCACGGCGACCGGGTCGAGGAACTGCCGCCGGGTTTCACCGCGATTTGCACGACCGACAACGCACCGCTGGCCGGCATGGCCGACGAGTCGCGCGGTTTCTACGGCCTGCAGTTCCACCCCGAGGTCACGCATACGCGCCAGGGCGGACGCATCCTCGAACGTTTCCTGTTCGAAATCTGCGGCTGCGAGGCGCGCTGGAACCCGGCCAGCATCATCGAGGACGGCATCGCGCGGGCGCGTGAGCTGGTCGGCGAGGGCCGTGTCGTGCTCGGACTGTCCGGCGGTGTCGACTCGTCGGTCGTCGCCGCGATGCTGCACCGGGCGGTCGGCGACCGCCTGGTCTGCATCTTCGTCGACAACGGCCTGCTGCGGCTCAACGAGGGCGACCAGGTCATGGCGACCTTCGCCGAGCACATGGGGGTCAACGTCGTCCGGGTAAACGCCGAGGACCGTTTCCTGAAGGGACTCAAGGGCGTTTCCGATCCCGAGCAGAAGCGCAAGATCATCGGCAACCTGTTC
>JAGRGW010000276.1 GCA_020445315.1 Gammaproteobacteria bacterium
GCGCTCGAGGCGCTGGCCGAGGCACCCGCGCTACCGGTCACGATGGCGGATACCGTCGCCGACCGCCTGCTGCAGGAGTTTCCCGATCTTGCCCTACCGCTGCCGGCACAGCGCAACATCCGAGAGCTGTGCAACCAGGTGCCGACACCCGTGGTCCGACTGGGCAGCGGCCGCAGCGCGGACGACGGCAGACTGGTCCAGTTGGCGACGCTCGAGTTCGACTACGCAGGCCAGCGCGTCGGCCTGCCGCTCGAACAGACGACATCGATGGCGGATGCGCAGGGCGTGCTGCGCATCCATCGCTGTGTCGATATCGAGACAAGCGCCTGGCACCGCCTGCGGGACTTCGGTTTCAGCCTGTGGCCAGACGCCGCGGCCACCGCGCCACAACTCCACCTCGACACGCAGCCGGCCAGCGAGAACGCACGCCAGTGGCGCACGTTCATCGACGAAGCGATTCCGCAGCTGGTCGCCGACGGCTGGCAGGTCGAACGGGACGATGCTTTCACGTTGCGTTTCAGCAGTGCCGACACGGTGTCGGTCGACATCGACGACCAGGGCAGCTGGTTCGACCTGGGCATCGGCATCGATGTCGAGGGCACGCGCATCGACCTGATCCCGCTGCTGGCCGAACTGGCCAACCGCTTCGAGCGCCCGGAAGATCTGCCCGACGCCGAGACCCTGCTGGTCGAGACCGCCGAGGCGCAGTGGCTGGAACTGCCGACCGGGCGGATCAAGCCGCTGCTGGTCACGCTGTTCGACCTGTTCGGTCGCGCCGACAACCCGGAAGCAGCGCTGCGACTCGGTCGTACCGATGCCGCACGCCTGCAGCCACTCGACGACGGCGTGGTCTGGCGTGGTGGCGAAGCCATCCGGGAACTGGCGCGGCGGCTGACAGACCACGCCGACCTGGCGCCCGTCGAGCTGCCCGATTCGCTGCAGGCCGAGCTGCGGCCCTACCAGTTGCAGGGCGTGACCTGGCTGCAGCTGATGCGTGAAACCGGATTTGGCGCGCTACTCGCCGACGACATGGGCCTTGGCAAGACCCTGCAGACCCTTGCCCACCTGCTGATCGAACAGCAGGCCGGCCGGCTCGACCGCCCGGCCCTGGTCGTCGCACCGACTAGCCTGATGGCAAACTGGCGCTACGAGGCCGCCCGCTTCACGCCCACGCTGCGGGTGCTGACGCTGCAGGGGCCCGATCGCAAGGCGCGCTTCGATGCCATTGCCGACCACGACCTGGTACTGACGACGTACCCCCTGCTGCCCCGCGACGAACACGTGCTCAGCGCCCACAGCTATCACTGCGTCATCCTCGACGAGGCGCAGACGATCAAGAACCCGCAGGCCAAGGCCGCGAAGATCGTACGCCGGCTGGAGACGCGCCATCGCCTGTGCCTGACCGGCACGCCGATGGAGAACCACCTCGGTGAACTGTGGTCGCTGTTTCACTTTCTCAACCCCGGCTACCTTGGCGATTCGCGCACCTTCCGCCGCCTGTTCCGCGTGCCCATCGAGGAACACGGCGACGGCGAACGGCAGCGGCTGCTGCAGCGCCGTGTCGCGCCGTTCCTGCTGCGGCGTTCAAAACAGGCGGTGGCCGCCGAACTCCCCGACAAGGTCGAGATCCTGCGCACGGTGGCATTCGAGGGTGCGCAGGCCAGCCTGTACGAAAGCGTACGCGCGGCGATGGACCAGCGCGTACGCGATGCGCTGCGGCACAAGGGCCTCGCACGCAGCCACGTCACCATCCTCGATGCATTGCTCAAGCTGCGGCAGATCTGCTGCGATCCGCGCCTGGTCAAGCTCGACCATGCACACGGGGTGCAGGAATCGGCCAAGCTGGAACTGCTGATGCAGATGCTGCCGGAGTTGATCGAGGAAGGCCGAAGGATCCTGCTGTTCTCGCAGTTCACATCCATGCTCAAACTGATCGAGTCGGCTTTGCAGCCTCTCGGAATCCCGTACACCAAGCTGACCGGGCAGACGAAGAAACGCGAGGCCGTCATCGATCGATTCCGCAGCGGCGAGGTACCACTGTTCCTGATCAGCCTGAAAGCCGGCGGTGTCGGCCTGAACCTGACCGAGGCCGATACCGTCATCCATTACGACCCCTGGTGGAACCCGGCAGCGGAGAACCAGGCCACGGACCGCGCCCACCGCATCGGCCAAACCAACAAGGTCTTCGTTTACAAGCTGGTCACCGAGCAGACCGTCGAACAGAAAATCCTGTCGCTGCAGGCACGGAAATCACAACTCGCCCACGGGCTCTACCGCGCCGTGGGGGACGAGGCCGGGATGTCGTTCAGCGAAGAAGACCTGCGCACACTGCTCGAACCGCTGGAGACGAAAACAACGGCCCGGCATCCCGGTTGAACCGCGTCATCAGTTCGCCCACTAGCCCTTCCGGCCGCGCAACGCCGCCTCGAACGCACGCACCGCCCACTCGCGGGCCTGCGCCGGGTCGTCGAAGATCGCTTCCGGCGCCTGGCGGTAAGACATCTTCATCGTCCTGCCGTTCTTCTCGTACTCAAACGGCGGCAGATCCAACTCGTCGAAGACGGCAGCCGACTGACCATCGGCCTTCAGGTACAGCACGTCGTCGGCCACGAGCGCGAACATCAGGTCATCGTGGTAGATGCCGTAGCCACCGAACATCCTGCGCGCATGCACCGGGCCAAACGCTTCGAACACTTCCGCGAGGCTGTCGACAAATGCTGTCATAACGATCACTCTCCCTGGGCGCAATCTGCATAACCCCATTCCATGCCTGTGCCAGGGTGGGACAAGCCCCTCCGGGAACCAAGAGCATAGCTTCAACGCCTCGCCTGAATCATGCGCAAGTTTTTGGACCGGGATCAATGTCGTTAGGATGGATACCGCCTAAATTCGTACTTTCGGTCCGGGAAACGCCGCAACCGTAAACGGAATCGACGGCATGGATCAGCGGTCTGCTCTCCCGGCATCGCGCCTGATCGGCTCGGCCATCGCCGCTGGCGCGCAAAGATCCCGGACCGGTAACGCCGGTTGCGGTGATGCCGGCACGAACCACAGTCCGCGGGAACGCCGGCACCCTGATGAAAATGCGAAATCCCCAATGTCCGGCCCATTCGCCTGCCGGGAAACAGGCCGCCGGAACAACCGGCAGGCTGCTGCGAACGGCGTTGATCACTGCCGTGCTCGCTGGTTCATCGACGCCCACCGGCGCAGCCTTCGAGGAAAGACATTCGTCGCTTGGCACGAACCTGCCGCTGGGTGACTTTTCGCTGCAGGGTCCTATCGCGTCGCCCGACCTGTTCCTGGGCGAAGGCTTTCCGGAACCACACCCTACCCTGCGTTTGCCCGAAACATCGCAAGCACGCGCGGACGATCTCGACCAACTGATTCGGGCGGCTGAAAAGGGTGATCACGACGCTCAGTACCTGCTTCACCTGTACTACAGCGACGGCACGGATGAGCCAACCGATGTCGAGAAGGCAATCTTCTGGCTTGAACAGGCGGCACGATCGGGCCACCTGCAAAGCCTGAACGACCTGGGTGTTCTCTACCTGCACGGGGAAGGTATCGATCAGGATACCGACAGGGCGATCGACCTTTTTCGTCGGGCAGCCAACGAGGGGCTGCCGATAGCCATTTACAACCTGGGTGCACTCTACGAGACCGGTACCGGCTTACCGCAATCGAACGATCTCGCGACACTGCAGTATCGCCTGGCCGCAGACGCGGGCGAACACCTCGCCCAACTGGCCCTGGTCAGGCTCCTGTTTGCGTCGGGCGACTATCCCGAAGCGATCGAGTGGCTGGGCATCGCCTCGGATAACGGTTCTCCCGAAGCGAAGGTGTTGCTGGGATACCTGTACCTGACAGGCCAGGGCACGCCGCAGAACCCGGAACGGGCAACGGCACTGATGCTTGAAGCGGCAGAAGCAGGCGCACCGTTTGCGTACTTCGCATTGGCCCTGGTGTCCCTTGATGACTCGTCCGGTCAACCGGACGTGGAGCAGGCCCTGGCCTGGCTGACACGCGCCGTCGAACTGGACCACGAAGAAGCGGCCTGGCTGCTGACGAGCCTGACACAGGGCAAACTCAACAGCGTGCAGACTGCCGCGGTTCGGCAGCTCGCTGACAAGGGGAGTGCCCTGGCGCAGCAGTCGATCGCTGTGGCGTTGCTGCTGGGAGGCGATCGTCGGAACGAGGACTACCGCACAGAGGCTGCCGCCTGGATCCGTCGGGCGGCCGAGCAGGGACTGGGTAGCGCGCAGGAGATGCTGGGGCAGGTGTATGAACTGGGCCTGGGAACCGAACCTGACCTTGTCGAGGCGCAGACATGGTACGCGCGCGCGATCGAGTCCTATCGGGAACAAGCCGCTGCGCCGGGTTTCTACGCGATACATTGCAGCTACCGGCTTGCCGTCATGCTGCGTCTGGGCCGCGGCACGGAGCCGGACCTGGAGGAATCCGTATATTGGCTGGACCGTGCGGCGGCAGCGGGATCGCAGGAAGCACAGTTCGACCTGGCCGTGGCCCACTTGACCGGCGCAGGCATCGCCCCCGATCCGGACAAGTCCCTGCAGCTGTTCGAAGCGCTGGCCAGCAACGGTCTCGCGACCGCGCAGTTGCGTCTGGGCACGATCCTGATGACCGGCGACACGGTTCCGCAGGACCTTCAGCGATCCGAGTACTGGCTCTTGCGCGCGGCCGAAAGCGGAGACACGCATATCGTCGCGGCGGTCGCTGAAATCTTCCAGCTGGGCCAGTGGAGCACACCCGATTACCCACAGGCGCTCCGGCTCTACCGCCAGGCCGCTGAACAGGGCTCGACGATGGCCATGAACAGCCTCGGCGTCATGTACAAGAAGGGGCTTGGCGTCGAACCCGATGCCGAGCAGGCCGTCTCCTGGTACCGCAAGGCCGCCGCAGGTGGCGACCCCCTGGGCATGCACAATCTCGGTTACGCCTACCACACCGGAGAAGGCGTGCCGCAGAACATGGTCGAGGCGATCAACTGGTATCGACGGGCTGTTGCACTGGGTAACGCGAATGCGGAAAACAACCTGGCCAACATCTATTACAATGGGGTGCATCTGCCGCGCGATTATGCTGAGGCGGTACGCCTTTTCGAGAACTCTGCCAACAAAGGCCATGCGGGCGCGCAGGCGACACTGGGGATGATGTACCGCGACGGTCGGGGCGTCGAACGCAATGATGCACGCGCCCTGGACCTGATCCGGAAGGCCGCAGAGCAAGACGAGCCACGCGCCCTGTACGAGCTTGGTCGCATCTACTGGAAGGGCCAGTTGGGCCAGGACCGGGAGTTCGACAAGGCATTGGCGTGTTTCAGACGCGCCCGGCAACTGGGCATTGTCAATGCCACTGTCGCACTCGGCGCGATGCACGTGGCTGGCGAAGGCGTGCAACAGGATTATGCCGAAGCCATGCGCCTCTACCTGATCGCCGCCGAGTCGGGCGATGTCGACGCGTACTACAACATCGGACAACTCTATATGGCCGGTCAAGGTGTGCAGCAGGACTACAAGCAGGCCCTGTCCTGGCACCTGAAGGCCGCGCGACTGGACTACCCATCCAGCATTCGGGTGCTCGCAGAGATGTACCGACTCGGCCTGGGTGTCGCCCCCGATCACGAAACGGCAAACATGTTTGCCTATAAAGCGGCCAAGTTGGGCCAACCCCCTAACCAATACGGGCTGGGTGTGTACGATTTCAACAACGCGGGCGAAATACCCGGAGCCAACCACGATCGTCCCGCCACCACGTGGCAGATCGGCATACAACCGTTACCCGCAACGCTGTCGGACCTGGATCTGGACGGCCTGGAAGTCAGAAACCTGTCTTTGGATGGCACGGACGAACGTGCTGACCCGTCGAGCTCGGACGGTCTGCAGGAACACCGACACGACACATCGGCGGCGAATCCGGCGAGGCTGTGCGAACGGGCCAGACGACTCGCGAACAGGCACCACTCCGACGCCGAAGACCGGCTCATGTGGGAGCTGTTCCACAAGGCGGCAGACAGCGGCGACCGCGACTGTCAAATGCGGCTGGCCGTGTTCTATGCGACAGGTGACGGGGTCGAGCAGGACCGCGCCAGGGCGCGCCAGTTGTTCCTCGCCGCGGCCGAACAGATGAGCAGCGAAGCGTTTCATAACTTCGGGTACTTTCACGTATCCGGACCGCCCTACGAGCGCGATTACGTGGCCGCATACAAGTGGTTTTGGCTCGCCTCGAATGCCGGCCGCCGTGACAGCGCCTTGGTGTTGAAGAAGCTCGAAGGCATGCTCGGCAGGCAGCAGATCGAACAGGGTGAGAAAGAAGCCCGGGAATGGTTGAAGCTGCATGGCAGTACACCGTGAACTGGCGCCGCCCCCGATTCTGAATCGGTCTGCCGGGCAGGTTCAGGCCATGCCGCTGGACTACCCGCCCATAGCGCACATCAGCACGGCGAACACCGCCATCAGCAGAAACGAGAACGGCAGCAACGATCTGCTTTCGTCGAGCTCGAACGCACACCGCCAATCGTCGCGGCACCGCTCAACAACGCTGCAGGGAAAAGCTCAACACGTCGTCGATATCGCGCAGGCCGAGCCGCAGCATCAGCAGGCGATCGAGACCGACGGCGACACCGGCGCAGTCGGGCAGGCCGTGCTGCATCGCCCCAAGCAGGTGTCTATCGACATGGATCGGGGTATCGCCGCGCGCGCGCCGCGTGCAGTTGTCGGACTCGAACCGTGCCGCCTGCTGCTCGCCGTCGGTCAACTCGTCAAAACCGTTGGCCAGTTCAATGCCGCGGTGGAACAGCTCGAACCTGGCCGCTGTGCGTCCATCCCGGTTGAGCCGCGCCAGCGCCGCCTGGCTGGCCGGGTAGTCGGTGACGAAACACAGCGAATCGGCACCCAGCTCCGGCTGGACCAGGTGACTCAACAGCAGGTCGAGCCAACCGTCGCGTTCCAGCACCAGGCGGTCGGCACCGGGGACCCGGTTTTGCACCGCCAGTTCCCGCAGCGCGGCTGCGTCGGCGGCGAACACGTCGACACCGAGCCGGCTGTCGAACAACGCCGCGTAACTGTGACACTCGACCGCCAGTTTCGGGGCCTGGAGCGCCAGCCGGGCCACGGTGGCGACCTCGTCGATCAGGGCCGGCAGGCCGACGCCGGGCCGATACCATTCCAGTATCGTGAACTCCGGGTTGTGCAGGCGACCGGCCTCGCCGTCGCGAAACGCCTTGCAGACCTGGTAGATCGGTCCACTGCCCGCGGCGAGCAGGCGTTTCATCGCGAACTCGGGCGAGGTCTGCAGGTACAGCTCGACGCCCCAGGGATATCCCGGCCCCGTGTACCGCGCGCGCAGCGGCTGCAGTGCCGGATCCGTACCTGCGGCAGGCCCGGCCAGCGGTGTTTCGACTTCCAGCACTCCGGACGCGGCAAAGTGGGCCCGCAGGTCGGCCAGCATCTGGGCGCGGGCGCACAGGGCCGGCAGCGAGGCACCGGGGCGCCAGTCGTCGGGATTACTCGTCCTTGACCCTGCTGACATACTCGCCGGTACGGGTGTCGACCTTGATCTTCTCGCCGGTCTGGATGAACAGCGGCACGCGGACCACGGCGCCTGTCTCCAGCGTCGCCGGCTTGCCGCCACCACCGGAGGTGTCGCCCTTGAGGCCGGGGTCGGTCTCGGTGATCTCGAGGAACACGAAGTTCGGCGCCTCGACAGCAATCGGCGTACCGTTCCACAGCGTGACCATGCAGGTGTCCTGCTCCTTGATCCACTTGGTCGTGTCACCGACCGCGTTGGCATCGGCCTGGCACTGCTCGAACGACTCGCCGTCCATGAAGTGCCAGAACTCGCCGTCGTTGTAGAGGTACTGCAGGTCGCGGTCGACGACGTCCGCCGCCTCGACGCTCTCACCCGACCGGAAGGTCTTTTCGAGCACGCGGCCGGTCTTCAGGTTCCGGATCTTTACCCGGTTGAAGGCCTGTCCCTTGCCCGGCTTTACGAACTCATTCTCTATAATGACGCAGGGGTCACCGTCGAGCAGCAGTTTCAACCCACCGCGGAATTCGTTCGTGCTGTAAGTCGCCATCCCAACCTCATCAATAACGTAAGAAAACAAAACGAAGCGCCGAATGATAACCCCTTCGCCGGTATGCTTGGAATCCACGTCATGGCAGCGGCAACTGGCCGATGCCGTGACCGACACCCGGGAACTGCTCCACCTGCTGGGCCTCGACGCCCACACATGGGCCGACCCACCGCTGCATGACAGCGATTTTCCGCTGCGTGTACCACGCTATTTCGTCGACCTGATGCGGCCCGGCGACCCGGACGATCCGTTGCTGGCGCAGGTGCTGCCGCGTCGCCGCGAGCTCGACCCGACGCCCGGGTTCGACCGCGACCCGGTCGGTGACCTGGCCGCCTCGCGCGACCACGGTATCCTGCAGAAGTACCAGGGCCGTGCCCTGATGGTCACGACCGGCGCCTGCGCCGTCCACTGCCGCTATTGTTTCCGCCGGCACTTCCCGTACGCCGAGGCATCCGGCCTGCGTGACTGGCGGCGCGCGCTGGAGCGGGTCGGCCAGCTGCCGGGCACCGACGAGCTGATCCTCAGCGGAGGCGACCCGCTGACGCTGTCCGATGCCCGTCTCGGCCAACTGCTCACCGAGGCGGCGGGTATTCCGGGACTTCGGCGCCTGCGCATCCACACCCGGCTGCCCGTGGTCCTGCCGGCGCGGATCACCCAGGCACTGGCATCGATGCTGGCGGACAACCGGCTGCAGACCGTGTTCGTGATTCACGCCAATCACCCCAACGAATTGACGCCGACACTGGACCAGGCGCTGGAGCGGCTGCGCGAAGCCGACCCGGGTATCTGGCTGCTGAACCAGGCCGTTCTGCTCAAGTCTGTCAATGATGATGCCGATACGCTGGTTGATCTGAGCGAGAAACTGGCCTCGCTGCGCGTCATGCCGTATTACCTGCACCTGCTCGACCGGGTTGCAGGCGCCGCGCATTTCGACGTCGACGCGGGACGCGCCCGGCGGTTGATGGCGGCTATCCGTGCCCGCCTGCCGGGCTACCTGGTGCCGGCGCTGGTGCGTGAACAGGCCGGCAAAACCGGCAAGTCGCCGGTTTGGTAAACAGGAAATGGGGAACGTCCGCGCCGCATGACGGACCGAATGCATTAATATCCCACGAGGGAAAAGCCAGTTTCCCGTGAATTGCGACGTCCATGGCCGGGTAGCGACCGGCTCGCACATCGCGCTGAGGTAGGTACGGCGAGCGTGACAGACTCAACCCACAACCCGGCTTCCGACAAGGAAGGCAGCAACCCATCCGGCGGCCAGCGGCCGATTCTCGGCCTGCTGATCCCGAACCAGTCGGCGCCCAAGGCCGACAACATGCTGCTCGACCTGCGCGAGACCGAGGCCTGGTTCGAAGCGCTGCCGATGGCCAACGTCGGCGAGACCGCGCGCCAGGTCTACAAAACGCTGGTTGAATTCAACCGCATCCAACTTCCCGATCAGCTGCGCGCCAAGACCGTCGAAAAGTTTCGCCCGCCGGTCGAATACATCACCAGCAACCTGCTCAAGTACTACGTCGATACCGGGCTGCCGCTGTCGAACAAGGGCAACAAGACCGCCTCCCTCGCGCGCGAGTTGCAGAAGGAGCTGGCGATCTCCTACAAGATCATCGTGCAGCGGATCATCGCCGGCGACAGCGGCAACTTCGATCGCCGCCTGCTCATCGTCACGATGCACCGGGCACTGCACTACATCGGCGAGACGCTGTTGCAGAACGCGCTGGTCTACTGTGCCTGGCCGACGGGAATCTGGCGCGAGATCAACAGCCTGTACGCCTACGCCTCGCAGAACAACATCCACCAGGTCCCGGTCAAGGCCGACGACAAGTCCGGCAGGAGCAGCGCGACGACGATCGAGGAAAAGTTCAAGGGCCTGATGCTGTTCGCCAGCGCAACGCCTCACCGGCTGCGGCAGAGCCACGCGCGGTTGTTGTTCGCACAGTTGCCGGAATGGATCCATTACACGCAGATCCCCGAAACAGACGACACCAGCAGCAGCCTCGGCCGTTTCAACGTCGACCTGTGGGCCGACATGCCACCACTGCACAATTCGCTGCGCACACCACTACCCGGGACGCGCATGGCCGTGCTGGACGTGCGCGAACTGCTGAAGAAGCTGCGCAGCGATTTCGAAAAGGCCCCCTGGGACAGCCGCGGGGGCCTGCACGGCGGCAAGCCCGAAGTGACCCGGCCGCTGCTGCGGCTGCTGATCATGGCCTGGAGCCGGCCGCCGGACCGCCGTTTCGTGCGTACCCGGCTCAATTTCGAGCTGCACGTAGTCGCCGGCCTGCATGCAATCTACGGCAACCTGCAGGCGGACTCGACGCCGCCATTTGAGACCACCCGCGCGTCGGTGTTCGCACTCGACGAGACACCGATGCCGAAGCGCGGTGAACGACGCCGCATCGAGTGGTCGGCCGGCGAGTTGGAGCGGGCGACGCTGGCCCCTTTGGACAGCGACTTCGTCACCGACTCGCTGCTGGCGGAGAGCACGCTCACGGGCTCGCGCAAGAACCTGACAACCAGCATGCTGCAGGAGTTCGGCGACGACGGCAGCGGTCGCGTCGACGACGACTCGGGCGAGGTTCTGCCACACAAGGTCAAGACCGTAAACGAGAGTGCGGGCGGTTACTGCATCCGCTGGCAGGGCAACCAGATCCCGCGGGTCAAGATCGGTGAACTGGTTGGCGTACAGTCACCGGCCGACCGCCGGACCTACGGCCTCGGCGTTGTCCGCTGGATGAAGCAGATGGCCGACCAGGAACTCGACATTGGTCTCGAGGTGGTCGCCACGCGCTGCCAGGCCGGCGACGTGCGCGAGGTGGCCAAGTCCTCGCCGCGCAACCGGGCGCCATCGTTCAAGTGCCTGATGATCAACGACTCTGATCCCTCGTCCGACTCGCAGGCCAGCCTCGTACTCAGCGCGATGTCGCTGCAGACGGGCGTCGACCTGTGGTTGTCGACCGGCGGCAAGGAGCAGAAAATCCGCTTGACCAAGCTGATCGAATTCAGCAGCGCCTTCGCCCGCTACCAGTTCGAGTTCGCCGAGAGCACCGATGACGGCAGCGGTGACGGTGGCGGCACCAATGGTGAGTTTGACGACCTGTGGTCGAGCCTCTGAACGAAGTCACGCCGCGATCGACTACAAGGAACCGGTAATCCATGCCAGCCAGCGCCGAAGCCGCGATGGACTCATCGATGAATCAGAACAATCCGGTGGAGATGCTGGTCGTCGGCTGCAAGCTGGCAATCGCGGACGGCTTCGCCAACGCCCTGCGTAACCAGGGCCAGGCCGCGCACGTGCGCGTGGCGCTGTCGCTCGACGCCCTGCAGCAACAACTCGAGGCCGAACCCAGCAACCTGCTGCTGCTCAACGTCGAGACCCTCGGTGACCTGGTATCCAGGGCCGTCGGCATCGTGCGCAAGATCATGCCGACCGCGAGCATCATGCTGGTCTCGAACGACCCGTTGAAACACACCGACATCGCGGTCGCCCACGACTTGCAGGACAACCTGTCGATACGCAGCGAAGAACAAATCGCACTGGCGATCCGTCGTGAGCACCAGGCACAGCTGCTGCGACTCCAGGTCAATCGCCTGCAGCGCAAGCTGGACGAGGCCGAACAACGCAGCAGCCTGCTGGTGCGCAGTTCGCGCGACGCGATCGCATACGTACACGACGGCATGTACCTGCATACCAACCAGGCCTACCTCGACATGTTCGGCTACGAGTCGTTCGACGAAATCGACGGCCTGCCGATCATGGACATGATCGAGACCGGATCGCGCGGCGCGCTGAAAGCGGCCTTGCGCAAGGTCGCCGAGCTCGGCAAGCATGCCGAGGATTTCGATTGCGTGACCAACGATGGCCAGCACTTCACGGCCAGGATGGAGTTTTCCCCCGCCAGCATGGATGGCGAGCAATGCACCCAGGTCATGATCCGCGATCAGAGCCACAGCCTGGCGCTGCAACAGCGTATCGACGAGCTGACCAACAAGGACATCCAGACCGGCTTCCTCAACCGGCAGGCCTTCATGGAGCAGTTGGAGGTGCTGTTCGACAGTAGCAGTGCGAGAGACGAGTCCTACTCGATCGTGCAGATTTCGGTCAGCAATCATGCCGACATGCGCGAGGCCTGCGGCATCGAGTGTACCGACGAGATGCTGCGCGAAGTCGCCAGCGTGCTGTCTTCGTCGGCAGTGCACGCGCGCACCATCGCCCGTTTTGGCGACCACGATTTCATGATCCTGTGCGATGCGCGCGAGCCGGCCCTCGAGGTGGCCGAGCGCTGCCTGCACAACCTCCGCGGGCACGCCTACAAGAGCGTCAACGAGTCACCCGTGACACCGCATTACGCGATCGGCGTGACCCGCAGCGACCCGGATTCGGGACTGACCGCGCTGGAACTCGTCAACCGTTCGTGCCGCGCCACGGCGATCGCGCGATCCGAGGGCGATAACCGGGTGGTCTTCTACAACGACCAGATGCCCGGCGACACCGGCCGCATGAGCGCCGAAGACGCGGCAATGGTTGCGCTGATCGACGACGCCCTGGCCAACGACGGCTTCCGGCTCAAGTACCAGCCGATCGTCAGCCTGCAGGGAGACAGCCGCGAGAACTATTCCGTGTACCTGCGCCTCATCGACGGTAGCCGCGAACTCGTGCCCGACGTGTTCCTGTCGCCGGCCGGTGATGCCAATCGCCTCGCCGAGATCGATCGCTGGGTCGTGCGCAACGCGATCCGTGAACTCGCCAGGCACCGGCGCGACGGCAAGAAGATCGTCTTCTTCGTCAGCCTGAGCCAGGCCTCGATAGAGGATGACTCCATCCTGCTGTGGATCTGCGACTGCCTGCGCGAGTTCCGCGCCAAGGGGTCGTGGCTGGTAATCCAGTTCCGTGAGAGCGACCTGCGCACCACGGTCGAACCGGCCAAGACACTGATCAACGGGCTGCGGCGCATCAACTGCCGGATCGCGATATCGGGCTACAGGCCGGGCGCACAGGTATTGCTGGAGCGGTTGCCGGTGGATTTCGTCAAGCTGTCACCGGATTTCGCGCGCGGCCTGGCCAACGACAATGCGCAACAGCAACAGCTGAATGCCACCAACGAGACGCTGCAGGAGGCCGGCTACAAGACGATCGCCACCTGCATCGAGGATGCCGGCAGCCTTGCGATCCTCTGGAATGTCAGCGTCAACTACATCCAGGGTTACTTCCTGCAGGAACCCACCAGCGTCATCGTGTTCGACGAGGAAGGCGCCTGAGCCCCTGCCCCTTACCAGGGGATGAAGGAATTCACGAACGACAGCGGGCGGCCGAAATTGTGGTTCATCCGCGCCAGGTCCATTTGCATGTTCTGCGTCGAACGCCCCATCGTGTGCGTCGCGTAGGTCATCGACTGGATCGCGCCATCCATCGAATCGAGATTGGCGAGCATGGGCTCCAGCGTGGCGACCTTGTTGTCGATCGAGTCCATCGTGACCGTCATCGCACGGATATTGGCTGTCAACTGGCTCATGTTCTCGGACACGTTCTGCATATTGCCGGCCAGCGTCGTCATGTTCGTATCGACACTGATGGCGAGATAGTGCACGTCCCGGGCCAGGTTGTAGATCAGGTAGAAGCCGTACGCGGCCAGGATGATGAACGCGAACAGCGACGGATAGACGATTAATTCCCAACGCCGTGCGCTGGACTCGAAGACCTCGGAGAGTCTCGCGTAGCCAGCATTCGCGTCGGCAACAACGTCAGAGGCGTCATTGGCATTGCTCACAGCGTATCCTCAGTATTGGGTTTATGCGTATTTGATTAAGTTACCATAAACCGAACACTGAAAGACATAAGAAAAATCAAGACAGCCGCCGGCACCGCGGCTCCCCGGGAGCAAAACCAGCGGCGACCGATTACGGTTTCGCGCTAAGCTGCAGCCCCCTGTCATCGTCATTTTTCTTAAATATTTCAATCAATTCCGCCAGCCTCACGTGTTCACCCGCGGCCCTCAGCCGCAGACCTGCCTCGAAATACGCATCCAGCGCCAGCGCATTCCTGCCCATCGCAAGGTACAGGTTGCCGAGTTCGCCGTAAACGTCAGCATCATCGGGAAAACGGTCGAGAATGTCCATGTAGGTGCGTTCGGCAGCCTCGAAATCGCCGTTCCAGAACGAACGACGGGCCTGCTGCACCCGTTCATCGTAGCCCGGCGGCAAGGGGTCGGATATCGCCATCGACGGCCGGAAACTCCCCGCAGGGTCGCTGTACAGCGGGATCGTGCCTCCAATCATCCGCGGCTGGCCGCGCCCCGCCTCGCTTCGAACCTCGGGAGCCCGCTCCGCGGCAACGATGTCACGCGCGCTGACCTTGCCGGAGGGAGGTCGCGACGCGGGTGTACTGCCCCCTGCGCGCGGATCGGGCGCAGCCGGCGAAGGCTGCTCGGCGACCGCGGACAGGTTCGCCGCCCCGGACTGGTCCCGGTCGGATGGCGACAACTGTGACCAATGCCCCGGCAGGACGAGCGTGCCCGACAAGACCAGCCAAACGAGCAGGAACGCCAGCACCGTCCACGCCACCAGGTGCGTGGCCAACCAACCCAGGAACATTGTCAGCAGGCTGCCGGGCATGATCAGTGGCCGTTCAGGTCAGGATGTCCGCGTACAACACCGCGGCCAGCGCGTTCCACTCGGAAGCCCCTTTGCCGCGCGGCTCCTGCTCGAACACCGCGAGTCCCTCGCTGAAAGAGCGGCGATAAACCGTACGCTGAGACAGGCGCGGCTTCAGGTAGCGGATACCCGGCAGCGAAACCAGCGCCGCGGCGGCCTCGTCCGACTCGCGGACCGCACGGTGCGTATCCCCCCGGTTGATGAAGCCGACAATTTCGGGTGGCGACTGGCCGGTCAACGACGCAACGAAGCGCAGGAATCGTTGCGTGGACCAGATGTCGGCCTGACTCGGCGGCACCGGCACGATCAGTCGGTCGGCGATCGTTATCGCCAGCCTGAGGTTGTCCATGGACGCCGTACCGACGTCGATCAGAACCTCCTCATGATCGGCGAGATTGTCTCTGTCGGCCATCTGCGCCGAGTCGAGGCGCTCGACCATTGGCTCGAAGCCTTCCTCGCGCCGGACCTCGAGCACATCGGTCAGCGTGGCCTGCGGGTCTGCATCAATGACCGCGACCCGGCGTTCGGCCATTGCCAGCCAGATAGCCAGATTGAAGGTAACCGTACTTTTTCCCGAACCGCCTTTGAGACTGCCAATAACCGTGATCATCAAGTCGCCTGTTGCATGTCAGCTTCCGCTACACCAACCACAGCTGTTCCAGGGATCATCGGTGTAGGTCGTCGCCCAGCCGGGCAAGCCGGCGGTCTGACTCGCCGGTTCGCTTGCAACCCTCGGGGCGTCCACGCTGGCGCGGTTGACGCTACGCCCGTGGGATGCGGGGCGAAATCGGCTAGCCGTGGATTGTGGACCGGCCCAGGCCGTAGCGCCAGTCCGCCAACGCGGCGTGGCTGCCGCGACACCGCCGAGCATGCGATTGCTGCGAGGCGCCGCAGCGGCGAATGTCGTGGACCGGTCGGTACGCCAGGTCGCAACGCGCTGCGCCGCAGACGGACCCTGGTACGAACGCACGGCCGACAGCGCCGGTTCCGATTGACGCCAGCGGCGATCGTACCCATGCGTGCCCGGCACGCCACGGTACTGCGCAGTCTCCGGCCAGTGCGGCCTGGGCTGCATGCGACCCGGCTCCGGGTAACCGTATGCCGGCGGCGGCACGCTGGCCTGGTAGCCCACCGCGGCGGGCTGGTAAGGCTGCGGCACCCAGGACTGGACAAAGCCGGGCATACCGAACTGGCGCGCCATCGTCGGCATCTGCTGCCACGACCAGAACGTATCGGCCATCGACGGCTGCGGACGGTACATCGCCCCGGGTGGAGGCAAAGGCGCGGGCATTGGCCGTGAGGACGCCAGCATCGACGCGGGGCGATGGGAGCCGATGGGTGCCGAGGGCCGGTAAGCCGGTTGCTGCCGCTGACGCCAACTGCTGGCGAGGTAGCGCTCGCCCCGACGCAGGTCGGGGCCGGCGCGACCGACGCGAACGGCGTTACCGTGCGGCCGGAACGACGGCAGGTTGGTCATCTGCTGGTAGGGCCGGGCGTGTGCCGGCAGCGCCCCGCCGGCCGCCGGGCGCCACTGATTTCCGTAGGCTTGGGCCTGCGCGCTGACCGCCACGGATGCGACAGTCAACATGCAAGCAAAAACAGTTGGTTGCATATGATACTTCATGCTATTCCTCGTTTTTCGAATGGCCGCTGCCGCAGTGTCGGGCGCAACCTTTGTCGTTGTTTGGGCATGGGGCGCGGGGCAGCACTGCCGCCATCGCGATGCGCTCACCAGGTACGCCAATGGGTGCCGTAGTACACCGGCGCCACCGCCGTGTTGCGCGCGTAATTACCGTAAACCGATGCCGGACGGCTTCTAAACGAGGCCCTGGCCTGCATTTCCTCGTAGCTCGGCTTGCGTACCTGCGCGGCCGGACGAAACTGCTGATGCACCTGGGCTTGCGCGGTCACCGCGGGGATTGACCGGCTTTCATCCAGCTTCGACTCGCCCCTTCCCGGACGAAAGGCCCGCTGCGGTGCAGCAGCCGATGGGGAACTCCTGCCGGTCTCGGGAGCAGATTCAGCCGACGGTATTGGCCGCGGCCGGTACGGCGAGACTTCGGATGTGTAAGCGGTGGCTTGCGGATAGCTGTAACGCGGCGCTGACAGGCCCGGCTGAGGCCGCCAGCGCGCGCTTGCTACCGGTGACCGGTTCATGCGCTGACCCACGGGGCGGAAATAGAAGCGCTTGGCGGGCACAGGGTAAGTACCCCAACCATTGGCGGCTGCCGCTTCCGGCGAGAACTGCAATCCGCCCAGTCCGACCAAGGCAACGCCAAGTGTCAAACCCAGCGACAGGGTTTTGCTTCCCAACGGGTTTTCCTCCGACTGCTGGCTTCGCCGACGCCTTTCGGCTTAGACACAATATATACGCTTAAAAAAGCATGTCAACTACAACATATTGTGAGCAAAACCTGTGGAAAACCGTTGGGAAGCTGTGAGCAAACTGTGGTGGACGCCCTCTGGGCGGCTCGGTAGCGGAAATAAAATCATGGACTTGCCGGCCAATAATGATGCTGTACCGGAGTCGTCGTCACAGATCGGCAACACGAGACAACGGGGTAAGCCGGGGAGTGGCCGGGCGCGAACGGCGATGCTATCGCCAGTAGCCTGGACCTGTTGGCGGGAGCGGAAGCATGGGATAGGGCATTGCCGGCACCATCGGGATCTCACCGGCCTGGCTTTCCGCCTGGATGTCTTCGTAGGTGCGCCGACGCTCCCTCGGCAAGGGGCGGAACGCGGAATCGCCCGGCGTGGTAAATCGTCCGACCGCTTCCTGGCCGATCTGGCCCGAGGTACCCTGCCCCGCTATCGGATCGCGTTCATCGGGTCGAAAACGCAGGCCGAGTTCCTGCCCGCGCGTGACCGGGACTGCCTTGCGCGCACCTGCGCGCGGCACCTCGAGTACATCGTTGAAGGGGCGCCGAACATGCGCTGGGGTGGTGGCATGGGTGTCGCGCATCGTCGCTACTGCCATCGGCGGGCGCCGCAGCCCCTTGCCGGCAAACGCACCCTCAGCGGCATGCCCCGTCAACTTGGGTGCCGATTCCGGCAGCTGGTCGCCACCCCGAAGCGCGCCGACACACACCGCCACCAGCGCCAAACCGACAACGACAGTGATTACCCGGGTTGACAATTACAGACCACCATTCGACAGGGCCGCGCCCGGCCTGCACCGTCGCGTCATTGCCGCTACGGCGCAGTGGATAGGCGCCAGCATGCTTACCTGTCTACTAGTTTAGCCCGTCTCCACCTGTTTTTCCCAAACTTTTCAACTGGATACCACGCCTTCCTGAAGCTTTTTTCTTGCCGGTGGACTTTGCGGCCGCGCTATCGACGTCCGATCCGTCGGCGACATCGACCGATTTCGGCTTCGGCGAGGCTGGCGGAACGATCTGTAGCGAGGCCTTGCGTGGCTCGACCTTGGCCGCCTTCTTTGCGGTGGCTTTCTTGGCCCCGGCCTTGCGTGCGGCCTTCTTCTTTGCGGTTGGCTTCCTGGTTGCCGGCTTGCTGGCCGTCGTCTTGCGCGCCTCCGTGTCACCCTTCACCGCCCCATCGTCGGAACCCTCAGGCGCCTCGGCAGACACCGCCGGTTCGACGCTGGCTGAGGCCTGCGATGCAAGCTGCGCGGTATTCACTGTCTCGGGCGCCGTGGGGGGCGGCGGCTCCGTCCGGACCGCCGCAGCGGAAGCGTCAGCATTCTGGACTGCTGCCGCAACAGGCGGCTTCGCCGGGCTCGGCGAAGCCGGCGCACGTGCGCTGGCAGGCCTCGGCTTTGGCTTGCGTTTGAACAGGCCGCTGACCGCCCCGACCAGCATCGCGACGACACCGATCACGCCGAACATCACGCTGGCGAATCCACTCCAGGCCTTGACCCACAGCGGATCACCCACCTTCGGACGGCCACCTGAAGGGCCACCTCCGCCGTCCGGGTCGTCGTCTGGCCCCATGCCGCGCGGGAACTTGCGACACTTGGTGCTGCCGGCCACAGAGCACAGGGATTCCGCGGCCGACACGCAGCCGAGCGGGATGACGACCAGCGTCAGCAGCGTGGAGACCAGCACACCGGAGGCCAGCGAGATCGCCATTCCCTGGAAGATCGGGTCGAAGAAGATCACCGACGAACCCGCCACCAGCGCCAGTGCCGTGATCAGGATCGGCCGTGTCCGTGTCTTGCAGGCGTTGATGACGGCATCGACCACCGAATCACCCTGCTGGATGCGGTGCACGGAGAAATCGACCAGCAGGATCGAGTTG
>JAGRGW010000277.1 GCA_020445315.1 Gammaproteobacteria bacterium
CGACGAGGCCTTCTTCACCGGCACCGCGGCAGAGGTTACGCCGATCCGCGAGATCGACGGCCGCGTCGTCGGCAGCGGTAGCCGTGGTCCGATCACCGAGCGCCTGCAGAGCAAGTACTTCGACGTTGTCCACGGCCGCAGCGCCGCCCACACGGACTGGTTGTCCGTCGTCTGATCGATCGATACCGGAGAAGCCAGTGAGCACCAAGAACGCCCAGCCGACCAAGGCCGAGATCATCGAGGTCACGCGCGAGGACCTGCCGTTGAGTTGCCCGCGGCCCGACGACGAGGTCTGGAACATGCACCCGCGCGTCTACCTGCCGATCGAGAAGACCGGCGCGGCCACCTGTCCTTACTGCGGGGCGCGCTACGAGCTGAAAAGCTGAAGTCTTGTCCGGCCCGACTTCGCCACCGGCGTCACCGGCTGCCAGCCGGGCGGACAGCGAGGCATCGGGCAAGGCCGGCGCGTTGGTCGTCTGGCGCTTCGTCGACGGAAAGCCGGGGCACGAAAGCCAGTCTGCCGGTCTGGTGCGGGCCTTGGTCGAGCGACGCGACACGCGGGTCTTCGATCTGCCGGTCCAGGGCCGCCGGCGTTCCTGGCTGTCGCTCCTGCTGGGAGGCCGCTGCGCCGACGCGTCCCTGCCCGACCCGGATCTCCTCGTCGGGGCCGGTCACGCCACCCACCCCGCCTTGCTGGCCTGCCGCCGGAGCCGGGGCGGCCGCGCGGTCGTGCTGATGAGGCCGTCGCTGCCTCTGCGCTGGTTCGACCTGTGCATCGTCCCCGAACACGACGCCGTGGCGCCCCGCCTCAACGTGATCCTGTCGCGTGGTGCGCTCAACAGCGCCAAGCCGGTCGCGGTTGGGCGCGGCGATGCCGGGCTGGTGCTTGTCGGCGGGCCGTCGGCGCATCACGGCTGGTCGACGGCCGGCCTGCGCGAGGCTGTCGCGGCGTTGCTGCAGAAGGACCCGCGTGACTGGACCATCGCCACCTCGCGGCGCACGCCGGCCGATACCGTGGAAGCCCTGCGAGAGCTGGCCGACGGGCGCGTGCGCCTGGTCACGCCGGAGCAGACCGCGCCGGGCTGGCTGGTCGGCCAGATGGGGCTGCACGCGGTGGCCTGGGTGACCGAAGACAGCGTGTCGATGCTGTACGAGGCCTTGACCGCCGGCGCCGCCTGCGGCGTATTGCCGGTCCCGGCCAAGCGACCGGGCCGCGTCCAGCGTGGGCTGCAGCGCCTGCTGGACGAGGGTGTCGTGACCAGCTTTTCTGCCTGGCGGGACGGCCGGGAGCTGGTCGCGTCTGATCCGCCTCTCGACGAGTCGGGTCGCTGCGCCGACTGGATACTGGACCGATGGTTCGCCGGTTGACGGTGCTGCAGATGCTGCCGGAGCTGAACGGCGGCGGGGTCGAGCGCGGCACGCTCGAGGTTGCCGCCGCGCTGGTCCAGGCCGGCCACCGGTCGCTGGTCATGTCGGCCGGTGGGCGGATGGTCGAATCGCTCGTCGCACAGGGCAGCGAGCACGTCGCGTGGCCGGTGCAACGCAAGTCGTTGTGGACCCTGCGCCTGGTGCGGCCGCTGCGGCGCTTCCTGCGCGAACAGCAGGTCGACGTCGTCCACGCCCGTTCGCGGGTACCGGCCTGGGTCGCCTGGCTGGCTTGGCGCGGCATGCCGCCGGGCCGCCGGCCGCGCTTCGTGACCACGGTGCACGGCCTGTACTCGGTGAACGCCTATTCGCGCATCATGACGCGGGGCGAACGGGTTATCGCGGTATCGCAAACGGCCTGTGACTACATTCGGGACAATTACCCGGACGTCGAGTCCGGGTCGGTCCAGGTGATTCCGCGCGGTATCGACGCGGAAGCGTTCCCGCCCGGGTACCAGCCGTCCGCATCGTGGCTCGATGCCTGGTCTGGCGAGTATCCCCAGCTGCGCGGCTGCCGCGTGCTGACGCTGCCGGGCCGCATCACCCGTCTCAAGGGCCACCATGATTTCATCGAGCTCGTCGGGCGCCTGCGTGAACATGGGCAGGCGGTACACGGCCTGGTCGTGGGCGGTGAAGACGCGCGGCGCCGCGCCTATGCCGAGGAACTGTACCGCGAGGTGGAGCAGCGTGGCCTGGAGGACAGCCTGACCTTCACCGGTCAGCGCCAGGACATGCGCGAGATCTACGCCGTGTCTGACA
Source organism: Gammaproteobacteria bacterium (assembly GCA_020445315.1). Taxonomy (GTDB): domain Bacteria; phylum Pseudomonadota; class Gammaproteobacteria; order Chromatiales; family Chromatiaceae; genus Thiosocius. The sequence goes on from JAGRGW010000277.1 coordinate 2,185, forward strand.
TCGTCTATTCGCTGTCGACCAAGCCGGAGTCGTTCGGCCGTACCGTGCTCGAGGCACTGAGCCTGGGCCGCCCGGTGATCGGCTATGATCACGGGGGCGTCGGCGAGATCCTGGCGCAATGCTACCCGAACGGGCGCGTGCCGATGCGTGGTGCCGACGAGCTCGTGGCCCGAACACTCGCGATGCTGCAGCGTCCGGAAACCGTTCCCGACTGCGCGTCGCGGTTTGCGTTGCAGTCCATGCTGGACGACACCCTGGCGCTTTACGCGGCGCTCGCAGAAGGCGAACAATGACCTACGATTCGAAGCCATGTTTCCGACCGACGGTGGCGCTGCCATGCCATTGAACCAGAGCATAGTCCGCTGGCTCGGTGTCAGCCGCTGGCCGGTGTTCCTGCGCCACCCGGTGATCAAGCTGTTGCTCAAGCGCAAGCGCCTCGGCAGTTTTCCTTTCCGGGTGCGACTCGACGAGCTGCTCTACGATGGTGACGCGGCCAACCTCATCGACTACCACGTGCTGACCCGAGGTGGTTTCGAGCCCGGCCTCGACCAGTTGCTGGCCGACTGGAGTCGATACCGCGGCGGGCAGGACAAGGTGTTCGTGGACGTCGGCGCCAATTCGGGCCTGCATACCATCCAGGCGAGCCGCCGGTTTCGCCAGGTCCATGCGTTTGAACCCTACCCGCCGATGTTCGAGCAACTGTGTCATTCGATCCGGATCAACGACCTGGGCAATGTCGTCGCGCACCAGGTGGCGCTCAGCGATGCGGCCGGCGAGGTCGCGTTCCGGCCCCCGGTGGCCGGCAACCCCGGTACCGGCAGCCTGGTGACCGATGGCCACGCCGACGCCGGTGAACACACGATCAACGTGCGTGCCGAGACCGGTGACACGTATCTCGAACCGTTCGACGGCGAGATCTGCGCGATCAAGATCGATGTCGAAGGCGCAGAGACCCGTGTGCTCGACGGGTTGGGCGCGTTGATCCGGCGTGATCGTCCCCTGCTCGTGTTCGAAGTCCTGCAGGGCGGAGTCAACATTGCGACGTCGTTTGCCGGGCGCCTCCCGGATGACTACGTCATGTGGCTGCTGATCGATATCAAGCGTAAACGCTATGCCGCGGTTCCCTGGCAAGGCGAAGCCGGTGACGTCGTGGCATGCGGACGGGAGCATGCCGGGTTCTTTGGCCGTGGTTGACGCGGTGCGTGGGTTGGATGCTGCCGGCCAGACCGGCCCGGGGTGCCGAATGCGGGGCAGGAAAGTATGCGCTTAGACAGATTGTTGAAACTTCTCGGGCTTGGGTCGCGTAGCGCCCCACAGTTCGGTTCCAACCTGGCGCTCGATCTCGAGCGTTGGCTCGGCACCTCACCGAGAGTGATCTTCGATGTCGGCGCCAACACGGGGCAATCGATGGCCGTGTTCGCAAAGCTGTTTCCCGACGCGACTGTATTCGCGTTCGAGCCTTTTCCCACCAGCTTTAAAGAGCTGAAGATCAACGCGGCCGGATTGTCCCGGGTCCAGGTGTATCCTTTCGCGCTGGGTTCGGAGGAAGGCCGGAAAACGATGTTCACGTTTGAGGCCAACGTGACGAACTCGCTGCTGCAGTCGGCGCCGGAGTCTGCGGGACTGGTGCCCGATGGCGCCATGGCGTCGAGAGATCCCTGTGAAATCGAATCGAGGAGGCTCGACTCGTTCGTTCGGCAGGCCGGCGTGAACAGAATCGATTTTCTCAAGGTCGATACCCAGGGGTTCGAGCTTGAAGTGCTTTCGGGTGCGGGCGACTTCCTGAATCCGGAATCCATCGGCCTGGTCCAACTCGAGATGTTGTTCTCGCCCCTGTACCAGGAGCAGGCCTTGCCGTCGGATATCTTTCGGCTCATGGACGAGCGACAGTTTCGATTCATGGGGCTGTACGATGTTGCCCGACAACACGAAGACGGTCGCGTGAAGTGGTGCGACGCGGTGTTTGCAGGTCGACTGTCATGATGCCGGCCTGCGTTTGCCCGATGGCGTTGCCGGCGTATGTTGAATCTTGGGGGGTTGGATAATCTCGTGTCGCTTTCCAGAAAACTAGGCCTGAACAGGCTCGAGTTCCTGCTGTCGAATCGCAGTTTCCTGACCCGGCGCACGAAGCCGGAACGCGTGCGTTCGATGATCAGATCGTTGCGGCCGCAGGCGGTCAACGGGGACCTCGTCCGCCTCGGCCCCCCGGGCGACGGCGGTTATCTCGTGCCGGACGAACTGGATGGCATCATTGCCTGCTTCTCGCCGGGTGTGAGTTCCGTGTCCGGTTTCGAACGGGCCTGTGCCGATCGGGGAATGCGGGTGTTCATGGCGGATGCCTCGGTCGATGGGCCTGCTGAATTCCACCCGAACTTCGTGTTCGATAAGAAATTCGTCGGTGCCTTCTCCAGCGGTGAGTTCGTCACGCTCGAGGACTGGGTGGCTGCCAGTCTCGGGGACACCGAGGGTGACTTGCTGTTGCAGATGGACATCGAAGGATTCGAGTACGAGACCCTGCTCGGTGCGCCGTCGGCCTTGCTCGGACGCTTTCGCGTTATCGTCGCCGAGTTGCACGCCCTGGACCAGTTCTGGAACCGTGCCTTCTTCGATCTCGCCTCCCGTGCGTTGGACAAGCTTCTGCTCACCCATGCCTGTGTCCATATCCACCCGAACAACGTTGCACCGCTGCATCGGCATAAAGGTGTCACCATCCCGCCATTGGCGGAGTTCACCTTCGTTCGGCGCGAGTTGGTGCGGTCCGACGCATCGGCGCGCGTCTTTCCCCATCCGCTGGATCACGACAACTGCGACAATGCACCGGTCGTACTGCCAGGGATCTGGTACCGGGACGAGGCCTGACTTGCCTGGCCGTTGGCATTGGGCCAAGGTATCGCCGGGTCCGCGGCAGGCAGTTGTCGCGATGACAGTCGATATCACCTGGAGTTGTTCGGATGAGTAAAAATCCAACCTGGTTACTGGATTTCAAGCACAACGTGTATTCGCAAGGTGGCGAGGACGGCGTGCTGTCCGCGATTCTCGATCGCCTGCCGGACACGGACAGGTGGTGTGTCGAGTTTGGCGCCTGGGACGGGATCCATCTCAGCAATGTCCGCAACCTGATCCAGGAGCGTGATTACTCCGCCGTGATGATCGAGGGTTCGCATACCCGCTCGGAAGAACTGCGCTCGAATTATGCCGACAACCCACGCGTCTTTCCGGTGAACGCCTTCGTGGGGTTCACGGCCGCTGACGGCCTGGACCGCATTCTCGCCGACACCCCGATTACACGGGACTTCGACCTGCTGTCGATCGACATCGACGGGAACGATTACCACGTCTGGAAGGCAGTCGGGGAGTACCGGCCCAAGGTCGTCTGTATCGAGTTCAACCAGACGATCCCGACCGGGGTCGAGTTCGTCCAACCGGCCGACCCGGCCGTCAACCAGGGGTCGAGCGTATCCGCGATGGTCGCTTTGGGCAGGGAAAAGGGCTACCAGCTGGTTTGCGTGCTGGACCTGAATGCCATCTTCGTACGCGACGACTACTTCCCCTTGTTCGAGATACAGGACAATTCTCCGTGGGTGCTGCGAACGAATGCATCCGAGGTCACCTACCTGTTTTCGGGTTACGACGGCACGGTGTTTCTGCGTGGTGGCATGGGACTGCCCTGGCATGGCATGCGACTGCGCGAGTCAAAATTTCAACTGTTGCCGCGCTTCCTGCGCCGGTTTCCGAGTAACTACTCGGTATGGCAGCGGCTGTTGTTCCGGGTCTACAAGTTCCTTGAAAATCCGATGGCGAAATTCCGCAAGCTTGCGGCCAAGCGCCGGGCTTGACGATGCCCACGTGGGTGCACCGCCCGGCCGGTACTGACTGATGGCCCGGAGCCCGTTCTGTTCCGTTGTGACCATTTGTCTCGACGAGGTACAGCAGATACGCGCGACCTGCGACAGCATCATTGGCCTACCCGCCGGGCACTACGAATGGATCGTCATCGACGGCGGCTCCCGCGACGGTACGCTCGATGTGCTGGCCGATTACAGGCCGTACATGCGTGCATTCGTATCGGAGCCGGACAGCGGCATCTACAACGCGATGAACAAGGGGGCCGCCCTGGCCAGTGGCGAGTACCTGTTGTTCATGAATGGCGGTGACAGCTTTTTCGATCCCGATGCGCTGGAGGTCGTGCGCACGGCACGGCGTGCGGACGTCGTCGTCGCCGACGTGAAGCACGGGCACGAAGGTGATGATTACCTGCGTTACCCGGAACGGATTTCTCCTCGCTGGCTGCTGAAACACATGTTGCCCCACCAGGCGGCCTTCATCCGCCGCCAATTGTTCGAGCAATGCGGCGGGTACGACGAGGGCTTTCGCATCGCCGGTGACTACGAGCTGTTTGTACGGCTGTTCACGCGCCACGGTGCTTCCTACCAGCACGTACCCGCAGTCACCGCCGTTTTCGGTCGCGGCGGTGTCAGCCAGTCGGCCACGCACCGGGCATTGCGCAAACGCGAGAATCACTGCGTGCGCTGGCGCTATTTCCCTTCGTACCGCTTTTCACTGAAGGCCCTGCGCGAGGCAATTCGGCTGGTCCGTAGTGGTTCAGCCTGCCCGCCGCCGGCGTTCCCGAAACCGTCGAACGAGGTGTGACCAGGGACGAAACGCCATGTCGTAGAGACGGCGTTCGGTCTTCAGTCCCCAGCGGCTGCGGTTGCGCCGATACGCCTGCTGCAGCGGTTGGTCGAAGATGTTGGCGAGGAACGCCTCGAAGTGTTCCCGTCGCAGGTCGGCCGGTTCGATGCCGTCGCGAAACCAGGGTTCGCGCAGCATGTCGAGGTAGCGTGCGTCGTCCTGGTCGATCTCGGCGACGTGTCGCGCCAGCGCCTCGGGCGACTCGAAATCGGCACAATTGATGAATGCGCGAGGATTGAAGGTGTCGGCGACGCGGGGGTCTCCCCAGTAGATGGGCACCGCGTTGGCCTGCGCCGCCTCGGCGAACTTTTCGGTCAGGTATCCCGGCGTGGAACTGTTCTCGATCGCCAGCACGAACTTGTAGCGCTGCTGGAAGGCGAGCTTGTCTTCGACCGGGCCGCCGACGTTGTTGCGCCAACGCCCCCCGGAATCGACCTGCCTGTACCGGGAGACGGCGTCGAACAGGCGGACCCGTTCGTCGGCGCTGTCGCGGACATTCGACATGACGTAGGCGCAGAAGCCGCGCTTGGTTGCTGCCACCTCTTCTGCCGGCGGCCGGGGCGCGGTGAGGCAGGCGTACGCATCGTCGTAGAGCCTGAACAGCGGTAGTCGGCAGTAGCGGTCACCGAACGCGATCGGGTCGAAGGCGATCGCGTAGTCGGAGATGTTGAAGTCCGGTGAGACGTTCTCACCGGTGACGAAGATGCGTATGCCCGGGCACTTCAGTACCTCGTATCCCATGCCGGAGTGGAACACGTAGTCGGCCTCTTCCGGGGCGCAACGGATCCACTGGTACTGCGGTGCGAACGCCTTCAAAACCGCTTCGATCACGGCCGGTCGGCGACCGGCGTCGACGATGGCGATGCGCCTGCCGGGTCTGCTGTTGTCGCTCTGCATCAGGCTGACGGGTGTACCGCTCCCATGGCTGCGCCCTGATCGCATCCCGGCGATCAGGCGCGGTGTGCTATGTCGTGGAGCGCGGCACTCAGCCGTGGCCCGACGGCATCCATCGTATATCGATCGCGCAGGGTCTGCGAGGCCGCGGTGGCAAGCCGGTATGCGCCCGCGGGATCGGCGAGCTGGCGCGTGATAGCGTCGGCCAATGCCGTGGCGTCGCGTGTCGGCACCAGCACGCCGTTTTCGCCGTCACGGAGGATATCGCCATGGCCGCCGGTCTCAGTCGCCACCACGGGCCTGCCGTACTTCATGGCCTCGAGCAGCGTGATACCGAAGGTCTCGCTGACCGAGGGCGCGACGAACAGGTCGAGCCGGTCGAAGAACCCGGCCTTGTCGTCGACGAAGCCGACAAAGTCGATGCAGTCGTCGAGTGCCAGTGCCGACACCTGCCTGCGCAGGCTTTCTTCCTGGAAGCCGATGCCCCCGATCAGGCAGTGAAACGCGACCGATCGTTCCCGCAGTTGCCGGCAGGCGTCGATCAAAATCTCGAAACCCTTGTGCGTATCGAGTCGGCCGAGGCCGCCGATGACCGGCAGCCTGTCGTCACGCCACCCCCAACGGGGCGCACTGAACGGGCCGTCGATCATGTTCGGTACGATGTGCACCGGCGTTTCGACACCGGCCTTGCGACACATCGCGCGCAATTCATCGGTCAGCGCGATCACGCCGTCGATGCGGTCGAAGTGCTTGCACTTGTACATGTGGGTCACGGCCGCGCGCGGCGAAATGCCGTGGGTGGCCAGCAGGTTGAAGTTGAGATAGTTGTGGATGACGATGACGTCCGGGGCAAAGCGGCGGCAGGCGCGGTGGATGCGCCAGGCCGACGGCAGTCCCTTGGGGCCGCCTTTCTGGGTGACCGACAGGATCGACAGCCTGCCACCTGCCTGCTGTTGCTCGGTCAACTCCAACCAGCCGCCGTGCCGATGGCAGATGGCGAGGACCTCGTGCCCGCTGCGCAACAGGCAGGCGTTGTAGTCGATATAGGCCTGCCCGATGCCGCCGAAGCGGTTCGACAACATGATATTGGCTATGCGCATGCGACCGGCCGACTGTCAGAAACCGCGCAGTCGCTTGATCCGGCCGCGCAGCCAGTCGCGCGGCTCGGCCAGGCGCCAGCCGGCATGGCGCAGGGTATTGCGCCAGCCGAAGCCGCTCGTGATTGCCTGGGCGGCATTGACCGACGTGACGTGGCGGCCGTCGTTGTCGCGTTGGGTGATGTCAGAGATGCCGGGGCGCTGGTTGACCACCGATGGGGAAATCGCCAGCACGCGGAAGCGTCGCGACAGGTTACGGTAGTACCAGCGGTCCACCGCGCGGTGGTGGCTCAACCAGTCCCAGACGTTCGCTTCGTTCGGCAGGCGCGCCAGGATCCACTCGAACGCGGTGTCCCGAACCAGGTAGGCGTGCGCGGTATTGCAGCCGCTGACCGACCACAGCGCGTGATCGTTACCGAGGTCGGCCACGCGCACGAAAGGTGACTTCGGGTCCGTGTATCCCAGGTAACAGATATCCCACGGTGTCGATTGCAGCGTTATCGCCAACTGTTCCAGCACTGGCGGTGCGGCCCCGGTGAAGACCACGTCGTCTTCCAGGATCAGGGCGTTTCTCCAGCCCTGCGCGCGCGCCTGCTGCAGTGCGCGCCGGTGCGACAACAGCACGCCTGCGCGCCCGGCCCAGGTGCGGTCGCGCCGGCGTCCGCGAAACCAGGGTGGCCTGCCAAAACCGTCGAGGTCCGTACCGCGGACGGCAGGAAGGCGCTGTCTCGCGAGTGTCGGCAGTACCCCGTCAAGGACCGATTCGACCTGCGCCCAACGGTCGGTGCGATCGTCGAGGTTGATGATCAGCGCCGCCTCCACCAGCGCGGCGAAGCGCGAGTTTGCGATTGCCTGCGTCACAGTTTCCAGTAGTCTGCAATCCAGGGCGCGGGCAGCGTGCGATGATGCAGTTTCCGCCCGGGAAACCCGCGAATCGCCTCGTCCGGATCGGGTCGTCCGTGGAATACCAGGATGCGGCAGTGCTCCGGCAGTGCCGGTGGTCGAACGAGGTTGAGCGGGAATGCCGGGCGGCAGTTCCACTTGTAGCTGCGGACCCATTCGTCCGGCCACCACACCGGGTCGCCCATTGCGTAGGTCAGGAAGGCCTGCTCGGTGTTGAACTCGGCCCTGTTCTCGGCCCGCGCCATCTCGCGCAGGAACGTCTGGTAGGCGTAGTCGCTCTGGCCGGCCTCGAAACGAAACACCGACGAATTGCCGACTGCCGGTCGCCGGCCCAGCAGGGCTTTGCGCCAGTTCACCCAGTTGTGGATGATGCAGAAGCGCCCCGGTGCATGATCGAAGAAGACATCGAGCGACCCGGTGATGGCGACATCCAGGTCCAGAAACAGCGTCGGCCCGGTGAGATCCCCGAAACCGTTGCGCAAGACTGCCAGCTTGACCAGTATGTCGGGCCAGGCGCGCTTGACCCCCGGGTTGTCCGGAAACGGGATCACGCGGACTTCGTCGTCCAGCCCGGCACCGTTGTCGGTACAGCAATAAAACTGGAACGGGCGCGCCAGGTTGCGCCGCACCGCGCGATGCAGGATGTTGACGTAGTCGGCGTTGTACCGATCGCCCCACTTCAGGCAGAGAACATTGACCATTGGCAGGATGGATTCCGGATATGGCTCTTGAGAGGCGTGTTTTTCGTCCTAGTTTAAACCACCCGGTGACCCGGTGCCGGATTGGGCGAAGCGCGGGAAGTGATACGAGATGAACGCGACCGACGAAATCCGGGTCAAGATGATCGGCCATGGCAACCGTGATATGTGGGTGCGGCAGTTGCCCCATGGCGGCCCCGTGTGGGGGCGCTGCCGGTTCCTGCTTGACCGCACCGAGCCGGATTACGATTGGGCCGTGGCCTACGAGGACATATCGCCATGGCCCGGCAAGTCCAAGTCCAGCGCCTGTGAATCCTTGGCCTGTCCACGCCGAAACACGCTGTTGATCACGGCCGAGCCTTCGTCGATCAAGTTCTACGGGCACCGGTTCACCACGCAGTTCGGGGTCGTCCTGACCAGCCAGGAAGACTGGGCGCTGCCGCACCCTGATCGCATTTTTTCCCAGCCGGCGCTGCAGTGGTTCTACGGCGGGCCCACTGACTGCGACAGTGCGTTCGACTTCATGGTGGCCCATCCACCCGAGGACAAGCAGGCCGACCTGTCGATGGTCTACTCGCCCAAGCGCATGCGCCACACGCTGCACCGGCAGCGCAACCATTTCATGCGCCAGTTGATGGAGGCGCTGCCCGACATGCAGGTGTTCGGCCGCGGCGCGCGGCCACTGGCGGACAAGTCCGAGGCGCTCGATGGTTTTCGTTACCACGTGGCGGTCGAGAACCATATCGGCAGGCATCACTGGACCGAGAAGCTCGCCGATGCCTTCCTCGGCATGACCCTGCCGTTCTACGCGGGTTGTCCCAACGCCGATGAATACTTCCCGGCGGAGAGCTTCATTCCCATCGATCTCCACGACCCCGAGGCCGCGGCCGGCATCATTCGCCGCGCGATCGCGGACAACGAGTACGAGAAGCGTCTGCCGGCGATCCGCGAGGCGCGCCGGCGGGTGATGTACGAATACAACCTGTTTGCCGTTCTCGAGCGCGAGATCGTTGCCCGTCATAGCACGGATGTGCCGCAGCAGGACGATGCCGTGCTTTACTCGCGCTACGCACTGCGCCGCCGCAGTCTTTCTACGCGCATTGCGGATGCCTTAGGCAAGCTCGGCTCACGCATCCAGCACCGTCGGCGCGGCGTCGGCAGTCGTTGATGCCCGTTCGGGGTGGCTGAGCGTTACAGAATTTCCGCTAGCTCAGGATTCCGCCGCAGGTTGGTGCTGGGCCCGGTGGAGTTCCGCGTAACGGCCGCCGGCGGCGAGCAGTTCCGCGTGTCTGCCGTGTTCGATGATGCGACCGTGTTCGAACACCAGGATGCTGTCGGCGTTCTTGATAGTCGACAGGCGGTGCGCGATGACCAGCGTGGTGCGGCCGCTGCGCAGTGTCTCCAGTCCCGCCTGGACCTTTCGTTCCGATTCCGAGTCGAGTGCCGACGTGGCCTCGTCGAAGATCAGGATCGGTGTGTCGGCGACGAAGGCGCGCGCGATGGCGAGGCGTTGACGCTGTCCGCCCGACAGGCGCACGCCGTCTTCCCCGATCGGGGTGTCGAATCCCTGCGGCAGCGCGTCGATGAAGTCGCGCGCGCCGGCCGCGTCGGCCGCGAGTCGTATCGCCTCGGGTGAGGCGTTGCTGCCGTAGGCGATGTTGTTGGCGACGGTGTCGTTGAACAGCAGCACGTCCTGGCTGACCATGGCGACCTGGCGGCGCAGGTTGCCCAACTGCCAGTCGCGCAGGTCCACGCCGTCCAGCGTGATGCTGCCTGCCGTGGTGTCGTACAGCCTCGGCACGAGGTTGGCCAGGGTCGTCTTGCCGCTGCCCGACGTGCCGACCAGCGCGACGGTCGTCTGTGGCTCGATCACGAGGTCGATCGGACCGAGGGCGTCGTGTTCCGCTTCCGGGTAACGCAGCCGAACACCGTCGAACACCAGGCGTCCGTCGCTGCGGTCGGCGCGATGGCTGCCGTGGTCCACCTCGGGCAGTTCGTCCACCAGTTGAAAGATGCTCTCGGCAGCGGCCAGGCCCCGTTGCAACGGGTCGTTGATCTTGGTCAGGCGCTTGATCGGCGAGAACAGCAGGCCGAGGGCGGTGAAGAAGGCGACGAAGCCGCCGACGGTCAATTGGTCCTCCACCGCGCGGCTGGTGCCGATGTAGATCACGACAGCGATCACCAGCGCGCCGATCAGTTCGACCAGTGGCACGCCCAGCCCGCTCGCCACCTGTGCCTTGAACTGCAGGTGGCGGACCAGTTTGGCGATGCGACGGAAGCGTCCGCGCTCGTATTCCTGCCCGCCGTAGATCTTGACGACCTTTTGCCCGCGCGTGGATTCCTCGAGCACGTGCATGAGGTGGCCGAAGGTCACCTGCAGTTCCCTGCTCAGGTAGCGGATGCGCTTGCCCATGAAGTAGGCGACGGCGGCGACGGATGGGCCGAGCACCAGGATCATCAGGCTCAATTGCCAGTCGAGCCAGAAGATGTAGCCGATCAGTGCCACGACCGTGACCGAGTCCTTGACCAGCACCGTCAGGACCTGGGTTCCGGTGTGGGTGACCTGGGTCACGTCGTAGACCAGTTTCGAATTCAGCGTGGCGTGCGCGAACCGGTCGTAAAAAGCGGTTGGCAGGCTCAACAGGCGCTCGAACATGTCCACGCGTAGGTCGTAGACGAGTCGCGTCGATATCGCCGAGAACGCGGTATGGCTGGCAAAACTTGCCAGTCCCCTGACCAGGAACAGGGCGACGATGAACAGCGGCGCCCACGCCAGGTAGACCGGGTCCTGTTCGACGAAGGTGCCGTCGAGTACGGGCTTGAGCAGGGCCGGTATGCCGGCCTCGGTCACGCCGAGCAGGATCATCGCGACGATACCGGCAGCGAAGATCCGCCAGTAGGGTTTGACGTAGCCGAGCAGGCGGGCGTAGATGCGGGAATCGGTTGTATTGGCTGTCATGCTCGGTCCGGGCCGCCCGTATTGTGCCGTATCGGTTCCGGCGCGTGCGCGAGGTGGAATGCACGGCGCTTTTGGTGCCTGGTAAACGGCGTTAATCTTGGCCGATGATCAATCATGTCACACGTCAGCTGTTCACCCGCCTGGGCCTGTATCCGGGCAAACCGGTGCAGCCCGAGCGCCTGCGTTCCCTGGTCGATGCCATGTGCGTGACACCGACAGGGCAGGATCTTATCCGAATCGGCCCCGAGGGTGACGGCGGTTACCTGTTGCCGGACGATCTCGACGGCATCGGCACCTGCTTTTCTCCCGGGGTTGCCGATTGCAGCGACTTCGAACTCGAGCTCGCCAACCGTGGCATGCGGGTCTACCTCGCCGATCGCTCGGTCGACGGGCCGGCCGTCGCCGACGACCGGTTTTCCTTCGTCAAGAAGTTCCTGGCATCGACCACCGACGAGGATGCCGGCCTGGTCACGCTGGATGACTGGTGTCGCGATGCCCTGGGCGATGCTTACGGGGACACGACGGAAATGCTGCTGCAGATGGATATCGAGGGGGCCGAGTACGAGGTCCTGCACAACATACCGGATGCGTTGTTGCTGCGCTTCCGAATCGTCGTCATCGAGTTGCACCGGTTGCACCAACTGGTCGACCGTTTCGCCTTTCGCTTCATGGAGGCGGCGTTGCGCAAGCTCCTGCGGACGCACGCCGTGGTCCACCTCCATCCGAACAACCATCGCCACGCGCTGCGTTACGCCGGCCTGGAAATCCCTTCGCACATGGAGGTGACATTGCTGCGCCGGGATCGCCTGACCCCGGGCTCCGCCGACAGGGTGTTTCCGCACCCGCTGGATCGTGAATGCAACCCACGTAAGCCGGCGTTGGTCCTGCCTGCGTGCTGGTATCGCGAAAGTCGCGCGCATCAATAGACCGGTGCTTCGCCGGGTGGGCGTTTCTTGAACCGGCGGTGGATCCAGTTGTATTGCTCGGGTGCTTCGCGCACCCAGCGCTCCGTGATCTGGTGGTAACGGGTGATGTCTGCAATCGGGTCGTCGGTGGGAAAATCGTCCAGCGCTGGCTCGATCAGCATCCGGTAGCCACCTTCGGGGCGGCGAAACACGACAAACGGCACCACGGCAGCACCCGTGAGCCTGGCGAAGCGGCTCAGTGACGGGTTGCTCGAGGCGGCGACACCGAAGAACGGGGCAAACACGGAGCCTTTGGCGCCAAAGTTCTGGTCTGGTGCGAACCACACGCCCTTGCCGTCCTTTAATGTCCGGATCATCAGTCGCGTGTCCTGGCGCGGGATGGTGCGTTCCACGTGTCGCTCGCGATTCTCGACCATGATCCTTTCCAGCACCGGGTTGGCATTGGGGCGGTACATCGGGAGTGCAGGGCACAGGCTCACCAGCAACCGGCCGCTGATCTCGATCGACGTGAAGTGGGCGGTCAGGAAGATGACCCCCTTGCCGCGTGCCATCGCGTCGTCGACGTGCTGCCGGCCTTCGATCTCGACCCGCGAGAAAATGGCATCGTCCGGCCACCACCAGGCGATGGCGAAATCCATGGCCGCTTTCCCGAGAGACGAAAAATGCCGACTGACCAACGCCTGCCGCTCATTGGCATCAATTTCAGGAAAACAGAGTTTCAGGTTGGTGTCCGCCACGCGGCGACGCTTGGTGGCCAGCAGCATGGCGCCACGACCGAGCGCGCCGACGAGCGACATCATCGGGCCGTAGGGCAGCAGGGCGCAAAGTCGAAGCAACCCGATGGCGATCCACGTTGGCCAGTACCTCGGCGATACACTCGGCCGACTTTGGGGCGAAGCTGACATGGGCCCGGATTCTAACAAGATCCGGTTGCGCGATGGCCAGCCGGCATCGCCAGGGCTGCCGACCGGCCCCGGCTAGCCGTCGACGGGCCGGGCAGGGGAGCCCGATACGCGGCAGCCGTCGCCGACGTCGCCGGTCACCAGGCTGTTGGCCTCGATGACGACGTTGTCACCGACGGTCACACCCTTGGTGATGACCACGTTGGGTCCAATGAAGCAACGCCTGCCGATCTGCACTGCCGCCTGTTCGACCGGGGCGCCGTGCACCACGTGCCCGGTGATGTCGCGCGTGTAGATCTGGGCGCCGGCGGATACGTGGCAGTGGTCACCGATTTTCAACAATCCGCCCGAACCGTCCAGCACGGTAAACGGGCCGACCCAGACATCGCGACCGACACGAACGTGACCGAACACCAGTGAGCCGTCGTAGATCGTGCTGCCCTTGCCAAACCCGAGATAGCGCGCCTTTTCCGCCCTGTCGCTGACGTAGTCGCCGAAGGGAAGGGTGCGGTTCTGTTCCCGCCGCAGCGCCCGGCGGGCCCGGAGGTAGAAGCGTTTGACAAGGTACTCAAGCATCGGGGCAATTGCAGGCGTTCGTCGGGTTCCGTGAGTCGTCGTGCCGCACCCGCGTCAGCCGTGTCGCAAGGGACGGGTGAAGACCAGGGACAGGACGGCTGGGAACGACAGCCGATTACCGATATTCTCGGGGGCTGTTTCATTCGCTGGCGTCATATGCGGCTACTGTACACGGTTTTACTGACGGTACTGACACCGATCGTCGTGCTGCGCCTGCTGCTGCGCAGCCTGCGCGCGCCGGCGTATCGCCGGCGGCTGGCCGAACGCTTCGGGTTCTTCCCCCGGCCGAGTCGCTGGGGGGGTATCTGGATCCACGCCGTATCGGTAGGCGAGGTGCAGGCCATCGTGCCACTCGTCCGCGAGTTGCTGGCCAAGCATCCCCGCGTGCCGATCATGCTGACGACAACGACGCCGACCGGCTCGGAGCGCGTGCGCGAGCAGTTCGGCACGCAGGTCGACCACGTCTACTTTCCGTACGACCTGCCCTGGTCGCTGAGCGAGTTCATCCGCCGCGTGCGGCCGCGTGTCCTGCTGATGGTCGAGACGGAGATCTGGCCGAACCTGCTGTTCGACTGTCGTCGGCACGGCATCTACACGGTGCTGGCCAATGCGCGGTTGTCGGAACGATCGGCCCGCGGGTATGCCCGCCTCGGCGCCTTCACCCGCGAGACCTTCGGTCGTATCGATTGCGTCGCCGCGCAGGCCGAGGCCGATGCCGAGCGGTTTCGGCGCCTCGGCGTGGCCGCTGACCGGGTCAGTGTCACCGGTAGCGTCAAGTTCGACATGCGCATCCCGGCGAGCCTCGCCGAGCGCGTCGAGGTGCTGCGGCGTGAGTGGTCCGGGCGTCCGGTCTGGATCGCCGGCAGTACCCACGAGGGCGAGGACGAACTCGTGCTGTTCGCCCACTTGAAGGTGATGCGCCAGTTTCCCGATGCGCTGCTGCTCCTGGTGCCGCGCCATCCGGAGCGGTTCGACCGCGTCGCGAGCCTGTGCAAGCGGGAGCAGTTGCGCATGGCGCGTCGATCCCGGCCTGGCGACCTGTCCGCGGACACCCAGGTTTATGTCTGCGACACCATGGGCGAGTTGCCGGCACTGCTGGGCTCGGCGGATGTCGCCTTCATTGGTGGCAGCCTGGTCAGGACGGGCGGCCACAACATGCTCGAGGCCAGCGCTCAGGGCGTCGCCGTCTGTTTTGGCCCACACGTATTCAATTTTGCCGCGATCAGCGCACTGCTGTTGGCCGAGGGCGCCGCGCGGCAGGTGGCCGACGAGGCCGCGCTCGGTGCCCAGGTGGTCGAGTGGTTCTCGGACGCCAGCGCCCGCGCGGAGGTCGGTGAGAACGGTCGGCGCGTGGTCGAACAGAATCGAGGCGCCGTGCGGCGGTTGAAAGCGCTCGTGCCGATACCGCGTCTGCCGGGTTGAGCGCGGTGATCCGGCCGGTGGGTACGTAGGGGTCAGGCCACGTTGGGTTGGCTCAGTAGGTGGCCATCTGCCGGTCGACGTCACGCGCCCAGGCTTCGACGCCGCCGGACAGGTTGATGACGTTGTCGAACCCCTGGTAGTCGAGAAACCGCGCGACCTGCCGACTGCGGATGCCGTGATGGCAGATGACCACCGTCTCCCGCGCCGGGTCCAGGGCGTTGATCGAGGCCGCGATATGGCCCATCGGAATCAGCTGTGACCCCTCGATGCGGCAGACCCGGAACTCCCAGGGTTCGCGCACATCGAGCAGCAGCGGGCCGGGCGGCTCGGCGTGGGCCAGGTGATCGCGCAGCTGGACAGCGCTGAACTCGCGCAATGGGTCGTCGGCTCAGAACGTGAAGTGGTTCGCTTGCGGTGCGTTGTCGAGCGCCGGCAGGGCGGTCTCGAACAGGCTCTCGCGCCAGATCTCCCCTTCGTCGTTGCGGCTGACCAGCATGGCGGTCATGGCCGGTTCCTCGCCGATCACAGCGAACAGGCGACCACCGGGCGCGAGCAGGGCCTCCAGGAAAGTGGGGTAGGTCGGCAGCGAGCCGGTCACGGCGATGACGTCGAAGCGCGAGGGCGCCAGGTTGGCGTGCAGACCGTCGCCGGTGCGCAGGTCGAGCTGGCGCGGGCCGAAGCTGTCGAGCCGCGCTGCAGCCGACCGGGCCAGTGATTCGCGGATCTCGTAACTGGTCACGGTGCCGCCGAGTGACGCCAGGCAGGCCGTCATAAAGCCACTGCCGGTGCCGATTTCGAGCACCTCTTCGCCGGCTTTCACCTGCAGCGCCTGGAGCATGCGCGCTTCCTGGATGGGCTTCATCATGTGCTGATCTTCGCCGATCGGCACTGCAACATCGGCGAAAGCGAGGCCAACGTACTCTTTCGGCACGAATTTCTCCCGCGCCACGGTCTGCAGGATTTCGAGAACACGCTCGTCGATCACCTCGTTGGGGCGGATCTGCTGCGCCACCATGTTGAAGCGGGCGGTTTCGAGGTCGTTGGCCAACATGCCAGTCTCCAGTCGTTCTGAGTACGTCAATATTCGGGTCGCGCAAGCGTAAGCCGAGCGGCCGTCCCGGGCAAGTGCGGGTGCCGCGGACGTCGGCGCCATCTCCCCCGGCGCGTCGCGGAAATAGCCGCTGGCCTGGGTGGCCGGCGACTGTTAAATTTCCGGATCAGAAAGCTGGGGGTGCCGTTGCGGCGGCTGAGAGAGTCCCTTGGGACCCGATCCGGGTAATGCCGGCGTGGGGAAGCTGGAGCGCCATCGTCTCCAGGCATCTCCTGCCGCAGGCATCGTCCCGACCCACCGGTTTTTCCGACAACCCTGATTATCGGCCCAAGCCGGCAGCAGGTGAGGGCGCCTCGGCGTCCGGCGGGCTGCCTGGAGACATATCGATGAGCGCGATCCCCGAAGACTTCATTAAAAAGACCAGCGACCTGTCCGACGAGGTCACGCGCCCGTTCCCCGGATCGCGCAAGGTCTACGTGCAGGGGTCCCGCGATGATATCCGCGTGCCGATGCGCGAGATCACCCAGGCGCCGACCCCGGCCAGCTTCGATGTCGAGGACAATCCGCCGGTCATGGTCTACGACACGTCGGGGCCGTTCACTGATCCCGCGGTGTCGGTGGACCTGCTCAAGGGGATGCCGGATGTGCGTACGCGCTGGATCGACGAGCGCGACGATACCGAGCTGCTCGGTGGACCGAGCTCCGAATTCGGCCGCGAGCGGCAGGACGACCCGGCGCTGGCGCACCTGCGCTTCGAGCACATCCGTGCACCGCGTCGGGCGAAGGCGGGCCGCAACGTCACCCAGATGCACTACGCGCGCCAGGGCATCGTCACGCCGGAGATGGAATTCGTGGCGATCCGTGAGAACCAGCGGTTGGACGAGATGCGCGCCGATCCGCGTTACGCGAAGCTGCTGAGGCAGCACCCGGGTCAGTCGTTCGGCGCCAAGCTGCCCGACCGGATCACGCCGGAGTTCGTGCGCAGCGAGGTGGCCGCGGGTCGCGCGATCATCCC
>JAGRGW010000278.1:0-3029 GCA_020445315.1 Gammaproteobacteria bacterium
GGCACCAGCAGCGCGTCGGCGCGCCGCAGCAGCGGCGTCAGGCTGCTGCCGTAGGTGCCTGCCGGGGCGTCGAGTATGGCGATGTCGGTGCCGCGCGGCACGCGTGCGTCGCCGGCCACGGCATCGATGCCCTCGATGGACGGTACACCCTCGTAGTCTTCGCGCGCGGCGAGCCAGTCGATGGCCGAACGCTGCGGGTCGAAGTCCATCAGCGCAACCGACCGGCCTTCGTCCGCGTACCAGGTGGCGAGATTGGTGGCGATCGTGGTTTTGCCACAGCCGCCCTTGGCATTCATGCAGAGGATGGTCTGCATCGATTTCCCCCATGTTCGAACCAGGACTGCATTACAGAACAGTTGACGGGGCCGGGCAAGCGCCGTTGCCGACGACGGCGCCCGGTGGCTCCACGACCGGTCGTTGCGTCCGGGTGGAACGGGTTCGCGACAAAATAGGGCCTTAAGTTCTCCCGTTTCGGCCGATTACCTGCATCAGGAAATGCAATACCAGCGTCGGACGACAGCACATGAAGCGCCTCAACACCTCCGTACAGACAAAAATACTGGTCGCCCTGGTGGCCGTTTTCGTCACCCTGATGGTCGCAACCACCTGGCACATGGCGGTCAGCGAGCGCGCGATGGTGGAGGAACTGGCTATACAGAAGGCCCGCGACAACGCCAGTTCGTTCTTCGACGGCGTCAACACGATGATGCTGACCGGCACGATGTCGCAGCGTGACCTGCTGAGGAAGAAGATGCTGGCCCACGACGATATCACCGAGACCCGGATCATCCGCGCCTCGGGCATCAAGGATATCTTCGGTCCCGGCAACCCGGAACAGGGCGTGCAGGATGCGCTCGACCGCCGTGCGCTAAACGGCGAGACCGTCATCGAGCAGGGCCGCGACGCCAACGGCCGCACCGTAACCGTCGTGCTGCCGATCGTCGCGACCTCGGATTTTCGCGGCACCAACTGTATCAACTGCCACGTCGTCGACGAGGGGACGGTGCTGGGTGCGACCCGTGTCAGTTACTCGCTGGCCGCACTGGACCGGCGCATCGATAACAACCTGTTGGTCAGTGGCGGGCTGAACGTGGCCATGCTGGTCCTGGGCATTGTCGTGATTACCTGGATGCTGCGGCATATCGTCGTCCGCCCGCTGCACGAGATGCGCCGGACCATGCAGGTGATCGAGACCGAGGCCGACCTGACCCGGCGCCTGCAGGTCGTCAGCAACGACGAGATCGGCTCACTGTCCGGCACCTTCAACCAGATGCTGGGCCGCTTCAACGGCAGCCTGCGCGATGTCTCGGACACGACTCACCGGCTCAAGGAGGTCGCGGGGCAGATCGCCGAGGTTTCGGCGCAGACCGCGTCGGCCGCGGAACAGCAGCGCAGCGAGACGGACGCCGTGGCGACGGCGATCACCGAACTCGAGTCGACCGCCGTACAGGTGCGCGAAGGCGCATCGAGCGCGTCGGACGCCTCGGTCGAGGCCGATCGCACGGCGAGCGAGGGCGCAGCCACGACGCGTGCCGCGATAGACGGCATTCACGTGCTGGTCAGCGAGATCGAGCGTGCCGCCGAGGTCATCGAGCGGCTCGACCAGCGCAGCCAGAGCGTCGGCGCCGTGCTCGACGTCATCAAGTCGATCGCGGAACAGACCAACCTGCTGGCGCTGAACGCGGCGATCGAGGCCGCGCGGGCCGGCGAGAAGGGCCGCGGATTCGCCGTCGTCGCCGACGAGGTGCGCACGCTGGCCAACCGTTCGCACGAATCGACGCAGGAGATCGAGAACATCGTCGAGCAGCTGCAGCTTGGCGCCCGTGACGCGGTTTCGGTCATGAACCGCGCCAAGCAGAGCGCCGAGGAGCGCCGCGAGCAGGTCGAGAGCGCCGACAGTGGCCTGAACCTGATCGCCGAGCGGGTCGGCCACATTCGCAGCCTGAATGCGCAGATGGCGTCGGCCGCGCGCGAACAGAGCGCGGTGACCCAGGACGTCAGCCGCAACGTGGTCAATATCAGCCAGCTTGCCGAGCGCACGGCGACCGATGCCGAACAGGCAACGGCGGTCAGCAACATGCTGCTCAACCTGTCCGACCAGCTCGAAGGACTGGTGCGCCGGTTCAAGTTCGACAAAAACTGATCCGCGGCGGCGCGCGCTGTCAGTCGATGCCCAGGTCCTGCCAGATGGCATCGATGCGCGCCTTGACCGCCGCGTCCATCGCGATCGGGCGTCCCCATTCCCGTTGCGTCTCGCCGGGCCACTTGTTGGTCGCATCGAAGCCGATCTTGCCGCCGAGGCCGGATACCGGCGAGGCGAAGTCCAGGTAGTCGATCGGTGTGTTCTCGACCAGGGTGGTGTCACGCACCGGGTCCATGCGCGTGGTCATCGCCCAGATCACATCGTTCCAGTCGCGCACGTTCACATCGTCGTCGGTCACGATGACGAACTTGGTGTACATGAACTGGCGCAGGAACGACCAGACCCCGAACATGACGCGCTTGGCATGACCGGCGTACTGCTTCTTCATACTGACGACCGCCATCCGGTACGAACAGCCCTCGGGCGGCAGGTAGAAATCGACGATCTCCGGGAACTGTTTCTGCAGGATCGGCACGAACACCTCGTTCAGCGCGACGCCGAGGATCGCGGGCTCGTCCGGTGGGCGGCCGGTGTAGGTGCTGTGGTAGATCGGCTTGTCGCGGTGGGTGATGCGATCGATTGTGAACACCGGGAAGCTGTCGACCTCGTTGTAGTAGCCGGTGTGATCGCCGAACGGCCCCTCGGGGGCGGTGTCATCCGGATGGATATGCCCCTCGAGGACGAACTCGGCACTGGCCGGGACCTGCAGCGTCGAGCCGATGCAGTTCGTCACCTCGGTACGGCCGCCGCGCAGCAGCCCGGCGAAAGCGTACTCCGAAAGCGTGTCCGGCACCGGCGTGACGGCGCCGAGAATCGTCGCCGGGTCGGCGCCGAGTGCCACGGCGACCGGAAACGGTTCGCCCGGGTGCGCCTGTTGCCAGTCGCG
>JAGRGW010000278.1:3037-3923 GCA_020445315.1 Gammaproteobacteria bacterium
AAATCCAGTGCGCCACCGCGGTGGGCGAGCCAGCGCATGATCACGCGGTTGCGGCCGATGACCTGCATCCGGTAAATGCCCAGATTGATGCGCGTTTTTCCCGACGCGCCCCCTGCGGGCGCATGCTGTGCGTCCCGTTTCGCTCCCGGCGAAACGGTCTGCCGCGGCTTTTCCGGTCCACGGGTAACGACGAGCCCCCAGGTGATCAGCGGGCCGGCGTCACCCGGCCAGCACGTCTGCACCGGGATACCGCTCAAGTCGACCGCGTCGCCTTCCAGCACGTGTTCCTGGCATGCCGCCCCCTTGACCACCTTGGGCGCCATGTCGAGCACCTTGCGAAACAGCGGCAGCTTGTCCCAAGCGTCCTTCATGCCACGCGGCGGTTCGGGCTCCTTCAGCTGCGACAGCAGTACGCCGACCTCGCGCAGCGCGGCCACCGACTCCTCGCCCATGCCGAGCGCGACCCGTTCCGGTGTGCCGAACAGGTTGCCGAGTACCGGGATATCGTGGCCGGTCGGTTGCTCGAACAACAGCGCCGGGCCGCCGGCGCGCAGCGTGCGGTCGCAGACCTCGGTCATTTCGAGGTGCGGGCTGACCGGTTGGCTTATGCGCCTGAGCTGGCCGCGCTGCTCCAGCTGGGTCAGAAAATCGCGCAGATCGCGGTATTTCATTTTGTTATCCTGCTGATCATTGGTGCTACTTTACGGGATTTCGGGGCCACCCGTGCCAGGCGATAACAACCTTTTCAACGGCGTCGAACCGGTTGCCTGCATGCGCCCTGCGGGAACCGTCGGCAGCGGGAACCCCGTACGATGACGATCATCCTGTTCGTGGTGCTCGGCGGGCTCGCGGGCTGGCTGGCGGCACGCCTGATTCGCGGCCAGGG
>JAGRGW010000279.1 GCA_020445315.1 Gammaproteobacteria bacterium
CGTTCCTGCATGGCCTTCTTCGGCGTGCGGTCGGAAAAGTACAGGCCCCAGTGCTTTTCCATCTTCTTCATCGGTGTCTCGCCGTCGAAGCCGCCTTTCCATTTCTCGTCGAACGACGTGAAGTAAAACGATACGACGCGGTTGTCCTCGACCCAGCGGTCGTATTCATCGAAGAAGACCGCCTGCTCGCCTTCGCCTACCCGGGCCTTGACCAGACGGGCCTCGTCGCTGTCACCGGTCGAGACCTTGCTGGTCGGCCAACCTGTCTCGCAGAACGCCACCGGGTGCTCCGGATGGTGGGCCTGGATGGCACGGTAGGTGGACGCGGTCCATGCCATCGCGTCATCGAGCAGCTGTTGGTTCCAGACCGCGTAACCGTGCAGGCAGATGAAATCGAGTTCGGCCGCGAGCTTCTTCGACTCTGGTTTGTTCCAGAAGTTGTAGTCGTCACTGACGGTGACCGGTTGCCGGATGCTTGACCGGACCCGGCGGATCTTCTCGATGACGCCGTCCATGTCGCCGATCCTGTGCCACGACCAGTAGACGAATATCTCGTTGCCAACGTTGACCGCGACGACGATATCCGGGAACCGGTTGGCCAGTTCGATGGCCAACTCGACCTGGGCCTGGTTTTCGGCATCGGATTTGTGTGCATCCAGCCAGATGCCCAGCATCACGCGAACCGGCAACCCGTGCTCGTCAATGACCTCGAGCACCTCCTGGTGCTGCCAGTCGGAGCCGTACAACCGGACCAGGTTCCAGCGTCGCGCAATGATCTGCAGGTCTTCGAGGATATTTTCCCTCGACGTCACCCCGAGACCCGGCCCTTCACCGTCGCGATAGGGACTATAGGAGATGCCGTTGCCGATCCACTGTCCATTCAACGTGGGATGGAAACTGCGCCTTTCCGATGGTTCCATCGCGCTGCCGGACAAGGGCAGCAACGGGCACAGCAAGCCGAACAGAATAGCGACGAAGGCCGGCGGCGAAGCGATAGCGTGCTTGTTCATGGGCGGCTCCTTATTGAGTCAACGCCGTCGAAGAGCAAAGCGGGACCCCGGTGGATGCAGAACCGACGCCACAACCCGTGCAGCCTGCGGTTACGCGCTGCCCTGGCGATCGAATTGCCATGACGCCTCACGGCCATGGAACCAATCGCCATCCCGGCATCGTCCACCTGACGGGATCGATTCCATCAAAATGGCCCGCCCCCGAGCGGCGTTACCGATACGGGTTGACGAAAGGCCTTTTCGATCTCCAACCCGGCAGCCCCGGCGTGGAAAGTATCTCCGAGCAAAAACGCACAATTAACCGCTGAAAATGGGCAGCTTTACTGGACTTCAAGCCGGTGCAGGGAACTTCGACAGGTGCTCGCCCGTCGGGAGGAGGAGAACGGCAGGTGAAAATCCAACGCCCACTTTGCCTCGCCGCCAGCCACATGCGTGGAGGAAAACGACGGCGCGGCGGCAAAAGCGAACGCCGGCCTTTGCCTATCCGATTCAAACGCAGGCAGGCGCCTCTGCCGGGCGCACCAACGAAAAAAGCCGCTGTCGTGAGACAGCGGCTTTTCGCGGCATGACAGCTGAATGCCGATCGATCAGGACGAAGACTTGATCTTCTCCTTGATACGGGCCGCCTTGCCGGTCAGTCCGCGCAGGTAGTACAGCTTGGCCCGGCGAACGTCACCACGACGCTTGACCTGGACCTCGGCGACGTTCGGGCTGTACGACTGGAACACACGCTCCACACCTTCGCCGTGGGAGATCTTGCGTACGGTGAACGACGAGTTCAGGCCGCGATTACGCTTGGCGATACAGATACCTTCGAACGCCTGCAGACGCTCGCGCTGACCTTCCTTGACCTTGACCTGTACGACCAGGGTATCGCCGGGGCTGAAATCCGGCAGTTCCTTACCCATCTGTTCTGTTTCGAGTTCCTGGATGATATTGCTCATCGCCGCTGCTCCTGTACCTCAGGTGCCCTCCCGGGCACGGATAAAATCGTCTAACAACTGCTGTTCTTCGTCACTCAGCCGCCGATCGCGCAAGAGATCGGGTCTGCGTAACCATGTCCGCCCCAGCGCCTGCTGCAGTCGCCAGCGACGGATGCGTTCGTGGTTGCCGGACAACAACACCTCCGGCACCGTGCGCCCCTCAACCTGTTCGGGCCGCGTGTAATGCGGGCAGTCCAACAGACCATCCGCGTAGGAGTCCTGCGCCGCCGAATCGGCGTGCCCCAGCACGCCCGGCAACAGCCGGATCACCGTGTCCATCAGCACCATTGCCGGCAGCTCGCCGCCAGACAGTACGAAATCACCGATCGACCATTCCTCGTCGACATAAGCCTCGATCAGGCGCTCGTCGACTCCCTCGTAACGCCCGGCCAACAGCACCAGGCCCGGCAGTGCGGCCATCCCGGCTGCCGCTGCCTGGTCGAACCGGCGCCCCTGCGGACTCAGGTAGACCACCCGGCTGTCCGGCGCGGCCGCGGTCGCTGCCTGCAGCGCCTCGCGCAGCGGCTCGACCATCATGACCATGCCCGGGCCACCGCCGTAGGGCCGGTCGTCGACGGTGCGATGCACGTCGTCGGTATAGTCGCGCGGGTTCCAGTGACACACGTCGACCAGTCCCCGCTCGATCGCACGCCCGGTTACGCCGTGGCGCATGGCGTCGAACATGTCCGGAAACAGGCTGACGATGTCGAAACGCATCGACGCGTCGCCTAAAAGTCCGGATCCCAGTCGACCCGCATCAGACCCTGTTCCAGGTCGACCTCGCGTACCACCTGCTGCCAGGTGTACGGCAACAGCCTCTCGCGCTCGCCGCCGACAACGATGACATCATTGGCCCCGGTCTCGAACAACTGCTCGATCCGGCCGAGTTCGACACCGTCGAGCGTCTCGACCCGCAGACCGACCAGGTCGGCCCAGTAGTATTCACCCGGTTCGCTCGTTGCCGGCAGCTGCGACCGCGGTATCGCGATCTCCGCTCCGACCAGCGCCTCGGCCGCGTCACGGTCGTTGCATCCGGCCAGCTTCGCGACGACAGACTTGCCCTGGCGTCGCCCCGCGTTGACCTTGTGGCATTCGCGTTTGCCATCGCGTAGCAGGTACCACGGCGAGTACCCGACGATGTTTTCGCGCGGACTGGTCTCGGAATGCACCTTGACCCAGCCCTGGATACCATGAGCCCCGGAAACGCGACCGAGGGTGACGAACCGCTGCCCGTCACCCTCGGCCTGTCGTTCCTGCCCCGCATGTTGCGATCCGGTCATGGGAGGTTTCGTCATCCGACCCTGTCCCGCCGCATCGCCACGACTGCCGCCCCTCCGGCTCGCACCGGGAGCGGCTTCGGGCTTAGCCCTCGGCAGTCTTGCGGTAGCCTTCCACCAGCTTGCGTGCGCGATCGCTGAGCTGACCGCCGACCGAGATCCAGTGATCCACGCGTGCCAGATCGATGCGCAGCGGCTCCTCACCCTCGATCGCGACCGGGTTGTAGAACCCGAGGCGCTCGATGTAGCGGCCACCGCGCGCACGGCGCGAATCGGCAGCAACGAGGTGGTAGAAAGGACGCTTCTTCGCACCCGATCTTGCAAGACGAATCGAAACCATAATCCTGTTAGCCTTAAGTTTTGCTGACCCGTGGGTCGTAACTGTCACCCCGGCCTCAACAGGGGCCGAGAGAAACCGCGTATTGTACGCATTATCGGGCGCTTGTGAAGTGCTAACTTGGCGTCGAATCAGCATTATTGACGGAAGCATCGATGGGCTCGACCGAAACCGACGGCAAACGCGGGATCATCCACCAGGGCGACGATCGCAGTTCGCCCTACCCGGTCAGCCGCCTCGCTCCGAGCTTCGGACTGACCGACCTGGCGCGCGAAATCGAGCAGGCCGACCGCATGGTCAGCGGGCGGCTCAGTGGCCAGTTGGAGATCATCGCCGAACAGGTACGCACGCTGCAGGACCAGGCCCGGCGGATACTGGAACAGGCGCGCCAGGATCAACAGTTGCATCATGCCCGCTGCGCGTTCAGGCGCATCCCGGGCCACGTCTATCACCTGTATGCGGCCGACGACGGCGCCAGCGCCTTCTCGATGCTGTCACCGGCCGACTGGGGCGGCAAACCGCCACGACCGTTTCTCGGCTCGTACCGACTCGAAAACGACATGAGCTGGACCGCGATCGACCCGGGATCGACGGACGACCGCCGCGACGACAGTCGCCAACTGGTCAGCCAGCTGCTCGCGGCGGCCGGGCAGGCGGATCGGGGTAAAACCGACTGAGATTCAGCCGGCGGGCTCGAACACCAGGTGGATCTCGATACGCCGGTTGCGCCTGTGCGCCGCAGCACTGTCGCCGGAATCGCGCAGACCGGTGCTGGACAGACCCACCGCGGCAAGGCGCGATTCCGGGATTCCGCGTTCCGACAGGAATCGCACCACGCCGACCGCGCGCGCGGCAGACAGCTCCCAGTTCGACGCAAAACGACGATTCGCACGCAGCGGACGACTGTCGCTGTGGCCCTCGATGGCCAGCCGCCACGGACTCTCCGCCGGCAGGCGGTCTACGAGGCGGCGCAGCCCGTCGACCAGCGGCGCCAGGCGGTCGCGACCCTCAGCGCCGATCTCACCCTTACCAAAAATGAATATCGGGTCGCTGGCAACGACGATGCGGTCGGAAAGGATTTCGTACAGCGACGAAGGACGCAGCTGGCGACGTGCGGCACGGAAGAAATCCTCGCGCAGCCGATGCTGCGCGGCCCCGCCCTGCTGGCGCTGTTCCTGTAGTTCGGCCTGCAACTGTTCGACCAGGCGCGTCTGCTCCAGGTTGCGCTGGTCGGCCTGGCGCAGCGCACTGCTGAGCTGCCGCAGGCTGTCGTCGATCGACTCCGCGTGCAGCCGCATCGCGTCGAGCTGCGCGTTGCTGCGCTCGATCAGCGTGGCGCAGGCGGCCGGGGCAGCCGCATCCTGCGCCATGGACGACCAGGGCAGGAGCAGGCACAGCAGGACCGGGCAGGCACGACGGCGCATGGGCCTCAGAACGGCAGACCGCCGCCACCGGGCGGCATGCCACCGCCGGGGAACCCGCCCGGCAGCTTACCTTTCATGCCGCGCATCATTTTCGCCATGCCGCCGCCCTTCATCTTTTTCATCATCTTCTGCATCTGCGTGAACTGCTTCAGCAGCTTGTTGACGTCCTGCACCTGGGTACCCGATCCGGCCGCGATGCGCTTCTTGCGCGAGCCCTTGATAACGGCCGGGAACGCGCGTTCGTGCGGGGTCATCGAGTTGACGATGGCGATCAGCTTGCCGATCTCCCGGTCGCCGACCTGCGACTTGACCGCGTCCGGCACCTGCCCCATGCCCGGCAGCTTGTCGAGCAGACCGGCCATGCCGCCCATCTTGGCCATCTGCTCCATCTGCTCCTTGAAGTCGGCCAGCGTGAATCCCTCGCCCTTGTGGATCTTCTTGGCCAGCTTGGCGGCCTTGTCCTGGTCGACCTTGGACGTGACCTCCTCGACCAGCGACAGCACATCGCCCATGCCGAGAATGCGCGAGGCGACGCGATCCGGGTGGAAGGGCTCCAGCGCCGTGGTTTTCTCGCCGACGCCGAGGAACTTGATCGGTTTGCCGGTGATCTGGCGGATCGACAACGCGGCGCCACCGCGTGCGTCACCGTCGGTCTTGGTCAGGATGACGCCGGTCAGGGGCAGCGCGTCGTTGAACGCCTTGGCGGTGTTGGCGGCATCCTGGCCGGTCATCGCGTCGACGACGAAAAGCGTCTCGACCGGGTTCAGCTCCTGGTGCAGGGCCTGGATCTCGCCCATCATGTCGGCATCGACGTGCAGACGACCCGCGGTGTCGACGATCAACACGTCGACATAGGCCTTGCGCGCCGCGGCCAGCGCCGATCGCGCGATCGCGACCGGCTTCTGGTCCGGGCTGGAGGGGAAGAACTCGGCGCCGACCTCGGCCGCCAGCGTCTTCAGCTGATCGATGGCCGCCGGCCGGTAGACGTCGGCGCTGACGACCATGACCTTTTTCTTGTCGCGCTCCTGCAACAGGCGCGACAGCTTGGCCACGCTGGTCGTCTTGCCCGAGCCCTGCAGGCCCGCCATCAGCAGCACGGCGGGCGGCTGCGCGGCCAGGTCGAGCCGCGCGTTGGCCTCGCCCATGACCCGGACCAGCTCGTCGTTGACGATCTTGACCAGGACCTGGCCCGGCGTGAGGCTGCGCAGGACCTCCTCGCCCATGGCCTTGCCCCGGACCTCGTCGACGAACTGCTTGACCACCGGCAGCGCGACATCGGCCTCGAGCAGGGCCATGCGCACTTCGCGCAGCGTATCTTTGATGTTGTCTTCGCTGATGCGGCCCTGGCCGCGGACTTTCTGCAGTACACCGCCGAGGCGGTCGGAGAGGCTGGCAAACATAGATTAGGAAATCCGGAACTGGTCTGGGAAAGCGGGGTGCCTCTGCATTATACGGATGCGAGCATTTTTTGGTTATGCCATGATCCCGGCCGGAATGAACGTTACCCTGATCGCATTTCTGGCCGCCGCCCTCTATCTCGGCGGTGGCCTCAGTACCGGGTTGCGCCTGTTCGGCACCGAGGACAGCTGGCGCCCGGCGCGCGCCATTGGCATCGCCCTGGGGTTTGCCGGGCTGCTGCTGCACGCGGCACTGCTGTACCTCGACCTGTTCACCCACGGCGGCCTCAACCTGAGCTTCTTCAATGCCGTGTCGCTGGCAGCCTGGACCGTTGCCGCCCTGCTGCTGATTTCGTCACTGACCAAGCCGGTCGAGAACCTGGCGATACTGGCCCTGCCACTCGCGGCGATCACGATCCTGCTCGACCTGCGCTTTCCCGGCAGCCGGCTGCTTAGCGAAGACGCGGGCTGGGCACTGCGGCTGCACGTGCTGACGTCGATGCTGGCCTACAGCCTGCTGACGCTGGCCAGCGCGCAGGCGATCCTGCTCGCTGTCCAGGACAACCACCTGCGCACCCACCATCCGGGCGGCTTCATCCGCGCGCTGCCGCCGCTGCAGACGATGGAAATGCTGCTGTTCGAGATGATCGGACTGGGGTTCATCCTGCTCAGCATCGGCCTGGTGACGGGCTTCGTCTACCTCGAGGACATGTTCGCGCAGCACCTCGTGCACAAGACGGTGCTGTCGATCATCGCGTGGATCGCGTTTGCGGTGCTGCTGTGGGGTCGCTATCGCTTCGGCTGGCGTGGGCGCACGGCGATTCGCTGGACGCTGGTGGGATTTGCCGTGCTGATGCTGGCCTACTTCGGCAGCAAAGCAGTCATCGAGTTGATCCTGCAGCGCTGAACGGCGCCGCTGAACCCGCTCAGGCGCCGGCCGCCCGGTAGGCGTTGGCCGCTGCCCGCCCCTTCGAACTGCGGCTGATGTCGCCGGCAATCCGGTCGCGAGCGGCTACCGTCAATGCCATCAGGTGCTTGTCGAGGTCGAGGATGGTTCGCACACGCTCGGCCATG
Source organism: Gammaproteobacteria bacterium (assembly GCA_020445315.1). Taxonomy (GTDB): domain Bacteria; phylum Pseudomonadota; class Gammaproteobacteria; order Chromatiales; family Chromatiaceae; genus Thiosocius. Next base: position 7,503 of record JAGRGW010000279.1, read on the forward strand.
ATCTCGTCGACCGGCAGCTGCGTCGCGAAAGCCCGCTGCAGCAACTGGCGACGCTGTGGCTCGAGTTCGATAACGGCCTGCCAGTCGTCGCCGTCACCCAGCCGCGCCATGCGTTCGGTCAGCGCAAGCGCCTCGTCGAGCAGTTGATGGCGCGTGTCGGCCATGTTCAGACGTGCCTCGCGTCGATGGCATGGGCGGCACTGCCGGCATGCTTGATGTCGTCTGGCATGGCATCCCAGGCCGACTTGATCTCGAGCAGCAGGTCGATGACCTCGCTGACCGGCTCGACCTGGTTCTGCGTCGACGCATCGATCAGGCGACGGTTCATGTACTCGTAGAGGTCGTCGAGGTTCGCGGCGATCGCGCCGCCGGTATCGAGATCCAGGCTCGAGCGCAGCCCGCTGATGATGGACATCGCCCAGCTCAGGTGGCGGCTCTTGCCTTCGAGATCCTTGCGTTCGATGCAGCCCTTGGCCGTGGCCGCCTTTTCCAGCGCGCCTTCCATCAGCATCTGTACCAGGCGGTGCGGACTGGCATAGGCCACTTCCGATTCGGCGGCGACCTTGCCGTATTTCGCGATGCCCGAGTGTTTCTTGCCGTAGGTCATTGAGCGGGATCCAGTCTTGTTTCGAACACTCTTTTTAACGACCGGCGGCGGCGAAAATGAAGGGGTTTTCGATCCTCAATTCGCGCCGCCGGCAACGATCAACCCAGGTTCTGCAGCAGGAAGCTGCTGGTGGATTGCAGGCTGCCGACCAGCGAATCGAGAGCCGCGTACTGCGAGCGCAGGCTGGCCTCTTTCAGTTCCAGGCGACGCTCCCAATTGGCCTCGTTGCTCTCGAGCGTGTCCTTGCGATCGTTGAGGCTGTCGATGCGCGCATCGATCAGGCCGCTCTCGCTGTCGAGGAAGCTTTCGATCAGCGCATCGAAACGAAACGCGAAACCCTGGTCGTCATTGGCGAACAGCTGCGCTACGCTGGAAAAATCGGTATCGAGGGCGTCACCGAAGGCCTCGGCATTGAACTCCAGGTCACCGGTCGTTGCGTTGGTCAGGATCCCGACCTGCGACAGCGAGTCGAAACTGCCACCGAGGCCCGTCGGCGACGTGTTGAGCACGGAACGCAGTCCGCGGGCAACGCCCCGCGGCACACCGTTGCCGGAGAATTCGCGATTCTCCAGCGCATCGATACTGTTCAATAACGCGTTGTAAGCGTCGACGAACTTCTTGGCCGACTCCTCGATACCCGCGTCGTCGCGGGCAAGCGTCAGTTGCGTCTGGCCCTCGCCGGTCAGCGTGATGGTCAGGCCGTCGATCGCATCGTCGATCTTGTTGTCGGCAGACGTCAGCGCGAAACCATCGATCATGAAGACTGCATCCAGCTCGGCCAGGTCGGTCAGCGTGGCGCCTTCGCTATCGGTGTTGGCCAGCGCGAAATCGAAAGTGGTCGTGTTCAGCGAACCGCCGAAGGACACGTCGACGTGCTTGGCGGAACCCGATTCGTCGGCAGTGAGGATCAATCGCTGGTTGCCGCCGCCAACGTTTAAAATGGTCGCCGTGACGCCGGGGTTGTCCGACGCCTCGTTGATCGCGTCACGCAACTCGGTCAGCGTCGACGCGGTGGAGAGATCGATGGTCGTGAATTCGCCATCGACGGTCAGGGTCAGGGCATCCCCGGACGTGCCACCCACCGTGGCACCGCTGGCAAACTCCTTCGAGCCCTGCTTGTGATTCTGGGCCAGGCGCGTGACGTCGATGTTATAGATACCGGCCGCTGCATCACCATCGGCCTCGGCAATAGCCACGGCGTCATCGGTCGACGCCGTGGTGAACTTGCGAAACGCATCCAGCGAGCCGAGTTCCTGCATGGCGTCCTGGAACGTCGAGAGCTGGCTCTTGAACGTTCCCAGTGACGAGATCTCGGCTTCCGCGCGCGTCACCTTCTGCTGAATGGCGACGATCGGCCGACGCTCGAGGGTCATCAGTTGCGTGACAATACCCTCGATGTCGAGCCCGGAACCCACACCCGCCGCAGTGATTGCCATGTCGCTGGCCTCTTGTCTCAGTTACGCCTTTTCGCAGCAAATCTAGGCGGAATCCCGGAAGATTACGCCCGTTGCCTGCTGCAACCGCCTGCGCAGCTCCATGATTTCCTCACTCGGAATCTGCCTGACGATTTCGTCGGTCTCCTTGTCGATAACCTTGATAACGGTTTCGCCGCTATCTTCGTCGACCGAGAACTGCAATTCACGATGCAATTCCCGAACCAGGTTATTCAGATCGGAGACGACTTCCTCCAGCGGCTCGGATTCCTTTTCCTGCTGATCTTGCTGGCGCACCCGGTCCACGACGACCTTCGCCTGGACTTCCTGCTCGGGCGGATTCGCTGACGCAGCGGGACTGGCCTGCGTCATTTGCGGAACCACCGCTTTGATCATCCCGATATCACTCACCATATCTCTACCCCTGCAAGGATCAGGGATGGCGGGCTTCAGCCGGTGAATGCGACGGGTATTCGGAAAATGTCGATGCTTCTATCCGATATCGCCACGTTCTCTGTACCCTGTCCGCATCACCTGCGCTGTCGCCCTGGACCATCTGACGGGGAACAGGTGGTCCGGTCTTTTGGACCGGCTCACCCATTCCTTACATCACCCTGCCTTAGCGCAACAGCGACAGTACGTTCTGCGGCAACGCGTTGGCCTGGGCCAACATGGCCGCACCGGCCTGCTGCAGGATCTGGTTACGCGTCAGGCTGGCCGTCTCCTGGGCAAAGTCGGCATCGCGAATACGGCTGCGAGCGGCACTCTGGTTCTCCGTAATGTTCTCCAGGTTGCGGATCGCCGACTCGAACTGGTTCTGTTTCGCACCGAACGTCGCACGGGCGCTACTGACTTCGGCGATCGCCTCGTCGAGTTCTCCGATCGCGGTATTGGCAAGCGTACCGGTGGTGATTCCGCCATCGATCGCCGCGCCCACCTTGGTGCTCGCATTGTCGACGTCGATACCGGACACGCTGATGGTCTGGTCTTTTTTCCAGCCCACCTGCATGTTGTAGCTGCCGGTGCCATTGAGCAGCGCGATCCCGTTGAAGTCCGTGTCGTCGGAAATACGCTGAATCTCAGCCTCGAGGTTCTGGAATTCCTTGTCGAGGTCTGCACGTTCCGTAGAAGCAGCACCCGCCGAACCGTAGGTACCGTTGGCCGACTGTACGGCCAGCTCACGCATACGCTGCA
>JAGRGW010000280.1 GCA_020445315.1 Gammaproteobacteria bacterium
GCGCCCAACGCCTCGGCCATTTCGCCGAAGGGGCGCGACGCCAGTAGCGGAAACCCGCCCTGGTAGCGATTGACCAGATCGATGGCGAACGGCGACAGCATCGTCATTCGGCGCGCAACCCGCGCGCCTCGTTTTCCAGCACCGGTTTCGCCGGGGCCCCGTAGCGTGCGCCGCGCTGCTTGAAGCGGCGGCGGCTGAACAGCACCTCGTGCGGCACGTCGGCCAGGTCGCAGGCCGCGACCAGTTCGTCGACGCGTTCGAGTACCTGTACCCGGTCGCGGCCGTGAATCATCGTGAACAGGTTATAGGGCCATTCCGGCAGACGCCGCGGCCGCCGGTAGCACAGGGTCACGAACGAGAACCCACCGAGACAGCGGCCGAGGCCCGCGACCTGTTCATCGTCGATGTCCCATACCACCATGGCGTTGGCCCGATAGCCCAGCTCGTGATGGCGGACGACGACGCCGAAGCGCTTGATGGTTCCACTCTTCTGCAGCATCCAGAAACGGGCCATCACCTCGCCTTCGGGCATGCCGAGCTGCTCGCCAAGGGCGGCGAAAGGGCGTGGGACCAGCGGCAGTCCGTTCTCGACGGCATGCAGCAGGGCGAGATCGCTCGCATCGCATTCGGACCGGTACGGTTCTTTTTCTTTCAGCGCCATTGCAGTGAAAACCCCAAGTCGATGAAGTAGTCCTCGAGCATCGGCAGATCGAGCACCGCCAGCCCGGTGTCGCGTTCTATCCGCTGCAGTACCGCGTCGACGGCGTCGCGATCGGCTGCCGTCACGACGAACCACAGGTTGTAGACATGCTCGCGTTCGTAGTTGTGATTGACCTCGGGCAATGCGCTGACCATGGCGGCTACCGTCTCCAGCCGGTCCGCCGGCACCGCCAATGCCGCCAGCGTGCTGGCGCCGATCCGATTGGGGCGCAGCACCGGGCCGACCCGGCTCAGTGCGCCGAAGCGTTTCAGGTATTTGAGGCGTTCGATCACCGTTTTCTCGCTGACGCCCAGCTTGTCCGCGATCGTCGCGAAGGGCTGCGGGTCGAGCGGAAAATCGTGCTGGAAGTCGTCCAGCAGGTGCCTGTCCAGCGTGCTCAGCAGGGGTTCGACGTTACCGTTCATTGCATCTACCACGGGTTCAAAGGCCGATGCGCGCCGCGCGCGACGTCATGAAGATGCCACTCGGCTTCTGCGCCGGCAGCAGGCTGCGACGTTCGTAGGTCGCGGTGTCGTAGACATGCAGTTCGTCGAGATCGCGCACCGACACCCAGACCTCCTCGCCACGCGGCTCGAACTCCATGTGCAGCACGCCCTTGCCGGGCTGCAGCTGTTTCACCACGTTCAGCGACTCGGAGTCGATGACCTGGACCGTGTCGTTGTTCGGGAAGGCGAAATTGACCCAGACCTCGCGACCGTCGGGCCTTCCCATGACGAATACCGGCTGGCCGGCAACCGTGATCCGGCCGGCCTCCTGCCAGGTGTTCATGTCGATGACCAGCACCTCGTGCCGACCGACCGCGGGCACAAACGCCCGGTTGCCGGCCACGGCCCAGCCCTCGAGATGCGGCATCTTGTACACCGGCAGTTTCTGCTCACCGCGGCCGTAGCCGGGCAGGATGCGCTGCACCCCGTTCTCCGGGTGCCACAGGTCGAGCAGCGCGAGGCCGTCCTCGCCGAACAGTCCGGCGATGTAATACCGGCCGTTCGGCGTGATCAGCGCATCGTAGGGGTTGCGCCCGATGTCCTCGAACCGGGTGATCGCGGGCTCACTGCCGGCGGAGAAATCGGCCAGCCAGATCTCGCCTGCATCCCACAGGCTGAAAGCGAAGCGCTGACCGGGCACGTCGACGAGGCCGATGACCTTGGAGCGCTTGCCGTCGCCATAGGTGGCCGGGATGTCCGCCACCAGTGCCAGGTCGTCGGCGCTGAACACCTTGACCCCGCCCGGTTCGTAGTTGGAAACCGCGACCAGGCTGCCGTCCTGGGAAATCGCGCCGCCGATGCTGTTGCCCGACTGCACGACCCGCGCGACGATCCGGCCTTCGAGTACGTCGACCTTGGTCAGGCCACCGTCACGGCCGAACACGTAGGCGTAGCGCTGGTCGCGGGAAAACACCGCCGACGCGTGCGACAGGTCGCCAAGACCCTCGATACGTGTCAGCGAGGTGTTGCCCGTCGTCTCGACGACCTGCAGCGAGCCGTTGGCGCGCTCGACGACGAGCGCGAGGTCGCCGCTGCCGCGCGTCGCCGCCTCGGCCTTGCCGACCACGGCCAGCAACAGCAGCAGCACCATGGCGGTACAGGCGGCGATCGTGAACCACTCCGCCCGAAACGTGCCCGGCCGCTGGTCGGCCGCGATCTCCGCCCGTGACCTGGAAGTCATGTTCATCGACCGACCTCCCCGGCAAGCAGCCTTTCGGCCAGCCACAGGCTCTCGGCGTCGGTCAGGATGCCGCGCCACGGCGGCATCGCGGTACCCGGTCGACCATGCAGGATCGTCGTCTGCAGGTACACGGCGGGCTTGCCGGCCAGCGACTCGGGGGTCAGCGCCGGACCCAGGCCGCCCTTCATCGTCAGCCCGTGACAGGAGCCGCAGTCCTGCGTCAACAGGTAGTCCAGTTCCACGCGGCGCTCGCTGGACGGCATACCCGACGCCAGCGTCGTCAGCGCGCACAGGCTAAGAGTTGCAAGCACCGGCCATCGCATCATTGATGTGCTCCTTGTTGGTGACGAACCAGTCGAGTTGGCCGGCGAGCGCGACCGTTCTGCCGATCACGACCAGCACCGGGGCGGTCAGGCGGGAGTTCCTGACCCGGGCCGGCAGGGTGTTGAGATCGCCGAACACGCGACGCTGGCGGTCCGTGGTGCCGTCCTGGATCGCGACCGCGGGAGTCGCCGGGTCCATGCCCTGCTTGCTCAGCTCGGTGCAGACACGCTCCAGACTGGCCAGCCCCATGTAGATGACCAGCGTCGAGTCGGGATCGGCCAGCGCGCGCCAGTCAAGCTTGAGGCGCTTGTTCTCGAGGAAATGACCCGTGACCAGGCGCACGCCACGGCTCAGGCCGCGATGTGTCAGCGGGATCCCGGCGTAGGCCGAGCAGGCCGCGGCCGCCGTGACCCCGGGCACGACCTCGAATTCGATGCCGTGTGCGTGCAGGAACAGGGCCTCTTCGCTACCGCGGCCGAATATGAAAGGGTCGCCGCCCTTCAACCGCACGATCTTGCGCGGGTGCGGGCTTTCCGCCATGCACAGTTCGACGAGCAGTTCGTTGATCTGATCCTGCGGCACGCTGTGGTGGCCCGAGGCCTTGCCGACGCAGGTCTTCATGACGCCATCGGGGATCAGCTTCATAACGCCGGGGGAGACCAGGCGGTCGTAAACGACGACGTCGGCCTGTTGCAGGAGTTCGTGGGCACGCATCGTCAGCAGTCCCGGATCACCGGGGCCCGACCCCACCAAGTACACCTTACCCGTTGGCTGCATGACCTCGCTCTCCTTTCGTAACGACGAAACTGAAGTGGCAAATCGACGTGGCACGGGTGCCGAATGTCGGGGACGATAGTTGATCGGGAAGAATCACCGAGCCTTGATGAATATCAAGCAGCAGGGGCGATTGGGGGGTTGACGGGGTGTTCGGGTGGAAAGTTTGACGTGGCTCAAAAACCACTGCCGAACGACTGTATCAAGGGTGAATTGCGCGTCCGTCTGCGCCGAGAGGGAAGCGTCCGGCCAAGGGGCGCAGGCGACGAATCGCCTGCGTTGTCATCAGTGAAGAAAGCCCGTCGAATTCAGGCCTGTACAACCAGCGGGTTCAGGACACGCCGCGCGAGTGCAGGTGACCGCTGTACTTCTTGTCCGTGCCGGCGATGTGCTTCAGCAGCCAGTCCTTGAGAAACACGGTGATCTCCTCGACGGTACTCTCGCGGTCCTTTTCGTAGGCCTCCATGAAACCCGAGACCTTGGCGATCATCGCTTCGTGCTGGCGCTTGTGCGGCTCGTAATCCGGGTAATCATTGTCGCGCATCATCTTTTCTTCGCGCTCGAAGTGATACTTGGTGTAATCGACGAGTTCCTGCAGGGCCTGTCGCTCAAAGGCCTCACCGGTCGGGTAGTACACCGCCGTCTGCAGGTTGTTGATCAGGGTCAACAGCTTCTTGTGATCATCGTCGATGGAACCGATACCCACGCTGAGTTCGTCTTTCCACTCCACGAAGCGCTTAGATGTCAGCCACTTGTTCAGGACAGGAATGGTCAGCAGGATCGCCGCCATGACGACCGAGATCCAAGGGTTCATGCCGGGCAGGAGTCCAATACCGATGATGATCAAGGACACGACGATGAACACGGACAGGCCAAGGGTTTGCAGACTTTTGCGCATTAGGCGATTCCTCGATTTCTGGACTCATCGATAACTCTTCGGCGCCGACCGTCCGAATTGTGGTCAAGCGTAGAACCAAAATTACGGTACTCACTTGACAATCATCAAGGTACACCCTTGTTGCGAGCGCGTTAATGCATCTCGCCAAGTTCGCAACAGGAGGCAAACCACCAATGTCAAAGTCCATCCCATCGGGCAAGCTGGCCAACCTTAAGGTCAGCATGCTCGCCACCGCCGTCGGCGTCGCCCTGAGCGGCTTCGGTATCTCGGCACAGGCCGCCGGCCCGACCCTCAGCGATGCCGATTTCGAGAAAGGCAAGACCATCTACTTCCAGCGCTGCGCAGGCTGTCATGGCACGTTGCGCAAGGGCGCCACCGGCAAGAGCCTGGAGCCCAAGACCACCAAGAAGAACCCCGACGGCAGCGTCGAAGTGGGTGGCACACTGAAACTCGGCCAGGAGCGTCTCGAGAAGATCATCCGCTACGGCACCGAAGGCGGCATGAACAACTTCGACGACATCCTGTCGGACGAAGAGATCAAGCTGATGGCGACCTACATCCAGATGGAGCCGCCGGTTCCGCCGGAGATGTCGATC
>JAGRGW010000281.1 GCA_020445315.1 Gammaproteobacteria bacterium
CTTGCCGGCGCCACACTTGCCTTCCGCCAGTTGCGCGTACCCACCACTCAACTCAGACAGGCCGAACGGGTTGCCGGTGCCGTTCGCGGCGCCTGCTGCGCCGGCAAGCAACATCGATCCGGCGAAGGCTGCACCGACAGCGGCAGCGACGGGCTTCATACAGTTTTTCGACATCTCACTTTCTCCTCGTGTTTCGAATTTGCCGGACTACCGGTTTCAACATGACCGGTTTGATGCCAGCGTTTCTCATCGTGGCCGCGCGAGCCGGGGGCCTTGCAGGGGCTTCCAGTTCGATACGGCGAAAATTAATTTGCACCCGGAGTTCAGGTACCTGCGGTTTGACGCTCTCCTTTGTTCCGGGTTCCCGGAGAAAGACCGGCAACCCGGATGGCTTATTTCACCGGTCCCTGGCCAGTTTGCGCAGGCACTCCAGGTAGCCCCTGTCGTCGGGGTTGCGCCCGTCACGCTGGGCCTCCCACAAGGCGAAGCCGAGGCAATCCATCATGGCGTGTTCGGCTTCATGGGCATCGCCGTGGCCGTTGGCGATCTCCTGGTAGAGTTCGCGGATTCCGACTGGGCGGTCGGCGCCGACCTGTTCACCCAGCGTGATATGCATGGCCATATGCAGCCAGGGATTCGTCTCGCCCTGTTCGGGGCTGAAGTCACGGTGCAATTGGGAACTGTCTTTCAGGTGTGCGTGGTACTCGGGGTGCGTCTCGATGATCTGTGCGACCAGTTGCTCCAGTGGTTGCAGTGCCTGTCCGGCCAGGCGCTTCTGCCAGGTCGCGACGAAGAACTGTCTCAGCTGGTCTCGATTCTGGCCGAACATGGTGCCATTCCCCGGTGTTGATTCGCCGGCATCGTGCCACAGGCGGGTCGACCGGGGGTAACCAACGAGTGGCGGAAACGTTCTGAAATTACCTTGTCGATAGCGTGGGCAATGGCCGGTTCGGCCCGGTAAATGACCGGCTTATTCCGTTTTCTGCCGGTACTCGCAGAGGTCCTCGATCAGGCACGCCCCGCAGCGGGGCGTGCGCGCGACGCAGGTGTAGCGACCGTGCAGTATCAACCAGTGATGCGCGTCCTGGAGAAATTCGCCCGGTATCAGTCGGAGCAGGCGTTTTTCGACCTCGAGCACGGTCTTGCCCTTGGCGATACCGGTGCGGTTGGCAACGCGGAAGATGTGCGTGTCGACGGCCATCGTCGGCTGCCCGAACGCCGTATTGAGGACCACGTTGGCCGTCTTGCGGCCGACGCCGGGCAGCGACTCGAGTGCGGCCCGGTCTGCGGGCACGACACCATCGTGCAGTTCAAGCAGTGCCTGGCAGGTCTTGATGATGTTCGCCGCCTTGCTGTTGTAGAGGCCGATGGTCTGGATGTAAGGCTTCAGGCCCTCGACGCCCAGGTCGAATATCGCCTGGGGAGTGTTTGCCACCGGGAACAGCCTGGCGGTCGCCTTGTTGACGCCCTTGTCGGTGGCCTGGGCCGACAGGATGACGGCGATCAGCAGTTCGAACGTCGACGCGTAGTTGAGTTCGGTGGTCGGGCGCGGGTTGTCGGCACGCAATCGCTCGAAGATCTGCTGGCGTTTCGCCTTGTTCACGGGTGTGGCGTTCCTTTACGTGAGGACCCACCGGTGTCTGTGGCAGGCTGCTATCATCGCGATCTTATCAGCAACCCACGCGGGCCAAGTGATGCGCAACGCCGGCACGGATCCCGCCAACACAGAACCGTCGATTCGCCTGCGTGACTCGCAGGAGTTTCAGTCGGCGCTGATTCGTCTTGCCATCTGGTTGTTGATGATCATCGTGTTCGCCGTTGGCAAGTTCATCGGCGATTACACTTTCAGCTGGGAGGCGTTCGCGTGGCTGTTTGCCGTGCACCTGGCCTGGTACGGGGGGATGCTAGTCAGCGTGCTCAAGCGGCCGCGATTGTGGCCTGCGCGCACTTATCTCGGCATCCTGGCCGACCTCAGCGGGACGACCGGCAGTATTTACCTGACCGGTGACGCGACGGGTCCGTATTACCTGCTTTACGCGGTCTGTTTTCTCTCGCAGGGAATGCGTTACGGCAGCTTCAACCTGCTGGTCGCATCGGTCGGAAGCCTGCTGGCATTCGGATCGGTCGCCGCATTGCTCGGCGATTGGCGGGACCAGGCGCTCGAAGTGTTCTTCATCGGCCTGGTGCTGGTCGTGCTGCCCGCCTACGAATACGTCTTGCTGCGCAAGCTGCAGGTCGCGAGGCTGAACGCCGAGACGGCGAACCGTGCCCGCGGTGACTTCCTGGCGAGCATGACGCACGAGTTGCGTACGCCCCTGTCTGGTGTAATCGGCATGTCCGGTCTGTTGGGTCGAACCCGGCTCGACGACGAGCAGCGCGAGTATGTCGAGTCGATCAACACCTCGGCCAACGTGTTGCAGGGCCTGATCGGCGAGGTGCTCGACCTGTCCAAGATCGACGCCGGCAAGCTCGAGTTGCGTTCCCGCCCGTTCGCGTTGCGGGAATCCATCGTCGAGACCTGTTGGGCACTGAGCAGCCAGGCTGTCGATAAGGGTCTCGAACTCGTTTGCAGTGTCACCCCCGATGTACCGCAGCAGGTCAGTGGGGACGAACTGCGGTTTCGCCAGGTCCTGTTCAACCTTGTCGGCAACGCGATCAAGTTCACCGAACAAGGGCATGTCGTTGTTCGTGCAAGCCTTGCGGGCCGGCATCGAGCGAATCCGAATGGCGAGATTTGCCTGGAAATCAGCGATACCGGCATCGGCATCCCGGCGGACCGGCTGGGCCAGGTCTTCGACAGTTTCTGGCAGGCCGACCTGACGTCGAAGCGTCGGCACGGGGGGACCGGTCTTGGCACGGCGATCGCTCGCAACCTCTGTCGACTGATGGGGGGTGACATCACGGTACGCAGCACGGAGGGCGGCGGAACGACATTCACCGTGAGGCTCCCTTTGTGTGATGCGCAACTGGCGGAGGTTCCGCAGGCCCCACCGGTACTGCGCGGTACACCGGTGCTGTTACTGGAACCGAATGCCGAAAGTGCACGGGCGATCGAGGCGTGTTGCGTCGCGGCAGGCATGACGGTGGAAACCATCGCCGAGCCAGCGGAGCTGCCACAGGCCGTGCTGAGCCGGCCTAATGGCGGTTTTGGCCTGGCGTTGGTTGCCGATACCCCGACCGGCAGAGACCTTGCGGACGTATTGAGCACATTGACGGCCCGCCTGGGCTACGACCTGCCGATGGTGTTCCTGCATTATCCCCGGCGGCGCCCGAGCGTCCCTGGCGACGTTGGGGGTCGTGCGCTCAAGCCGGTGTTGGCAGCGCAACTCTGGCGGACGATTGCCGCGCAACTCGATCCGGCCACGGTGACACCGAACCCGCCGACGGACGAATCACCGGCGAATGCGTTCGTTGCCACGGCCCAGGTACTGGTCGCGGAAGATGATCCGATCAATGCCCGGTTGATCTCCAGCCTGTTGCGCAAGGAGGGCTGCGAGGTCACCTTGGTAGAAGACGGAGAGCAGGCGTTGGCGATGACGCACGAAAGGGTGTTCGACCTCGCCTTCATCGACATGCGTATGCCGCGCATGGACGGGCTGGACTTCGTTCGCAACCACCGGGCGCGGGAGGTCCGTGGCAGTCACCTGCCGGTCATCGGCCTGACTGCGAATGCCTCTGAAGAGGCGCGCGAGGCCTGTCTCCGTGCCGGCATGGACGAGTTCGTGGTCAAGCCGATCGATCCCGCCACGTTGCAGGAGCTCATCCTTCGATACGGTCTGCGCACGGACGCGGGATGAATCAACTGGAGGTCGCGGGTTCCGCGGCGCTGACCGCGACCTGCTGGCGACCCAGTCGCTTGTCGATGACGTTCTTTATCGCGATCAGCATACCCAACCCGATGAATGCGCCGGGCGGGAGGACTGCCATCAGAATCCCCGGGTAGTCATCGTGGACAGTCCAGCGCCAGTTCTGCGCCACGTCGCCGAACATCAGGTGCGCGCCATCGAACAGCGTGCCCTGGCCGATCAGTTCGCG
>JAGRGW010000038.1:0-1407 GCA_020445315.1 Gammaproteobacteria bacterium
GGCCTGTGGCTCGAGCTCGACGGCAGCGGCGGCGTACGCACGGTGCCCGTCCCCCTGCCGGCGGCATCGCGTCCCGGCCAGGCACTCGACGCGGTCGACCTGCGCATCGTGGCTGCCACGCAGGGCGGGCTGCCGCTGGTCGAAGACCCGGTCGGTGAACTCGCGCGGCAAGTCGAACTCGATCGCCAGGTGCTCGCACAGCGGCTGCAGGCGATGCTGGACAGCGGTGCGATCCGGCGCATCGGCGCCGTGCCGAACCACTACCGCCTGGGCCTGCGCGGCAACGGCATGACCGTGTGGGACGTGCCGGACGACATGGCCGTGGCGCTGGGCGAGCAGGTGGGTGCGCTGGATTTCGTCAGCCATTCCTACCTGCGACCGCGCTATCCGGGGCACTGGAACTACAACCTGTTCGCGATGGTGCATGGCCACGATCGCGGCGAGGTACTGGACAAGACACAGCAGGTCGAGGCCATCCTGGCGCCGCACTGCCGTGCCCACGACATACTTTTCAGCAGCGCCGTACTGAAAAAGACCGGCCTGCGACTGGCTGCTTGAGGACCTATCGATGTTTCGACTGACCCGCTACCTGCAGGCTTTGGCAAACCCGGCGATGGTGTCTCGACGCCCACAGGTGGCAGCACCCACGGGCCCGGTCGTGATCTGGAACCTGATCCGCCGCTGCAACCTGACCTGCAAGCACTGCTACGCCACGTCGGCCGACAAGGACTTCCCCGGCGAGCTGTCGACGGAGAAGGTCTACGAGGTGATGGACGACCTGAAGGCCTACGGCGTGCCGGTGCTGATCCTGTCCGGTGGCGAGCCACTGATGCGGCCGGACATCTTCGACATCTCGCGCCGCGCCAAGGACATGGGGTTCTACGTCGGCCTGTCGAGCAATGGCACGCTGATCACTGAGCAGAACATCGGGCAGATCGCCGATATCGGTTACAACTATGTCGGTGTCAGCCTCGACGGCATGCGCGAGACCCACGACCGTTTCCGCCGCCGCGTCGGTGCGTTCGACGAATCGCTGCACGGCATCGGCCTGTGCCAGGAAGCCGGCATCAAGGTCGGCCTGCGCTTCACGCTGACGCAGGACAACGCACGCGACCTGCCGGACCTGTTGCAACTGATGGAAGAGCGCGACGTGGACAAGTTCTACCTGTCGCACCTGAACTACGCCGGGCGAGGCAACAAGAACCGCGGTGACGATGCGCACCACCAGATGACCCGGGCCGCGATGGACCTGTTGTTCGAAACCTGCTGGAACCAGATCGAGGGCGGCGAACCGAGGGAATTCGTCACCGGCAACAACGACGCCGACGGTGCCTACCTGCTGCAGTGGGTCGAGCACAACCTGCCGGAACAGCGCGAGCGCCTGCTGGGCATGCTGCAGCGCTGGGG
>JAGRGW010000038.1:1470-10888 GCA_020445315.1 Gammaproteobacteria bacterium
ATGTGGTGGGACTACGACCTGGGGTCGGTCAAGGAGCGGCCGTTCTCCGAGATCTGGCAAGACACCTCGGATCCGTTGATGGCCGGTCTGAAGCTGGCCAACAGGCCGGTGGAAGGGCGCTGCGCCAAGTGCCGCCATTTGCCGATCTGCGGCGGCAACAGTCGTACCCGTGCGTGGCAGCTGACCGGTAATTTCTGGGCCGAGGACCCGGGTTGCTACCTGACCGACAGCGAGATCGGTGTCAGCGGCGATGCCGAACGTATCGTGGTGCGACCCTACGACGGGCGTGTCGAGCGCAAGGTCAGGAGCGCCTGAGCATGAGTCGCCTCTGTCGGGTACGGGTATCGACCTGTACCGTTTTGCACGCTGCCCATCGATTCGAGCCCGAGCAACCATGACCCATGAAGTGATCCGACCCGGGGCGGTGTTCGCCCTGCTCGCGGCCCTGGCTCTTGCGCCTGCGGCCTCGGCGACGACGACCGATACGGCGGCGCTGTTCACGCAGCACTGTGCGCAGTGCCACGGCAACGACCGCCTTGGCCTGATGGGCCCGGCGCTGTTGCCCGAGAATCTCAAACGTGTAAGGCGCAAGGAGGCGGCGAAGGTCATTGCCGAAGGGCGCGCCGCGACCCAGATGCCACCGTTCGGCCAGGTACTGAACCAGGCCGAGATCGATGCGCTGGTCGATTTGATCTACACGCCGCTCGCCAAGGTACCGGACTGGACAGTGGCACAGATCGAGGCGAGTCGCTCGATACTCGTCGCCGATGCCGATCTCGTTACCGAACCGGTACATTCGGCCGACCTGATGAACATGTTCATCGTCGTCGAGCTCGGTGACCATCACGCCAGCGTGCTCGACGGCGACCGCATGGAGCCGATCCACCGCTTCAAGACGCAGTACGCGGTGCACGGTGGGCCGAAGTACTCGCCGGACGGCCGCTTCGTCTATTTCGTATCGCGCGACGGCTGGGTCAACAAGTTCGACATGTGGGGCCTGCAGACCGTGGCCACGGTGCGTGCCGGCATCAACGCGCGCAACCTGGCGGTGTCGGGTGACGGTCGCTACCTGATGGTCGCGAACTACCTGCCACACACCCTGGTGGTGCTCGACGCGACCAGTCTCGAGCCGGTCAAGGTGATCGACGTCGTCGACGACAGCGGCAAGAGTTCGCGCGTCAGCGCTGTGTACACGGCCGATCCACGCAACAGCTTCGTCGCCGCGCTGAAGGATATTCGTGAGGTCTGGGAGATCAATTACCAGGACTATCCGCCGCGTGGTTTCGGTGAGTGGATGCACGACTACCGCACCGATTCGGGCGAGAATCGCGCCGGCAAGCGGTTCCCGGTCCGGCGCATCCGGGTCAAGGATTATCTCGACGATTTCCTGTTCAGCCAGGACTACGTGACCCTGATCGGTGCATCGCGCGAAGGTCATGGCCAGGTGGTCGACCTGGACCTGGGACGCACGACCCGTGACCTCGACCTGCCGGGCATGCCGCACCTGGCGTCCGGGATCACCTGGGAGTACGAGGGCCGGATGGTGATGGCCACGCCCAACCTGAAAAAGGCTGCCGTCAGCGTCATCGACATGAAGACCTGGGAGACCATCAAGGAGATTCCAACCGAGGGTCCCGGCTTCTTCATGCGCAGCCACGAGAACACGCCTTATGCCTGGGTCGACGTGTTCTTCGGCCCGAACAAGGACAAGGTGCACGTCATCGACAAGCGCTCGCTCGAGGTCGTCGCGACGCTGCAACCGGCGCCGGGCAAGACCGCGGCGCACGTCGAGTTCGACAAGGACGGCCGCCATGCGCTGCTCAGCATCTGGGACGTCGACGGTGCGGTCGTCGTCTACGATGCCGCGACGCTGCGGGAACAGAAGCGACTGCCGATGGTCAAACCGTCGGGTAAGTACAACGTCCACAACAAGATCACGCGCTCGGCCGGCACCAGTCACTGAACGGGCGTGGATGGCGGTGCAGGGCAATGGTAGAAGACCGGTGATGAATAGCGCTTTTCGGCGCGGGACGATGCCCGCACTGCTGTGTCTGTGCCTGCTGCAGTCGCCCGTACAGGCCCGCGAACCGGACCTGCTCGTCGGCGAGGAGATCAACGAGACCTGCGCCGGTTGCCACGGTGAGTACGGTGAAGGGGGCAAGCAGGGCGCCTATCCGCGCATCGCCGGCATGCCGTCGGCATTCCTGGAGCGGCAGCTGCACCTGTTCCGCGACCGCAAGCGGCCCAACCTGGCGATGGTCGAGTACGTCGACGAGCGGCAGATGCCAGACGAGGACATCCAGGACATCGCGGCCTACCTGGCGGGTATCGAACTGCCGACCCGGCTTGCCCCGGTCGACGAGAACGCCCCGGGATTCGATGCCCTGGCGAGGCTGGAGGAGGCCAAGCGCGTGCTACAGATACCGCGCGTGGAAGGCGACTTCGATGCCGGGCGCAAACTGTACCGGCGCGAATGCGCGTCGTGCCACGGCGCCGATGGCATGGGTGACACCGCCGACGCGGTGCCAATGCTCGCGGGACAATACACGAACTACCTGAAACGCCAGGTCACCAAGTACCTGGACGGTGTGCGTATCCACGACCCGAGCGCACCGGAGGACCGCCTGCTGGCGGAATTCACCGAGGCCGAGTTGCATGACATTTTTGCGTACCTGTCGATCCTCGATGACTGACGGTCGGTGCGTGGCAATTGGCGCCGTTGGTGTCGGCCCGTGGGTGCAGGCCGGACTTCGGGTTGTTTTACTGGACCATGACCGAGGAGACCAAATGCCATGCGCCTGAAGGTATACGCTTACCTGTTCTGCCTGGCCCTGCCGCTACCCGGGACCGCTGCCGAGCCGGCCGACGCGCGATATGCCGCCGTCTCGGCATTGGGCGCACTCAACGGGGTTGCGTTGCAGTGCCGGTATCTCGACCAGGTCAGGCGGATGAAGGCCGCCGTCGTCACCAACGTGCCCAAGGAACGCAGTTTCGGCCTGGCCTTCGACGAGGCCACCAACGAGGCATTCATGGCCTTCATCCGTAACGGTGATGTCTGCCCACCGCACGAGGCCCTGGAGCGCAAGGTCGGTCATGCTGTCGATGAGCTGGTCGAGGCCGTGTCGAATCAACGCTGACGGGTAAAGAACGTGTGCTTGCGGAGGATGTCTTGAGTGATCTCATGTCTGTAGGAAAACTGTCTCTCGTACCCGTCCTGTTGCTGGTCCTGCTGCTCAGTGGCGGGGGGCAAGCGGCGGAGCCGCCTCGGGTGGTCGTCAGCATCAAGCCGCTGCACTCGCTGCTGGCGGGCCTGCTGCAAGGCGTGGCGGAACCGCGGTTGCTGGTCGGCGACGACGCGCCGCCGTGGGCTTACCGGCCGGACGACGAGGCGCTGCGGGAACTGGCGGCGGCCGATCTCGTGGTCTGGACCGGTGTCGAACTGGAGCCCGGCCTGGCGGCCGCTATCACCGCCCTCGATGGGCAGCAACGGGTGATCGAGGTGCTCGACCGGGAGGAATTGAAGGTGCTGCCGGTGCGTGGCGACGACCGGCGTCGCGATCCCTTTGTCTGGCTCGACACGCGCAACATGCTGATGCTGCTCGATACGCTGGCGGAGCGGCTGATCGTGCTCGACCCGGCGCGCGAATCGATCTACCGGCGCAACTGGCGAACACAGGCGGAAGGGCTGTCGCAGGTCGATCGCACCTTGGAATTCGGCTATCGCGACGTCAGCGGCGTGCCGGTGTTCTTCTACCATGATACCCACCAGTACTTCGAGCAGGCCTACGCGATGCACGTGGCCGGGTCGGTGGTGCAGATCGATGGCGGCGAGCGATCCGACGCGGCCTCGCTGCTGCTGGCACGCGCGGCGATGCAGTCGCATGATGCCACCTGCCTGTTCGTCGAGCGCGGACTGGAGGAGCCCAATGTCGACATCCTGGCCGATGGCGGTACGGTAAGCGTGGTCGAACTCGACTCGCTTGGCAGCGGGATTGCGGCTGGTCCCGACCTGTACCTCGAAATGATGCGCGGTAACTTCGAGGCGATCGCGAGCTGCGTGCGCATGCACAAGCCGGCGGACGTGGCATCGGTCGATTTCGTCGCGCCCGATCCGTCGAACTCCCCGCGCCAGTTGCGGCCGCGTTACGCGATGCTCGACCAGTATGGACGCAGCGTGACGCATGACGACTTTCACGGTCGCCTGCAACTGATCTATTTTGGCTATACCTTCTGCCCCGATATCTGCCCGACCTCGCTGGCGGTACTGGCCCAGGCCCTGCGGATGTTGGACGACGCGGACGCCGAGCAGATCCAGCCAATCTTCATTACCGTCGACCCGCTGCGCGACACGCAGGAGGTGTTGGCCGGGTACGTCCAGTATTTCCACCCGCGCATGCTGGGCCTGCACGCGACGCCCGATGCCACGCGTCGTATCGCCGAGACATTCCGCGCGCGCTACGAGATGGTGCCGTCGCAGAGCGGCGATCCCGACCGTTACTCGATGGACCACACGTCCAGCCTGTACCTGCTCGGGCGCCAGGGCGAGTTCATCACCAAGTTCGCCCACGGGTACCCGGCGAGCGAGGTTGCCGCCAGCCTGCGCGAGTACCTGCAGCCGCCGTCACCGAGGCTCAGCGACCGGCGCTGAAGCCCCGGCGTGTGATGTTCGGTGTCACCGACGCGCGGCCGGCTTGACCGGGGTCAATGGCGCCGGGCGGCATGCGTGTCAGCCTTGCGCTGATCCGTTCGCGGGCCTCCGAAACACAACCCATTTCTGACTCACTGCGCCAGCCTCATGTCCAGTCAATCGTCATTCATCTGCCAACTGCTCGCCCGCCCGCTGCGCTGGATGCCACAACGCTTCCATTCCGGCAGCATGGCGCTGGTGCTGAATCACCTGTTCGCCCAGCCGATGGCCAGCGGTGACATGGATTTTCTGCGCGGCAAGGTCGTCGCGGTGGATGTGACCGACCTGGGGGTCGCTTTTCGCCTGACTTACGACGGGACCCAGCTGGTCACGGTGCCGGCCGGCGGTCACATCGACGTCAGGTTCGCCGGTGATGCCCACGCCTTCCTTCTGCTGGCAACGCAGCGCGAGGATGCCGATTCGCTGTTCTTCCAGCGCCAGCTGCGTATCGAGGGCGATACGGCTTGCGGCCTGCACCTGAAGAATTTCCTCGACGCGCTCGGGGAGTCTCCGTTGCCCGCGCCGGCGCGGCGCGCGCTGGAGCGTTTCGTCGACATCTACGAACAACGCTGCCTCGGCCTGTCGGCATTCTCCGCGGACATCTCGCGCGGTGTCCCGCAACGCTGAGCATCCGCTGCGGTCAGTGGACTGCCGGCCGAATGCTTTCAGCGCGATCAGAATTCCTCAAAACCTGACGTGCATCAAGGTTATTTCTTTGCTGACCGCTTGAACTGCGGGAGTCCGCTTATTGAGCTGCATCGCGGGCACGATCACTCCTGAACAAAATACGAAAAGGAGACTCGCGATGAGTGACTACCGCATAAGCGGTCGGCGTCTGCTCGCCGGCCTTTTGACCATTGGCCTCGCCGCGCTGGCGCAGGCATCGACCGACAACGTAAAAACTATCGACGCCGACAAGAAATTGCAGGGTGACTGTGTCGGCTGCCACATCAACGTGACCCCCGGCATCGTCAAGCAGCACCTCGGATCGCCGCATGCCAACGCCACCAATCCGGAAGACGAGGTGTTGTGCTCGGACTGCCACGGCGACCAGCACGTCACGATGGAGGACTGGCGTGAATCCCTGATGCCGACGGCGGAGACCTGCGGCGAGTGCCACAAGAAGCAGGCGCGACAGCATTCCGAAGGCAAGCACGAGCTGGGCTGGATGGTCATGAAGTCGCAGATTGCCTGGCATGGCCAGCCGGGCTCTATCACCCAGGAAGGCTACCGTGGCTGCTCCGGCTGTCACAAGATCGGCCGCAAGGGCCTGCAGGGCGTCACCGACGGCAACACCGGCAAGGTCAGGTACGACGGTGGCAAGGAGGCGGCACACTACCGCTACGGCAACGCGCAGTGCGATGCCTGCCACACCCGGCACAGCTTCAAGAAGTCGGAGGCCCAGGACCCGCGCGCCTGCTCGAACTGCCACATGGGTTTCGACCATCCGCAGTGGGAGATGTACACCTCGGCCAAGCACGGCGTGATCTGGGGCATCGAGGGCCACGAAGAGGGCAAGCGTGCGCCGACCTGCCAGACCTGCCACCTGATGGAAGGCGATCACGCGGTACGCACGCCGTGGGGCTTCCTCGGACTGCGGATCCCGACCAAGGACAACGTGCTCGCCCTGATCGACGTTGCTCCGTCGCTGGAACCGCAGCTGACCAAGCTGGCGGCCGCACTGCCGACGGGTAACTACATCGACGTCGATGACGACCCCACCTGGGTGCTGAACCGGGCCCTGATCCTGCAGGCCGCCGGCGTGCTCGATGCGGACTTCCAGCCGACCGAGCGCTTTGTCGAGATCGTCGTACAGGCCGAGGCGGCACGTGGACCGGAAGAGTTCAACGAGATCCGGACCAAGATGAAGGCCAACTGCAACAAGTGCCACTCGATGGGCTTCGTCAACGAGCACATGAGGGCGTCTGACGAGATCATCCGGGCGGCCGACGCCGAGTTCGCCAAGGCGATCCAGGCGGTGCAGGGTCTGTACCGGGACGGCATCCTGAAAAAGCCCGAGGGTTGGAAGTATGCCCCGGACCTGCTGCAGTACTACGACGCGACGACCAAGATTGAGCAGGAGCTCTACCTGATCATGCTCGAGTACCGCCAGCGGACCTTCCAGGGTGCCTTCCACGCCAGCAACGACTACATGCACTGGTATGGCTGGGCGCCGTTGAAGACGGCGGTGAACACGATTCTCGAGGAAGAGAAGCGTATGCGTGCCGAGCACGCGGCTGTTCAGGCGAAAGAGGGTGACGCGGTAGCCGTGCGTCACTAGGAGGGTTGCACCCGGCTCGGCCGGGTGCTTGACGGGCCGGCCGCGGCAGACGCGACCGGCCCGTCGTATTTTGGGGACCAGCCTGCGTTTCGCTGGCTCGGATTAGCGACGGCCGGTCCGGTGCTCGCCGGCCTTGCCGATAACCCTTGTGGATCTGCTCGGCGTTACCGAAATTGTCAGGCAGCCCACTATTCCTGCCAGCTCAGCCCGGGGCGTCCCGCCCAGTAGCCATCGCAGGGTCCGCTCGGCATGTAGCTGATCAGTTCCTGCGCGATTTCCTCCTGCTCCCGTCGTCCGTTCAGGGCATCGTCGAAGGCCCGCACGATCGCCATCGTGTGCGTCGACTGGGGGCTGATGCGCAGCACATCGACACCGAGCAGATGCATGTCGCGGATCTCGTCGAGCAGCGTGTAGGTCAGTGCCGACTGGGTCTGGATGCCGTTGAGGGCGAGGAATCGCTGCTCGTCCTGCGTGCTCAGCAGCATGCCGTCGGGATAGTCCAGGCAGCGGAACTGGCAGTCGTCCTTCGGCAGCCTGTGCGCGCGCGCCGTGAAACAGCGGGCCGACAGCGCCAGCGGCAGGCGACCGTAGGCATAGATCTCCGTTTCAACCCCCTGCGGGCGATGGGTCTGCAGGTCGGCCAGGGTGTCGCGCGACAGTTCCACCGGCATGACCCAGCGCCGCAGGCCGAGAGCGGCCAGTGTCGTCAGCGTATGCTGGTTGTAGATGTTGACGAAGGGCCCGGCGACGAACGGCAGCTTGCCGGCGAGCAGATGTACAGCCGCCATGTCGTTGGCCTCGACCAGGAAACGGCCGTTGTCGCACAGGCGGCGCAGGGTCTTCAGTTCCGATTCGGCCTCGACCAGGGCCAGGCTCGACAGCACCACCTGCTTGCCGGCCGCGGCCAGTTCGCCGGCCAGCTGCAGCCAGTCGTCGAGACCCAGGCTGCGGCGCTTCGAACAGACCGTTTCCCCGAGGTAGACGATGTCGACCGGCAATTCGGCAACCTCGGCATAGAACGCGAGCAGCGTGTCCCGCGACCAGAAGTACTGTACCGGGCCGAGCGACAGGCGGATTTCACCGGCCGCGGGATCCGCCGGGCCACGGGCCAAGGGCCGCGGGCCGGGGTTCGTGGATTCGTCATGCATGTCGCTTTGCCCAGTAGCGTGAATGGTTGAAGAAATGGCGCCGCAGCGTTCTGTTACGCTCCTGCCCCTGGCCCCTGGCCCCTGGCCCGTGACTATTGCCACGGCCGCGAATACGCGCCCAGCGTTGTCTGCTGGCCCTCGCTGACCCGACCCAATACCTGCTGCCATTCAGGCAACGGCCGGTAGCTTTCGGGATCGCGTTGGCTGGCGTCGATCGCGGCGCGCCAGACCTGGCTGACCTGGCGTACGTAGGCCGGGCTGCGCTGACGGCCCTCGAGCTTGATCGCGGCGACGCCGGCCGCGGCGAGACGTGGCAGCAGGTCCAGCGTGTTCAGGCTGGTCGGTTCTTCGATCGGGTAATAGGTGTTGCCTTCGACCTCGTAGCGGCCCTTGCACAGGGTCGGGTAGCCGGCGTGTTCGCCCGCACCGACACGGTCGACGAGTACGCCGCCGAGGCGCGTCTCGAGGCCGCGCGGGGTCTCCTTCCATTCGACGGCGGCGGCCGGCGAGCAGCAGCCGTGCGTGTTCGGTGACTTGCCGGCCGCGTACGACGACAGCAGGCATCGTCCTTCGACCATGACGCACAGGCTGCCGAAGCCGAACACTTCGATCTCGACCGGGCTGTTGGCGATCACGCGTTCCACCTGCGACATCGACAGCACGCGCGGCAGCACGGCGCGGCGGACACCGAATTGCTCGTGGTAGAAGCGCAGGGCCTCGTAGCTCGTCGCCGATCCCTGTACCGACAGGTGCAGTGGCAGCCGCGGGTGCTTTCGCGCGGCGTAGGCGAGCACGCCGATGTCGGCGGCGATGACGGCATCGAAACCGAACCCGGCGGCGCGGTCGACGGCCTGCTGCCAGGCCGGCCAGCCGGCAGGCTGGGGATAGGTGTTCAGCGCGAGGAACACGCGGCAGCGGTGCTGGCGCGCATAAGCGATGCCTGCCTCCATGTCGCGTTCGCTGAAGTTCAGGCCCTCGAAGTTGCGCGCGTTGGTGGCGTCGCGAAAACCGATGTAGACGGCGTTGGCGCCGGCGTCGACGGCGGATTTCAGTGCCGCGAGGTTGCCGGCAGGGCAGACCAGTTCCATGAAACCGGATCCTCCGTGGGTGTGGATGGGTTGGCCAGCGCGCTGCCCTGGCGGGTACCGCGGCGGACCAGGGTTTCGGCAATCGCGTCGATGACGCGCCACTTGCGTGCGCACCAGTCCGGTGCCAGCAGCACCTGCGGCGAGGCCGTGCCGGTCAGGCGGTGGTAGACGACGTTCTCCGGCGTGCGTTCGACCAGGTCGGCGGCGGTCTCGA
>JAGRGW010000282.1 GCA_020445315.1 Gammaproteobacteria bacterium
CAGTTCATCGGCTTGATCGCGTAGTCCCGGTTTTCCGAGTGCGTCGTGAAGATCATGTCGCCGAACTTGTCCCAGTGGCCGGACTTCTCCCACAGCGAACGGTCGATGACCTGCGGGGTATGCACCTCCTGGTAGCCGTGGTCGCGCAGCTTGTCGCGAATGTACTGCTGCACGGCCAGGTAGATGCTCCAGCCCTTGTCGTGCCAGAACACCATGCCCGGGGCCTCGTCCTGCGAGTGGAACAGGTCGAGCGCCTTGCCGATCTTGCGATGATCGCGCTTCTCGGCCTCTTCCAGCCGGTGCAGGTAGTCTTTCAGTTCCTTCTTGTCGCGCCAGGCCGTGCCGTAGATCCGTTGCAGCATCTCGTTCTTGGAATCGCCGCGCCAGTAGGCACCGGCCAGCTTCATCAGCTTGAATGCCTTCGGCAGCTTGCCGGTGCTCGGCAGGTGCGGGCCACGACAGACGTCGAACCAGTCGCCCTGGCGGTAGATCGAGACTTCCTCTCCTTCGGGGATGATGTCCTCGATGATCTGGACCTTGTAGTCCTCGCCGAGGTCGGCAAAGGCCTTTTTCGCCGCATCGCGATCCCACACCTCGCGCTGGATCGGCAGGTCACGGCCGACGATCTCGCGCATGCGGTCCTCTATTTTCTGCAGGTCGGCCGGCGTAAACGGCTCGTCGCGGGCGAAATCGTAGTAGAAGCCGTCCTCGATCGCGGGCCCGATCGTGACCTGTGTACCGGGATAGAGTTCCTGCACCGCCTGCGCCATGACATGCGCGGCATCGTGCCGCACCAGTTCCAGCGCCTCGTCGCTCTTGCCGGTGATGATCGCGAGTTCGACGTCGGTATCGATCAGGTACGAGGTATCGACCATGCGGCCGCCGACCGTGCCGGCCAGCGCGGCCTTGGCCAGGCCGGGGCCGATATCGGCGGCCACGTCAGCGATCGTCACGGGGTTGTCGTAGCTCCTGCTGGAGCCGTCGGGAAGGATTACTACAGGCATTGGGCGCCGTCTCCGTATCCAGTGGTGGCCCGTACGAGAGGCCCCTTGAGTGAGTAATACCAGGCGCTTCGGGCTGATCCGGGTGATTTCCTCCCTGATCTGGTCCCTGTCAAGCGGGTTGGGTCAGCGCGAAATTATACAGATTCCGGGGTACGTTGATCGACTACGAGAGGCGCTCCGCTACCAGTCGGCGCAATGGAGTCCTCTGCAGATTGCGAGAATCATTGCGGCCCTCACCGTAAGGTGAACACGAACAAGAATCGCTCTGAAGGGTCTGTCGTCCGTCTGCGTAACCAAGGCGAAGAGCGGAATCGGATCCGCGACATCGTTAACGGCAGGAAGAGGCAGAAACCCACTGAGCATGACGAGCTGACGGCAGCGGAGTTTCTGCAATGCCGATAAACCGTGGCGAGACATCCAATCGTCCATCAAGGCTACTTTCGTTTGTTGCAATCCTGGTAAGCCGCGGGTTCCACTGCCGGATCAGGAGACGGAGGCATTCGCCTCGTCGTCCCTGACCTCGATCCGCAGGTCATAGTCGAGCGTACTGGTCGCGCCAAGACCCGTGAACACGCCGCTGACCGACATGGTCTCGCGCGGGCGTGCCGCAGCGGCGATAGTGATGTGCGTGTCGGCGATCGCCTCGCCGTGCGTGGGATCGTAGCCGCGCCAGCCGGCCCCCGGCAGGTACACCTCGGGCCAGGCATGCAGGTGGCGCCGTTCACTCTGCAGGTTGCCGCGCTGGTAACCACTGGCAAAGCGCGCGACCAGGCCCTCTGCGCGACAACAGTCGACGAACAGCACCGCGAGATCGCGGCAGGCACCCTGGCGGGTCTGCAGCGTCACGGCCGGCGACTGGGGCGTGCCCGTTTCACGATGGATGTGCTTGAAGTCGGCAAACAGCTGCCGGTTGAGGTGATCGAGAAAGCGCAGTGTGTCGCGGTCGACGGCCAGGCTCAGCTCGGCGGCGAATGCGGTCACCGCATCGTGCATTTCGATGCGCTCGAGGTAGGCGGTGGCGCAGATGGAATCATGCGTGTGATCGATCGGCAACGACACCGCCCATTCATCGAGTATGAAATCGAACGGGTTGCGACGCAGTGTCTCGACTTGCAGCGACATGTCGATGTTCAGCCTGTCGGTCTTGGACCCGAACCAGACCTGTGTCACCCGGTTGCCTTCCAGGTCGATGTGCTCGTTGCTGCCTTCGGGTACCGGCGAGACCTTCAACTGGTAGTCGACGACTCGTTGTGCGCCGTCGTCGCGGGGATAAAAACGCAACTGGTGCGGGCTGAGCAATACCGGTTGCGAGTAGCGGTAATAGGTGCGGTGATGGATCGTGAAGAGCATGAGCAGGGGTTCCGGGGTTGAATTGTCGTGCGCGGCTGCGAACGGCGTCAGGTGTGCAACAGTGGCGTCAGTCTGCGATCAGCATGACTTCGACGTTTTGCATTGTGGGATAAACGGCTGGGCCGAACTGGCTGTAGATGGCGACATCCGTCGCATCACGGCCGTAACCAACCGAGACGTAGCCGCCATTCAGCTGCGTCTGGGTCACATCGAAAATGTACCAGCGACCACCCACGTAGGCCTCGAACCAGGCATGCAGATCCATCGGCGCGAGCTGATGCAGATAACCGACCACCATGCGGGCCGGAATGCTGAGACTGCGGCACAGGGCGATGCCGAGATGCGCAAGGTCGCGGCACACACCGAAGCCACGCTGATTGACTTCGGATGCTGAAATCGGCATATCGCTGCTGCCGGGTTGATAGCTGATGTTGTTGCGCAGCCAGTTGACGATGGCAGCCACCTGGTTGTAACCAGGTAGCTGACCGCACGTGATCTCGCTCGCCATCTGGTGAAAGCGGTCGGAGTCGCAATAGCGGCTGGGCAGCAGATAACTGAGCACCGCGTCGGGCAGATCCTGGATCTCTACGAACGGCGCACCGTGGCTCTGATCGACCTGGTCGGCCGTCATCACCTCAGCGCTGGTGGCAACCTCGAAACTGCCGTATGGCGCGGTCAAGCGTTGGCACAGGTTGCCATAGCCATCGGTGAATTCGAACACCGGCACGCTCGGGGTGATCATGTAGGACTCGCGCGCGATCCACTGCTGTGCGCCACTGCGTGGCCGCAGCATCAGCACGAAAGGGGTCGGTACGGTGATCTCGAACGCCAGTACACAACGGGTCTTGAGCCACATGATTGCCTCTTGGGTCGGTGCGATAACGCATCACCGACCTGCCAAATCACCATACGCCCAACACGGATCAAAGCGAAGGGGATGCGGCAGGTTTCGTCATCGACTTTTCCGAACGCAGCCGTCGATGTGATCGCTGCCGGGTATCTGTTTGGGCGCAGCGTTGAAATTATCCAACCGGCTTCAGGTATCGACCGACAGGAAGATGTCGACGATCAGGTTGCCGTCGGGATCATTGTTGGCACTGATCTGGCCACCGTGCAACCGGATGGCTCGCTTCGCAATTGCCAGGCCGAGGCCGTAGCCGCCGCAGGCCCTGCCCCTGGAATCCCCGACCCGCACGAACGGCTCGAACAGTTGATCGGGCATGTCCGCGGGTACGCCCGGGGCTTGGTCCCGCACCTTAATCCGCACCCAGTCACTACGATTGGCGTCGCTGTCGAGCACGATTTCGACGAACGTGTTCTGAGCCGTGTACTAGGCCGCGTCGCGCGCGATGGGCTCACCTAACGCTCAGCCGCCGCCGACCGCCACGTTCACACGGCCGTTCTCACCCGTCATCCGGTCCATCAGGTCGACGAACGCCTGCTGATAGCGGCGCAGGTACTTTTCTTTCCTGAATCCGATCCAGACCGTCTCCCACGGCAACAGGTGGCGCAGGTCCTTGCTGACGAGGTCGGTATCGCGCTCCTCCGAGTAGGCCGTCGTCGCGATCAGGCCGATACCCAGTCCCTCGCGGACGTAGGTCTTGATGACGTCGGCATCGACGGCGCTCAGCACCACCTTCGGCTTCAAGCCTGCACGCGCAAACGTTGCCTGCATGTGCCGCGTGCCGGTAAAGCCGAACGTGTACGTGATCAGCGGGTACTCGCAGATCTGTTCCAGCCCCAGCGGGCGGTGCGACAACACGGCGTGCCCCCGCGGTGCGATCAGGCTCCGGTTCCAGCGGTAGATCGGCAGCGCGGTCAGCGCCGGGTAATCACCCAGCGTCTCGGTGCAGATCGCGAAATCGACCTGGTCGTGCTGCGCCATGTCGACGACCTGCTGCGGCGTGCCCTGGTGGATCTCCAGCCCGACTCCCGGGAAATTCCGCCGGAACGCGCTGATGACTGCCGGCAGCACGTAGCGGGCCTGCGTGTGTGTAGTGCCGATACGCAGAACGCCGACGGCTTCGTCGACGTGATCACGGCCGATCGCGCGGATGTTCTCGCGGATGGCCAGCGCCTCGCGCGCGTGCCGCACCACCTCCTCGCCGGCCGCACTGAGTCCGACCAGTCGCTTGCCCTTGCGCACGAACAGGCGCAAGCCCAGTTCGCCCTCGAGCCGGGCGAGTTGCTGTGAAACCGCCGACTGCACGACATGCAGACGCTCCGCCGCCTCGGTGACATTGAACCCGGCCTCGACGACGGCGACCAGCGATGCGAACTGTCTCAGCTCCATGGATTCGAGCTTATATCAGTTTTTGTGATTTTATATTTTTTTTTATTACTTCCAACGATTTTAACCACCGTGCACGCTGCAAACCCATCGGAACCAGTGTTTCCAGCAACAGGGTTACAACATGCACAACGCAGACATCTCGGCCGTAGCCGATCTCGATTTCCCGCTCGACGGGTTCCAGTTGTCGCGCCTGGCACAGGCGGTCGAAGGCCTGTCACGCGAACAACTGCACTGGGCCAGCGGCTACCTCGCCGGACTCGGCGGCGGCACGACGACAGCCTCGGCCGCGACGGCCGCTCAAGACGGCCTGACCATCCTCTACGCCTCGGTCAGCGGCAACGCACGCAGCATCGCCACCCGCTTGGCCGACGATGCACGCCAGCGCGGCCTGTCGCCGACGCTGGCCGACATCAGCGGCTACCGCCCCCGTGAACTGCGCAACGAGCGCCTGCTGTACATCGTCATCAGCACCCAGGGTGAAGGCGAGCCGCCGGAATCCGCCAACGAACTGTTCCGCTACCTGCGTGGCGCGAAACCGCGCCAGCTCGACCAACTCGAGTACGCCGTGTTCGGCCTCGGCGATTCGAGCTACGAGTACTTCAACCAGGCCGCACGCGATCTCGACGCCCTGCTGGAGGGTTTGGGAGCGACCGCGGTGGCCGAACGCATCGAAGCCGACGTCGACTTCTCGGCCCGTTACGGCGCCTGGTCGCAACAGGTGCTGGACATCGCCGACGCGAAAGCACCTGCTGACGAGGCCCGCGTCGTCCCGTCGGCCCGCGAATCCCTGCACCTGATCCGCTACGACCGTGACCATCCCTACCCGGCCGAGGTACTCGATCGCCGCCGCATCACCACCGACGACGCCGTCAGCGACGTCCAACACATCGTGCTCGGCATCGACCCGGCAAAGATCCGCTATGCCCCGGGCGACGCCGTCGGCGTGCTGGCCGAGAACGATCCCGAACTGGTCGACCGGATACTGTCGCTGGCCCGGCTCGATGCGGACACCGAGATCAGCGTCGACGGCAGTCGGCACAACCTGCGCAACGCCCTGCTGCACCATTTCGAACTGACCCAGTTGCACCCGCTGGTGGTCGCCGAATGGGCGCAACGGAGTGCGACCCCGGATCTGCTAGCGCTGCTCGACGACAAAGCGGCACTGCGCGACTTCGCCGGTCGTCGACAGTTGATCGACCTGCTGTCGGACTACCCGATCGCCATCACGCCGGCCGACTTCGCCGGCCTGCTGCAACCGTTGCAGCCGCGCCTGTACTCGATCGCATCCAGCCAGGCCGAGTACCCGGACGAGCTCCACCTGACGGTCGCGACCGTCGAGTACGAGGCGTTTGGCCGTCGACATCTCGGTACCGCCACGGGCCTGCTGAATCGCCGCATCGAGGTCGGCCAGGTGCTGTCGATCTACATCGCGCCAAACCCGGGCTTCCACCTGCCAGCCGACGACGGCAAGCCCGTCATCATGATTGGCGCCGGCACCGGTATCGCGCCGTTCCGTGGCTTTCTGCAACAGCGCGCGGCCCGGGCCGGCAGCGGCCGCAACTGGCTGGTGTTCGGCAACCGCCACTTCCACCGCGATTTCCTGTACCAGGCCGAGTGGATCGCCTATCGCGATAACGGCCATCTGCACCGGGCCAGCTTGGCGTTCTCGCGCGACAGCGAAGAACGGACCTACGTCCAGCATCGGCTGCTGGATGCCGGCGCCGAAGTCGTGCGTTGGCTGGACGAAGGTGCGCACCTGTACGTCTGCGGCAGCATCGCGATGGAAAAAGCCGTGCGCGGCGCATTGCTGGATGTACTCGAAACCCATGCCGGACTCGACCTTACGGGCGCCGGGCAACGATTCGAAGACTTGCTGGCACAGGGCCGTTACCAGAAGGACGTGTACTGATGGACAGCGAAGTGAACCCGAACGAAGGCATCAAGGCACGCAGTCGCTTCCTGCGCGGTACGCTGCAGGCAAGCGTCGCCGACCCGTTGACCGGCGCGCTGTCACCAGACGATGCGCAGATCAGCAAGTTCCACGGTTTTTACGAGCAGGACGATCGCGACCTGCGCCGCGACCGCCAGGCCCGCTTCCTGGAGCCGCACTACAGCTTCATGCTGCGCGCGCGGCTGCCCGGTGGCGTGTGCTCACCTACTCAATGGCTGGCCATCAACGCGGTCGGGCGTGAACTCGGCAATGGCAGCATCCGCCTGACCACGCGGCAGACGTTCCAGTACCACGGCATCCTCAAACGGAATCTGAAGCCGCTGATCCAGCGCATCAACGCGGCCATGATCGACTCCATCGGCGGCTGCGGCGATGTCAACCGCAACGTGCTGTGCGGCGCCAACCCCGAGCAGTCGGCACTGCACGCGACCGTGCACGACTGGTCGCGGCGGATCAGCGAACACCTGCTGCCGCAGACCCGCGCCTATCACGAGATATGGCTCGACGGTGAACCGGTCGCCGGCGGCGAATCGGAACCCGTCTACGGCGCGACCTACCTGCCGCGCAAGTTCAAGACGGCAGTCGCGATCCCGCCGCACAACGACGTCGACGTCTATACCAACGACCTCGGTTTCGTGGCGATCGCCGATGGTGACGAACTGCTGGGCTTCAACGTCCTGGCCGGCGGTGGCATGGGCACGACCCACGACGACACCAGCACCTTCCCCCGGCTTGCAGACGAACTGGGATTCATCGAACCACGGCATGTCCTGGCCGTCGCCGAGGCCGTGCTCACGACCCAGCGTGACTTCGGCAACCGGGTGAGCCGGCGCCATGCACGGCTGAAGTACACCATCGAGCGTATCGGCCTGGACAACTTCCGGCACGAAGTCGAGAAGCGTGCCGGGGTGACGTTCGAAGCACCCCGTGCGGTCAAGTTCCGCACGCATGGTGACCGATTCGGCTGGCATCGGAACCGGGATGGCAGCTGGCACCTGACGCTGTACATCGAGAACGGCCGGGTACAGGACGACACCAACAATCGGCTGATGACCGGGCTGCGCGAAATCGCGCAGGTCCACCGCGGTGATTTCCGCATCACGGCCAACCAGAACCTCGTCGTGGCCGGCATCGCCGATCACGAACGTCCGGCGATCGAGGCACTGGCCGCCGAACACGGCCTGCTGGCCGACCGTCACAGCCCGACCCGGCTGGCCAGCATCGCCTGTGTCGCACTGCCGACCTGCCCGCAGGCGATGGCCGAGGCCGAGCGCTATTTCCCTGCGCTGCTGGACAAGGTGGAGAAACTGGCCACCCGGCACGGCATCGCCAGGCAGGCAATCGTCTTACGCATGACCGGCTGCCCGAACGGCTGCGCCCGACCTTTCGTGGCCGAGATCGGTCTCGTCGGCAAGGGGCCGGGGCGCTACAACCTGCACCTCGGCGGAGACGGCACCGGCCGGCGTATCGCGCGCCTGTATCGCAAGAACCTCGATGAAGGCGCGGTCCTCGACACGCTCGACGAACTGTTCGGGCGCTATGCATCGGGCTCGCAGACAAACGAATCGTTCGGCGACTTCGTCATCCGCGACGGCATCGTCGCGGCCGTGACCAACCCGGCGGAGGACTACCATGAAACGACCTGAACACAACCTGGTTCCCGATTTCGAGGACCCGGCACTGCTCGAGCGTATCAACGCGCACCTCGCGATACTGAACGCCGAGCAGCGCGTGGAATGGGTACTGCGGTATCTGCCGGGCAACCATGTCCTGACGTCCAGTTTCGGCATCCAGGCTGCCGTCATGCTGCACCTGGTGAGCCGGGTCCGGCCGGACATCTCGGTGATCCTGATCGACACCGGTTACCTGTTCCCCGAGACCTACCAGTTCGTCGACGAACTGCGCGAGCGCCTCGACCTGCAGCTGCACGTCTATGCCTCGGCGCTGTCACCGGCCTGGCAGGAGTCGCGTTACGGCCGCCTGTGGGAACAGGGGCTCGACGGACTGACCCGCTACAACCGCATCAACAAGGTGCAACCGATGCAACGCGCGCTCAGGGAACTGGAAGTGGGCAGCTGGTTTGCCGGCCTGCGCCGCGACCAGTCCGACAGCCGCGCGGAGCTGCCGATCGTGCGCATCCAGGACGGGCGCTACAAGACCCACCCGATCATCGACTGGAGCAACCGCGACGTCCATCGCTACCTGAAGCGCCACGACCTGCCCTACCACCCCTTGTGGGAACAGGGCTACGTATCAGTCGGCGACACCCATACCAGTCGCCCGATCGAGGCCGGCATGCGCGCCGAAGACACGCGTTTCTTCGGCATGAAACGCGAATGCGGTCTGCACGACTGAGCAACCGGTTCCCAACGGCATTCTGAAACGAACAGGAGACGACGACATGAGCAATAACATCATCTGGCACGCCCACGCGGTCGACCAGGCAACCCGCGCCGAGCAGAAAAGCCAACGCCCGCTGGTGATCTGGTTCACCGGTCTCAGCGCGTCCGGCAAATCGACGATCGCCGGCGCGCTGGAGCAGATCCTGACCCGGCAGGGTTACCACACCTACCTGC
>JAGRGW010000283.1 GCA_020445315.1 Gammaproteobacteria bacterium
GGCATCTGGCAGTCCATCAGGATCGCGTCGTAGGTCTGCTGCCCCGCCAATTCGATGGCCTCGGCACCGTCGCAGGCGATATCGGCACTGACACCGACCCGTTGCAGCAACTCGGTGATCAGTTCGCGGTTGATGGCGTTGTCTTCGGCCACGAGGACGTGCAGGCCGCGCAGGCGTTCCGCATAGCGATTGCCCCAGTGACGTCGCCAGCCGGCATCGACGCGACGCGGCTGGCAGGCATCCGCGACACCGAACCGGGTCGTGAACACGAAAGTCGATCCTTCACCGGGCGTGCTGTGCAGCCAGATACGGCCGTGCATCAGTTCCACCAGTCGCCGCGAGATCGCGAGGCCCAACCCGGTGCCGCCGTACTGCCGGGTCGTCGAGGCGTCGGCCTGGTTGAAAGACTGGAACAGGTTCTCGGCGTGTTCGGGGGCGATGCCGATGCCGGTGTCTGCGACCTCGAACCGGATGGTCGTCTCGGCGGTGTCGCCCTGCTCGCGCCGGATGCTTAGCTTTACGTACCCCTTATCGGTGAACTTGACCGCGTTGCTGCCGAGGTTGAGCAGGACCTGGCGGAGCCGGAGTGGGTCGCCAACCACGGTCGGCGGCACGTCGTCGGCGATCTCGATCGACAGGTCCAGCCCCTTTTCCCCGGCCTTGAAGGCAATGACGTTGACAGCGTCGTCGACGACATCCCGCAAGTCGAACGCGGTCTGTTCGATCGCGAGCTTGCCGGCCTCGATCTTGGAGAAGTCGAGGATGTCGTTGATGATGCCCAGCAGCGACTGGGCCGAACGGTGCACCTTGCTGATGAAGTTGTGCTGGCGGGGCTCCAGCTTGCCGTCCAGTGCCAGCTGGGACATGCCGATGATGGCGTTCATTGGTGTCCTGATCTCGTGGCTCATGTTGGCGAGAAACTCGCTCTTGGCCCGGCTGGCGTGTTCGGCCTCCGATTTTGCCTCCTGTAGGGCGTCGTTGACGGCGCGACGCTCGGTCACGTCCAGGTGCACGCCGGTGGCCCGGGTTGGCTGACCGTTGATGTCGCGCCCGGTGACCCGCCCGGTCGAGTGTATCCACACCCAGTGGCCGTCGCGGTGGCGCATGCGGAACTCGGCGCTATAGCTGTGGCTGTGTCCGGCCAGGTGTGCGCCGAGCTGCTCGCGTATCGGTGCCCGGTCGTCCGGATGCA
The DNA here is from genome assembly GCA_020445315.1 of Gammaproteobacteria bacterium. GTDB lineage: Bacteria > Pseudomonadota > Gammaproteobacteria > Chromatiales > Chromatiaceae > Thiosocius. Next base: position 1,193 of record JAGRGW010000283.1, read on the forward strand.
GCAGGGCGTCCCATGCCGCACCGCGTGGTTCGATGTCGCCCGGCCGCAGGCCGAGCATCGCCAGCCACTCGTCGCTGTAAAAGGCCTCGTCGGTCTGCGGGTTCCAGTCCCACAGGCCGATCCTCGCTGCCTGCAACGCGATCTGCAGCTGCTCCTGGCTCTGTTGCAGTGCGCGCTGGCTGTCTTCGCGATCGTGCACCAGTTCGGCCATCAGCGCGGAGAGGCGGGCGAGGTTGCTGGTGTTTTCGGGCAGGGGCTGCCTGCCGAGGCCGAGCAGCAGGTCGTTGGTCGCCTGTTCGAGGTCGGCGATCGCCCTGGTTTGGGTCTCGGCCTCGGCGCGAATGCGGTCGTTGGCTTCGCTGAGCTCGGCCGAGCTGAGCTGGAGGCTGCGGCTGCGCAGCGACAGGTCACGGTCGAACTGCTCGTAGCTGTTCTCGATCCGCGAGAGGAACCCGGACAGGCCCTCGGCCAGGCGCTGCCACGTCGGGTCGTCCGGTTCACACTCGGCGGCGGACTGCAGTCGTGCCTGCAGCGCATCGAGGTCTGCCGGTGTCTCTACACCGAGCGTCTTCTTCAGCTGGCGCCGCAGCAGTCGGTGCACTCAGGCGGCCTCGCCGATGAACGTGACGGTCATGGTCTGGTTGTGCAGCTTGCAGTCGGTCGTGTTCGAGAACGGGCTGATCTCGCCGTAGGAATAAAACCCGGTCACGACGGTTTGCCCGCCGATATGTTCGGTTACTGCCTCCACCTCGTCCTCGACCAGGTCACCCATGACCAGCTTGCGGCCGACGCAGCTGACCAGCAGTGCGAGATCGACTTCGCCGGCGAAATCGGCGGCCGCGGTTTCGGCCGCACGCGCCGCACCGTCGGTCAGCCCGTCCGTCGTCGCATGCATCAGGCGCAGGTAGCCGTTCGGCGCGATGTCGCCGGCGAGGACCAGGCTGCCCGTAGCTTCGTCGATACCGAGTATCGTGCGGATCAGCCCGGTCTGGTCATGGTCGCTGCCGAGCATCTCAAACGGGAACAGCAGGCCCGAGGCGGGCAGGTCCCTGGCGTAGTCGCCAAGGTAGTTCTTGTAGATGTTGAGCGCGGGTTCGCCGTCGAGTTCGTGCAGGATGTTGCCGTCGCAGCGCGTTACGCGGCGCGCGGGGCCGTATGGCTGCCAGCCGCCGAACGAGCCGTGACCGACGCGCAGCCTGTCCCCGTACAGGCCGACCGCCACGACGCCGTCGTTGAAGGTGCCGCTGGGTGTCAGCACCGCCGTGTCGACGAAGGCACCGTCGTCACCGGCAAGTCCGCCGGTGATCGGGACATGCTTGCCGATCGCGCCGGCCAGGCCGTCGATCAGGGCGCTACCGTTGATGTTGACCCCGCGCCCGAACAGCAGCACGGCGCGCAGGTCGGGCGCGGTGAGCTGTGAACCGAGGTCCTTTCCGCCCTGCAGCGACTGCTCGATACCGGCCACCGACGACTCGGCAATGCGGAACTGCGCCTCGTTGAAGCGCAACCCGGTGATGACGCAGCTCCCGTTCTCCACTCCCCGGGCATGGATCTCGCCGGCGGTGGAGCAACCTGCGATGGCGGCGGACGGAAACGCGCGCTGGAGCGACTCGCGGAACCGGTCGTCGCGCAGGAAGCTGACGCTGCAAAAGACCAGCAGGAGCTGCGGATCGTTGTCGATGGTGGCTTGCAGGGCCGCGGCATCGACGGAAGGGGCGAAAAGTACGGTCTGGCGGGTCAGCATGCTCTGGCTCCTGGCGACAGGTTGCGCGCCCGGCAATTACCCGGCCGGGCTGACGAGCTTAGCGGCTGCCGGCCGACCGCCTTTATCGACGCCGGCGGTGGCAGGATGCCGGGCGACAGGGATGGCCGGGGTGTCAGGCAACAGCGGTTGGGATTGCTCGCCCGATCGCCTGGCCCATCCGCACCGCGTCGCCGGCAGCGATGTCGGGCGACCAGTCGGCGGTGCCGGGGGGCAGCAGCAGGATCACCGTCGAGCCCATGTTGAAGCGGCCGATCTCGGCGCCGGTTTTGAATGACATGGCTTCGTCGCCGGCATAGTCCCAGCGCGTCGGGTAGCCGCGCCCGGCGCGGACCTCGCCGTGCCACACCGTCTGCATGCTACCGACGAAGATCGCCCCGACCAGGACCACGGCCATCGGCCCGAGCGCGGTGTCGAAATGACAGATCACGCGCTCGTTGCGGGCGAACAGGTTCGGCACGATCTGCGCCGTGGCCTCGCTGACACTGAACAACTCGCCGGGGACGAAAACCATCGAGGTCAGCGTGCCGGCATAGGGCAGGTGGACGCGATGGTAGTCGCGTGGCGACAGGTAGATCGTGGTCCACAGGCCGTTTCGAAACGCGGCCGTCTTGTCGCTGTCACCGGCCAGCAGGGACGACAGCGAGAAGTCATGCCCTTTGGCCTGGATCAGCGTCTCGCCGTCGATGCGACCGACCTGGCTGACCCGTCCGTCGGCCGGCGAGACGATGGCATCGGCCGCAATGGGCCTGGCATCGTCGCGCAGCGCACGGGTGAAGAAGGCGTTGAAGCTGGGGTACGAACGCGGATTCGGGTTGGCCGCCTCGCTGATATCGATGCCGTAGCGTCGACTCAACCGCGTGATCAGCTGGTTCTTGAGCCAGGGTATCTCGGACCGCATCAGGCGGTACATACCGGCCGCCAGCAGGTGCTGCGGCAGGACCCGCAACAGGTTTGTCGTCAGGTGGTCCTTGAAGCCGGGTCCGGCCGGTGCGGTCATTGGGCGCGTCTACTCCACGAATTCGATGATGGTACGCACATTATGCGCCATCGCCTCGGGCAGCTCATACGGGATCAGCGCCCAGGCCTCGCGTTGCGGCGAGACCAGGATTGCGTTGCCCTGGTGGTGGTCACACCAGGTCGTCGACGTCGGCAGGTTGCCGAGTTCGGCGGCCAGGCGATCGAGCGCGCCGGGTGATGCGACGATTACGTCGATCCAGTCGGCATCGTCGTTCAATGCCCCTGCCTGCGTTTCGGTGGGCTGGTCGTAGGCGAGCAGCGCCAGGCGCAGCCGCTGCTGAATGGCGGGCGCCGATGCCAGCCGGTTGCGCACGAACGCGTAGTCGCGGACCAGTCGCCGGCAGTCATCGCTGGAGGTGTCGACGTTGACGAACAGGCGCCAGGCCGGTGTGGCGTCGCTGAGATCCGGATGCAGTTCGAAGTCGATGGCGCGTCCGCTCGGATAGACCACTGCCGAGATGTCCGCGAGCGTTTGTCGCTGCCAGTACTGGCCGGCGTAGTAACCGACCAGCAGACTGGCCAGTGCGGCCAGCGTCAACAGCAGCCGGGCACGCGGGGTACGCACGGACGACATCGCGCCAGGCGACGGACGGTCAGGCCGCCAGCACCTTCTCGGCGGCCGCCAGGGCAACACCGTGTTCGATCGGGGCCTCCATGTCGGCCAGCACGCCGTCGAGCGCGCCCAGGCAGCGGGTGATGTTCTCGATACGGCTGCTGTAGCCCATCAGGCCGATACGCCAGACCTTGCCGGCGAGATCGCCGAGGCCGGCGCCGATCTCCAGGTGGTGCTCCTGCAGCAGGCGCTGGCGGACCGCGGCATCGTCGACGCCGTCCGGGATCGCGACGGCGTTCAACTGTGGCAGCCGGTGCGGTTCGTCGACGATGAAACGCAGGCCCATCGCCTCGAGCCCGGCTTTTAGCGCCTCGTGGTTGCGGCGATGGCGCGCCCAGGCATTTTCGAGGCCTTCCTCGCGCACCATCAGCAGGGTTTCGTGCAGGGCGTACATGGCGTTGACCGGCGCGGTGTGGTGGTAGGCGCGCTTGGCGCCCTTGCCCCAGTAGCCCATCACCAGGTTCATGTCGAGGAACCAGCTCTGCACCTTGTGGCTGCGGTTGGCGATTCGGTGCTGGGCGCGTTCGCTGAAGCTGACCGGTGAGATCCCGGGTACGCAGGACAGGCATTTCTGCGTGCCCGAGTAGACCGCGTCGATACCCCATTCATCGACCTTGACCGGCGTGCCGCCGAGCGAGGTCACGGTATCGACGATGGCCAGGCAGTCGTGGCGGTGCGCCAGTTCGACCAGGGTACTGGCGTCGGACTGGGCGCCCGTGGAGGTCTCGGCATGGACGAAGGCAACGACTTTCGCGTCCGGGTGGGCCTTCAGCGCGTCTTCCAGTTTTTGCGGATCGACGGCCGAGCCCCACGGATCTTGCACCATGACGGCCTCGCCGCCGCAGCGTTCGACGTTCTCCTTCATGCGCCCGCCGAACACGCCGTTCTGGCAGACGATGACCTTGTCGCCCGGTT
>JAGRGW010000284.1 GCA_020445315.1 Gammaproteobacteria bacterium
CCTTTTTGCCGGCATCGCCGGCGCCTTTCTGGCCGCGCTGGCGGTCGGTGCGGCCTACTATCACCTGGAGCCCGACCTGCCGGACATCGACAACCTGCGCGAAGTCCGCCTGCAGGTACCACTCAAGGTCTACAGTGAAAGCGGTCAGCTGATCGCGGAGTTCGGCGAGAAGCGCCGCAACCCGCTGGCCTACGAGGCGATTCCGCGTCCTATGATCCAGGCCATACTGGCCGCCGAGGATGCCAATTTCTACGAGCACCCGGGTGTCGATTACCGCGGGCTGTTGCGCGCTGGCGTCCAGCTGGCGCTGACCGGCGAGAAGCGGCAGGGCGGCAGCACGATCACGATGCAGGTCGCGCGTAACTTCTACCTGTCGAGCCAGAAGACCTACACGCGCAAGCTGAGCGAGATATTCCTCGCCCTGCGTATCGAGCGCGAGCTGAGCAAGGCCGAGATCCTGGAGCTCTACCTCAACAAGATTTACCTTGGCCATCGCTCCTATGGTGTCGGCGCCGCCGCGCTGGTGTACTACGGCAAACCGCTCGCCGAACTGAACCTGGCACAGACCGCGATGATCGCCGGCCTGCCCAAGGCGCCTTCGAGCTACAACCCGCTGGCCAATCCGCCGCGCGCCCTGGAGCGGCGCAACTATGTCCTCGGGCGTATGCTGGCACTCGGTTACATCGACCGGGCCGCACACGACGCGGCCGTCGCCGAACCGGTCAGCGCCAGCCGCTATGCCCCCAATATCGAGGTGTCGGCGCCCTACGTCGCGGAGATGGTGCGCGCGGAAATGATCGAGCGCTTCGGCGAAGAGGCCTATACCGGCGGCTACTCGGTGTACACGTCGGTGAACGGCAAGGCCCAGACGGCCGCGAACAGCGCGGTACGTGCCGCGCTCGACGACTACACCGAACGGCATGGCTACTTCGGCGCGGAAAGCAGCGTGTCACCGCTGCCCGCAGAGACTGAAACGCTCGACGGCATACTCGCCGACCGTCCGCTGGTCGGCGAACTGAAACCGGCGATCGTGACCGCGGTCGGCGACAAATCGGCCACCGTTTACCTTGGCGAAGGCAAGAAGGCCGAACTCGACTGGTCACAGATCGAGTGGGCCAGGCCCTACATCGACAACGACCGGCGCGGGGCCGCGCCGAAGAAGGTCGCGGACGTGCTCAATGTCGGCGACGTGATCCGGGTTCGCCCGGTCACGGTCAAGGACGTGCCGACGTGGCGCCTGGCCCAGGTGCCGAGGGCGGCCGGCGCGCTGGTTGCCATCGACCCGAACAACGGCGCGATCCGGGCCCTGGTAGGCGGCTACGACTTCTACCAGAGCAAGTTCAACCGCGTGACCCAGGCCAGGCGCCAACCCGGATCCGGCTTCAAGGCCTTCATCTACTCTGCCGCGCTGGCCAACGGCTTCACCCCGGCCAGCCTGATCAACGACGCGCCCGTCGTGTTCGACGATCCGAGCCTCGAGGGCGCCTGGCGGCCGGAGAACTATTCCGGCAAGTTCTTCGGCCCCACACGCCTGCGTTACGCGCTGACCAAGTCGCGCAACCTGGTCTCGATCCGCCTGCTGCGCCGCATGGGCATCGAGACCGCCCTGCAGCATATCGCCCGGTTCGGTTTCGATCCGGACCAGCTGCCGCACAATCTTTCACTGGCCCTCGGCAGCGCCAACGTCAGCGCGCTGGAGATGGCCCGTGCCTACGCGGTTCTCGCCAACGGCGGCTTCCTCGTCGAACCCTACCTGGTGACACGGATCGAACAGGACGGCTACGGCGTCGTGTTCGAGGCCAGCCCGACCCTCGTGTGTCGCGATTGCGACCCGGACCAGGCGACAGTCGAAACGAAGCCCGTCAACGACGCAGGGATCGACGCAGCACCGGTAGTGAAAACCACGCGACTTGCCCCGCGCGTTCTCGACGAGCGCAACCGCTACCTGATGTATTCGATGATGCAGGACGTGATCCAGCAGGGTACCGCTACCAAGGCCAGGGAGCTGGGGCGCAGGGATCTTGCCGGCAAGACCGGCACCACCAACGATCAGCGCGATGCCTGGTTCAACGGCTTCAACCAGCAACTCGTTGCCAACACCTGGGTGGGCTTCGACGACAACAGCAAGCTGGGGCGTGGCGAGGTTGGCGGCCGCGCAGCCCTGCCGGCCTGGATCGATTTCATGCGTGTCGCACTGGAAGACGTACCTGACACCGAGCCCGAGATGCCGGAAGACATGGTCAAGGTGCGCATCGACCCGCGCACCGGCCAGCCGGCCACGGCAGCCACCGAGGGCGCTTTCTTCGAGGTGTTCCGGACCGAGTTCGCTCCCGGCGCAACGGTGGCCGCGGACGAGGACGACAAGCAGCCGGTGCCGACACGACCGGCAACCGTGATCACGTCGCCGCCGCCAACGCAGGACCTGTTCTGAACCGCCGATCCCATCCCGACACGCGGCGCGCACTGCTGACCACGCTCGCCCGGCTGGTGGTCGAAGATGGACACGAGACCCCGGCGGCACTGGTGCGTGCAACGCGCGAACTGGGGCTCCCGCCCGGGCGCAACCCGCCCTCGGCGGACGAGATCCAGGCTGCAATCGCCGAGCATCGCGCACTGTTTCGACCGCAACAGCATCAGCAACTCACCGCCCAACGCGAGCTTGCGCGCGAGGCCATGCAGGCCTTGGCCGAGTTCCGTCCACGCCTGTTCGGCTCGCTGGTGGACGGCAGCGGACCGCTGGAGCGCATTCGACTCCTGCTGGAGTGCGATTCGGCCGAGGCCGTGATGATGGCGCTGCAGGACCGCCATATCCCGTGGCAGGAAAGCGAGGTGGAACTGAATTATTCGGGGGGGCGCAGGCATGCCTGGCCGGCGCTGCGGTTCCGCGCCGGCGACAGTACCGTCGAGCTGGTCATCGTCGACGCCGGCCGGTACAGCGACCCGCCGTTCGATCCGCTGACGGGCGCCCGGCTGCGTACGCTCGATGCGGACGAACTGGCATAACGATTCGCCACACCTGGCAAATTCAGCAGGTCACTAGTGTGGTGAGTCAGGAGTTCGTTACATTTCAGCGTGACCGTGCGGCCTTGNNGGCCAGGCGCGCTTGCGCAGGAATGGTCGATCCCCTTTCAAGCAAGGGCAACGACGCCACGGGGCCGCACAGCCGCGCCCGGAGGGAGCCCCGCAAATGGGCCAATGCCACGTTGCAGTCTTTGGAAAGGGCTTGCCATTACCTGCAGACTGCGCCTCGCCTTGGCCCATTTGCGGGGCTCTGAAACGCAACGAACTCCTGACTCACCACACTAGCGGTTGGCTGCCAGGCGCATTTTGCCGGGGCAACCAACCGGGCGGGAAGATGCCGTGATGCGGATGCCGCTCAGCGCTGATCCACCGGCACGTAGTCGCGCCGCGGTGCACCCTGGTAGAGCTGCCGCGGACGCCCGATACGGTGTTTCGGGTCTTCCAGCATCTCGGTCCAGTGGCTGACCCAGCCAGCCGTACGCGCGATGGCGAACATGACCGTGAACATGTTGTCGGGGATGCCGAGCGCACGGTAGATAATGCCCGAATAGAAGTCGACGTTCGGATACAGCTTCTTTTCGAGGAAGTACTCGTCGCGCGACGCGATCTCCTCGAGTCGCATGGCCAGCTCGAACAGCGGGTTGTTGCTGTCGGCGAGCTTTTCCAGGACCTGGTAGCAAATCTCGCGGATGATCTTGGCGCGCGGGTCATAGTTCTTGTACACGCGGTGACCAAAGCCCATCAGGCGGAACGGGTCATTCTTGTCTTTGGCTTTGGCCAGGTACTTGTCGACGTTGCTGACGTTGCCGATGGTCTCGAGCATGTCGAGCACGGCCTCGTTGGCGCCACCGTGTGCCGGCCCCCACAACGATGCCGTGCCGGCGGCGATACAGGCGAACGGGTTGGCGCCCGAACTGCCGGCGAGCCGAACCGTCGACGTCGATGCGTTCTGCTCGTGGTCCGCGTGCAGGATGAAAAGCAGGTCGAGCGCGCGCTCGGCCAGCGGATCGACCTCGTAGTCCTGGCACGGCGTCGCGAACATCATGTGCAGCAGGTTGCCGGTGTAGCTCAGGTCGTTGCGCGGGTACATCACCGGCTCACCGACATTGTGCTTGTAGCAGTTCGCGGCGATCGACGGGATCTTCGCGATCAGGCGGTGGGCACTGATCTCGCGATGGTGCGGATCGCTGATGTCCATCGCGTCGTGGTAGAAGGCCGACAGCG
>JAGRGW010000285.1 GCA_020445315.1 Gammaproteobacteria bacterium
TCGCGACAGTCGTGGTCGAACGCGATCGGGGCCTCGCCCAGTCCGATCAACTCCTGGTTGAGGACATCGAGCATCTCGAGGAACGACAGGTCGGGGCTGATGCCGCGCACCGGGTAGGTGACGAAGCCGCCTTCGACCGCGGGGCCGTGCTGACGCCAGATGTGTAACGTGAAGTCCATCAGCGGTAGTCCCTCGTCGCCGGTTGCAGGTGTTCGAAGGCGAGTGCTTCGGTGGCGCGTTGCGGCGCCTCGCCGTCGCCCCGGAAACCCCAGGTCGCCACGTGCGCGAACTGCCGGTCGTCGCGCAGGGCCTCGCCGTCCGCGGTCTGGTATTCCTCGCGGAAGTGCGCCCCGCACGACTCCTCGCGCGCCAGCGCGTCGCGGATCATGACTTCGGCGAACTCCAGGTAGTCGGCGACACGACCGGCCTTTTCCAGCGCGATGTTGAACTCGTCGCTGCCGCCGCAGACACAGATGCCGGACCAGAATTCCTCGCGTAATGCCGGCAGTTCGTTCAGTGCCCGTTGCAGTCCCTCGCGACTGCGCGACATGCCGCAGTATTCCGACATCAATTCACCGAGGCGGCGGTGAATGCTTTCCACCGGCGTGCGCCCGCCGACGTCGACAAGCCGTTGCAGGCGTTCGCCGACGCTACGCTCGGCCTCGGCAAATGCGCCGGTGTCGGTCGTGTCCGGGCGCGGGGCCTGCCGGGCAAGATAGTCGCCCAGCGTCTGCGGCAGGATGAAGTAACCATCCGCCAGGCCCTGCATCAGCGCACTGGCACCGAGCCGGTTGGCGCCGTGGTCGGAGAAATTGGCCTCGCCGATCGCGAACAGTCCGGGTAGCGTCGTCATCAGGTGGTAGTCGACCCACAGTCCACCCATCGTGTAGTGCGCGGCCGGGTAGATGCGCATCGGCACCTGCCAGGGGTCTTCGCCGGTGATGCGCCGGTACATGTCGAACAGGTTGCCGTAACGGTCGTCGATGACGCGCCGGCCCACGCGGCCTATGGCGTCGGCGAAATCGAGGTAGACGCCCTGGCCGGTCGGGCCCACGCCACGGCCTTCGTCGCAGACAGCCTTTGCCGCGCGCGACGAGATGTCGCGTGGACTGAGGTTGCCGTAGCGCGGATACAGGCGCTCCAGGTAGTAGTCGCGCTCGACCTCCGGGATGTCGGCCGGCGCGCGCGTGTCGTCGGCCGTGAGCGGAACCCAGATGCGGCCGTCGTTGCGCAACGACTCCGACATCAGGGTCAGCTTCGACTGGTGATCCTCGACGGCCGGTATGCAGGTCGGGTGGATCTGGGTGAAGCTTGGGTTGGCGAACCAGGCGCCACGCCGGTAGGCGCGGTAGGTCGCGGTGACGTTGCTGGCCAGGGCGTTGGTCGAAAGGTAGTAGATATTGCTGTAGCCGCCGGTGGCCAGCACGATGGCGTCGGCGGCGTGGCGCCGGATCGTACCGTCGGTCAGGTGTCGCGTGACGATGCCTGCGGCGCGCCCGTCGTCGACGACCAGGTCGAGCATCTCGGTGCGGTTGTGCAGCGTGACCCGTCCTTCGTGGATCTGTCGGCTCAGCGCGCCGTAGGCGCCGAGCAGCAACTGTTGCCCGGTCTGGCCGCGCGCGTAGAAGGTGCGCGCGACCAGCGCGCCGCCGAATGACCGATTGTCGAGGTAGCCGGCGTAGTCGCGTGCGAACGGGATGCCCTGGGCCACGCAGTGGTCGATGATCCGGTTGCTGAGTTCCGCCAGGCGATAGACGTTCGCTTCGCGCGAGCGGTAATCGCCACCCCTGACCGTGTCGCGGAACAAACGCTCGACGCTGTCGCCGTCGTTGCGGTAGTTCTTGGCCGCGTTGATCCCGCCCTGGGCGGCGATCGAGTGCGCGCGCCGCGGGCTGTCATGGAAGCTGAACGCCTCGACCTGGTAGCCGAGTTCGGCCAGGGTGGCTGCGGCCGAGGCGCCGGCCAGGCCGGTGCCGACGACGATGACGCGGTAGCGGCGGCGGTTGGCCGGGCCGGTCAGCGCACTGTCTTCGAGAAAGCGTTGCCACTTGTGCGCCAGCGGTCCGGGCGGGATGCGCGCGTTGAACGCCGGTATCTGCATGTCAGCCGCCCCCGGCGCCGAGCATGCCGGACAGCACCAGCAGCGGAATGCTGGCGAAGCCGGCGGCGATGGTCAGGCTGATCACGATCGTGAATCCACGCACCAGTGGCTGATAGCTCTCGTGATTGAAGCCGATGGTCTGCACCATGCCCTGCAGCGCGTGCACCAGGTGCAGCGCCAGCAGCCCGATGGCGACGAGGTAGACCCCGGCGACGAACGGGTGGCTGAATCCGGAGATCAGCAGGGCGTGGACGTCGATTCGCCCCGCGGCGTCATGCAGGCGGGCGGGCTCGGGTCCAACCCAGCGGAGGGTCAGGTGGAGCAGGTGAAAGACGACGAATACCAGAATCGCCAGCCCGCTCCAGGGCATCAGGCGGCCTGGCAAACCGGTGCCGCGCCGGTTCAGCTGGCGGTACTGAAGCGGGCGCGCGGCCCGGTTCTGCCTGGTCAGCTGGACAGTGGTCGTGACATGCACCGCAATCAGCGCCAGCAGGCCAGCCCGGAATACCCAGAGCAGTGGGTGGCCCTGAAGCCAGTCGGCGTAGCCGTTGAGCGCGTCCGGCCCCTTCAGGATCAGCAGGTTTCCGGCAGCGTGCACGAGCAGGAAAGCGGTCAACAGTGCACCGGTTGCGGCGACCACGGCTTTGCGCCCGATCGAGGTGCCAAATAGACGAACCAGTCGATTCACGTTACTCCCTGCAACCTACGGATATCAGTGTCCGCTGATATGCTCATGCTAGTCCTTTGGCGGCGCGTCTTGTCTGTCGGGTGTCAAATGCGGACGGGTTTCTGTCGCGTCGCCGGGCTGACCGGTGAGATCCCGGTTGGCGCGGGGCCTGGCGGCACCGACGACTCGACGACGCCAGATCGGATGTCTTGCCCGGGTGACGGGCGGGGGGCTGGGCACCCAGCGGGTCAGCGCGTAGCGCCAGTCTTTTTTACAGCGGGGCGATTGAGAAATTAACTATATAAAACAGTTAGTTAAAAAGTTTTCGCTGAGTCTCGCAAAGAATTGGGGCGGTTGAATCGGTGCGTCTGCGCGGGAGGATTCGGGAAAATTTACACTTGCGGGGTGTTTCGCGCCTGGCGAATCACTAAACCCTTGATGCGGTTTGGGATTAAATTTCGGCACAAAAAATGCTTTTCATTCACGGAAAGGGTCAACAGAAAGCGGCCGGTTGCACTACCGGCAGGTTTCTTCGAATCACTTCGCCGTTGGGACAGGGACGAGTCGATCTTGCGGCTGCCAGGGTCCGGCTGGGGAAGGGTGGGCCACTTGTGAACTCGAGAACCACATAACTCTACAAAGCATCATCACAGGACTTTTGCCATGAACAGAATCCCGTTGCTCGCGTCGCTGTGCCTGGTCGGCGCTTCAATGGCATCTACCGCCAACGCGGCATTCATCGACCAGTTCGGTTTCCGAATCGAATCCGGTTTCACCGCGTTTCAGCCCACCGGTGTTACCGCTTCCGAGTCGAATACCTACCTGACTTCGTCGTCGGACCTGATTCCGCTGCAGGGCGGGGGCTTCGTGCAGCTGCCTTTCGCGGCTGCGGACACCCGGCTCGACTGGGGGGTCGATGGCACCAGCGGCCTCGACATCGACGAGCAGACCGGCAGCGGCAGCTTCGGCAAGGCCATCGGCAATGCCGCGACCAACGGGGCGGCGGTGACGGTCAACAACATCACGCACCGCAACCAGGAGGTCCTGGGCAACCAGTTGCTGACCGACGCCACGCTGTTCACGGTCCTGTTCCTCGAGCCGGGCGGCATGGGGGCCAGTGTCGAGGTCCCGGTGCCGGCGCTGGTGTTCGAGATCAACTTCGTCGAGACCTTCAACCCGACGATTGACAACCAGCTGTGCGGGCCCACGTCCGGCAACTGCTGGGACATCTTCGTGCTCGGCTCGAACCAGGCGGGCGTCGATGTGACCAGCGGCATGTTCTCGCAGGATTTCATCATTGACGATTTCGTCTACAACCTGACGGTGTTCCTGCCTGACCTGACGGCACTCAACCCGACCCAGTGCGCCGCCGCCGGTGCTGCCGCCGGTTGCTACGGCTGGACGACGGTCGAGGGTGCCGACACGACGGAAACCGTCGCTCTGCAGATCAGCGGCCGCCCGGTCGACGTGCCGCCGGCGCTGGCGCTGATGGGCCTTGGCCTGGGTCTGCTCGGTTGGCGTCAACGCCGCGCAGGCGCCTGACAGCCTGATCCGAACGGCCGCAATGGCGCCGTCGCGCCCCTCGGGGCGCGCGGCGCCGTTTTTCATTATTCAGTTCGCCGTACGCGCCCTGAGGAACCGGATCAGGGCCTGGCGATCGTCTGCGCTGCGGA
>JAGRGW010000286.1:0-4824 GCA_020445315.1 Gammaproteobacteria bacterium
CGTCGGCGCCGAAGATCACCGACGGGCGGAAGCTGGTGACGGCGATGCCGGCCTTGCCCAGCGTGTGCGCGCGGTTTTCGCCTTCGCCCTTGCTGCGCAGGTAGCTGCTGCCGCCACGGCTCTGGTCCGCGTTCAGCGCGCTCATGTGCAGCAGGCGACGCACACCGGCGGTACGGCACGAGGCGACGATGTTCTCGACCAGTTCGACATGCACGCGTCGGAAGGTTCGCGTTTTCTGGTCGGCGTTGAGGATGCCGGCGAGGTTGACGACCGCGTCGCAGCCGCGCAACACGCCGGCGAGGCTCTCGTGGTCGTAGGGATCGGCCGCAACCACTTCGCAGAAGCTGGCCAGGTCACGGTGACGGTGCGGATGCCGCGTGATGACGCGGCAGGTGTAACCCCGGTTCTGCAGGTGACGGGTCAGGTGTCGCCCGACAAAGCCCGATCCCCCTACCAGGGCGATGCGTTTGATCTTCATGGTGTTCGCGCGCTCGTTTTCGTGGACACGGCAGCACTGCAACTGGCTGCCGCCTCGCTCTTATTCGTCCCGATTCTGCCTTGAGTGCCGTACCTCTCACAAGCGGTAACGACGAATGATGTGTATTTCCGCAACACAGGGTCAGCGCCTGCGTCGCAGTAACAGCACGTTGCGTTCGGAATCCGCCAGGACCATGCGGTCGTTCTGCACGCGGTAGCGGTAACGCGAGCGCGAGCCGCCGGATTCCGGCGCCCACCACAGGTAGTCGCGATCGTAGCCGAGCACGTAATCCTGGTACTTCTCGCGCGATGCATAGAAACGCGCGCGATTGCCGCGGATGATGACGAAGCCGCCCTTGTTCAGTTCCCAGATGCCGTCGAGCGCGCTCTGCGTCGCCTGTGGCGTTGCCGCCCACGGTTGCATGCCCTGCGCGTAGGCGCCCGGATTCAGGGCCTGGTACGGCATGCCCGTTGTGCCGGGCCAGCCGCCCAGGCCGGGCATCACGGACGTGCCGGGCATCATTGAAGTACCGGGTAGCATCGACGTGCCGGGCATCATCGCGGTACCGGGCAGGGCGCCGGCGCCTGTCAACGGCATGCCGAGACCCGTCATCGGATTGAGACCGCCGATACCGCTCATGCCGCCCAGCCCCGGGTACGCGCCCAACAGGCCAAGCGTGCCGACAGCCGGCAGTGCGCTGCTGCCAAAGCCTGGCATGTAGGGCGTGCTCAGCGGCAATCGGCCGCGGTCGATCAGGCCGAACACTTCCATCATGCGCAGCATGGCCTCGACGAACGGGTTGTCGTCGGCGTAGCCGTAGACCGCGGATGCCGGTGTCGACCACAGCGCCAGGCAGCACAGGCTCGTGACGAGCAGCTTTTTCACGTAGGCGATTTCGCTGGCGGAGACATTGAACCGGGAGGGCTTCAGTTTACGCCGATCCGATTCGGAGTAAACTAGTGAAAACCGCAGACAGAGTCGAGTGAATAGAAAAATGACGACCAGCGAGCTCAAGAATTCAGACCGTCGTGAGGGCACCAGGGAGATGGTCCGCAAGCTGTTGGACGAACGTCAGGAGATGTTGAGCATGTTCTGCCGCGTCGCCGGGCTCGAGCCTTACAGCGAGAAAAACACCGGTGCTGACGTGTTGCAGGAGTTCTGCGCCCTGCTGGTCGATTATTCCGCGTTTTGTCATTTCGAGATCTACGAACGCATCGTCGACGGTCGCGAACGCCGCGGCCAGGTGCTCGAGATCGCCCGCGAGGTCTACCCGCGCATCGCCGAGGCATCCGAGGTCGCGGTCGAGTTCAACGACAAGTACGACGCGTCGGATCACACGCTCGACCTGCACCAGCTCGACCGGGACCTGGGCAAGCTCGGCGAAGAACTCGCGGTCCGGATCGAGATGGAAGACCGCATCGTCGAGGCGCTGACCTCGCGTTAGGCGGATCATCGGCCCCGGGTGTCGACTGCATCGCCAGTCGGCCAGACCATGAACGATAATCCCTCCCCAGCCGATAGCATCCGCAACGGATTGCTCGTGCCGAAGTTCGAGGCGCTGCGTCTCGACCGCTTGCTCAGCGGTAGCGACAGTACCGTCATCGACGTGGCGTTCGGCCCGGGGTTACGCGAGATGGCCACGGCCTATGCCGTTGCCCTGGTGCGCGATGGTGTTCAGCGACTCTGGGACAGCCGCAGCCCGGCCAGCGATGCCGCGGTCGGCGACGAGTTCGCGCGCGAGCTCAAGGCGCATCACCGGCAGGCAATCAAGCTGGCAAAGTCATCCGGCCGTATCGAGCGACTGCAGGCGTTCCAGCTCGCGATCATCAAGCTGGTCCTGATCGAGACCGATGCGGAGATCGAGGCGGTGCGCGAGGAGCTCGGCGAGGCGCGCAACCAGCCGGCGACGCAGTCCAGCGGGCAGGGACTGAAACTGCACAACCGTGCCGTGTTGCTGGCACGTCGGGTCAGCTCCGTGCGTTACGGTATCGCCCGCCAGTTGACCAGCGAGCTTTTGCGCCTCGAATACGCCGATCTCATGCCGTTGCGCAAATCGGTGCTCGGCAACCCCTGGCCAATCGCCGAGGCGATGTTGAACAACCCGGTGCTGCAGCTGGGCGGCGTCGGCATGATTGGCGATTTCGCCGCCAATTACCCGATCTGCGTACTCGACCAGGAGTCGATGCGCCGGGTCAATCGCTGCCTGGTCGAGACCTTCGCCGAATGGCTGCCACCGGCCGTGGCCACGGCCGAGGTCTCGAAACAGCCGCCGCGCATCGAACGGGGTGGGCGGCGTGGCCAGGGAGCGATCCGCGGCCTGCTCGAGACGGAACGGCGGGTGCGCCTGTTGTGTGGCAGTGCCGAGTTGTCGGAAGGGGTCGACAGCTGGCTGGACGAACCGGACAACGCGGCAACGCTGCTCGGGAGCGACGCCTTCGAACGCTCCAAGATCAAGCGCTGGTTTGCACCCGGCATCGCCGACCTGCAGCACAGGCACTGGCGCCGGTTCGACCGCAACCTCGGGCGCGAGGACCTCAAGGACGCGATTACCGCATCCTACGAGTTCGACGAGATCTACCCGGTACTCGGCCTCGTCGGCGCCGAGTCCGTCGTGTTCGATTTCCTCCGCGGCAGTATCGGCCGGCGCGATGCGATTCGGCGGCTGGATGGCATCGACGGTGTTCGCGATGCCGACGGCCTGGTACGCAGGATCGCCAGCCGTCGCAGGGAACTGCAGCGTAAACCCGTGCTCGGCAAGACGCAGTTGCTGGCCCGCTTCGCACGGGACTTCATGCGCCTGCGGCGTGACATGAAGCTGGGCTGGCGCGCGCTGGTTGCAATGGACATGATTCGGCTGGTCGAGCGCGACGCGGGCCCGGTATCGTCGGACGACGGCGCGCCACTGCTGATCTTCCATGGTAACGCGCCCGTCGAGACCGCCCGCGAAGACGTCATCGGACACGTGGTCGTGCGCGTCGAGGTGCAGGGCATGTTGGCCCTGGTCACGCAGATGCATCGCCTGCGTCTCGATCCGACGGCCAAGCTCAGTGGCATGTTCTTCGATCGCGTCACCAAGTGCGTCGAGCGTTTCGGTGCGCAGAAGGTCAGCGTCGACAGCGAGGCCATGGTGTTTTCGCTGATGCAGCGGGACGGCCACCTGGTCGAGCACCTGGCGGTCGCGCGGGCCTGCGCGCTGGCGCGCGCCGTGGTCGAACTGACGACACAGATGAACGTGCGTAACGCCGAGCTGTCACTGCCGGAGATCGAAGTCGCCGTCGCGATCAGCTATTGCGACGAGCCGCCGGTATTCGTCTACGACAATGTCCGCAAGGTCACGGTATCGTCCGCGCTGCGCCGGGTCAGGCAGTTGACCCGCAATCACCCCGTGCTGCGCAAGAGCTACCCGCTGCCCGGCGGCCGTGGCCTGCGGGTCGTGATGCCGGTAAAGCAGGACGGCAGCGGGCACGAGGAGCACGAGCCGCTGGCGCGCGCCAATGTCAACGCGATCGAACTCGACACGTCGGCATTTTCGCAGTTGCAACGGGAGATCAGGTTGCGCTGCCTGGAGATGCGCGAGAAAGAGCGGGGCCGACAGATGGTTGTCCACGTCGGCGAATGCACCGATGTCCGTGGCGAAACGGTCGGCGTTTTTGTCCGGCAGCGGTCGATCAGGTTCTGGATGGGGCGACAATTGATCGATTCGCGCGATCCGGGCCGGCTGTACTACGAAGTACTGTGGGAACCGAAGATACTGGAAGTCGTGCATGGGTACCTGCACGGATCCGAACGGCAGGTGGGAGCTGACTGACTATGGCGAGTGAAGGCGAAGGACATACCGCGACGTTCAACCCGGACCAGTTGCGTGCAGAGGCGGCGGTGCGCAAGGCGGCCAAGGCAGGCAACGCCGAGGCGCAGTTTCGTCTCGGCGTCATGTATGGCAACGGAGACGGTGTGGCGTTGGATCATGACCAGGCCCGCGACTGGTTCGAGCGGGCGGCCAGCCAGGGGCACGAGAATGCGCTGATCACGCTGGCATGGATGTACGCGAACGGAACCGGTGTGGCGGTCGACGAGGACCGAGCGCGCGAGTTGTACCTCGAGGCTGCCCGGCGCGGCTCCGCCAAGGCCCAGTACGTGGTCGCCACGATGTACCGGTTCGCCCAGTACGGTATCGGGAAGGATATGCAGGCGGCGGTCGAGTGGTACCTGAAGGCGGCCGACCAGGGCATGCCGACGGCACAGTTCGCGCTGGGCAAGATGCTGATGGAAGGCAGGGGCGTGGTCCGCGACGATGCCGCTGCGCTGCAGTGGCTGTCACTGGCCCACGTCAATGGCAGCAAGCGCGC
>JAGRGW010000286.1:4874-5053 GCA_020445315.1 Gammaproteobacteria bacterium
GTGCGCGCGGTGCGCGCCCGAATGACCGGCCAGCCCGGGCCGAACGGGGAATCAACCGGCTGACTGCACACCGGTTGCGTGACCGGCGTGGCCGATCAGGTCGACGTTCGGCGGTACCGGGTGCAGGCGGTCGCGCAACCGGACCGGATTGCGTCCCATGCGTTTTTCATAGATCACCG
>JAGRGW010000287.1 GCA_020445315.1 Gammaproteobacteria bacterium
CAAGCGCTACATGAACAGCAACAAGATCTGCCGATTCTGGGCGCAGATGGCCGGCAACATGGATATCGACATGCTGGTGCCACAGCACGGCCGCGCGCTGACCGGCAAGGCGGTCAAGGAGTTCATCCGCTGGATCAGTGAGCTGCAGTGCGGCATCGACATCATGACGCAGTCGCACTACCGGCTGCCGTGAGCCCGGCCGGCCGGCGAGGTCAGTAAACGGCAATGACTGCCTTGGCGCGGCTGACCGCCTGGCTGGCGGCAAGCTCGATGCTGCGCTGGAACTCGTTCGAGGCTGACTTGATCCCGATGCGGTCGAACGCCGGCATCGTACCGATACGCGGCAGGTCGTCGTAATCACCGATGCTGCTGTGCGCGAACCAGCGCGCCACCAGCAGGATGTCAATATAAGAAGCCTCGGCCTGGTGGTCCTCATAGAACCAGTTGTCGGCCTGGGTCGTCGCCTCGAGCAGTTCGCGCGGCAGGTCCCACAGAACCGCCAGGATGCGACCAACCTGGGCCCGGTTGCAGGACACGGCCTTGTCCAGCGCCGGGTCCTGGTCGATATCGCCGTGACGTTCGACGTACTGCAGCAGCACCGCCTCGCCGAAGCTGTGCGAGAGGCCGATCAGGGCGGCGAGTTCAGGATCGAAGCGCTCGCTGATGCGGGCGATGGCCGAACTGGCGGCCGCGACCCGGACCGTCATACCCCACCAGTGGTTCATGTGGTCGCGCGTGGCGTCGGCGTGCGAGCGCAACGACTCGCGCAACACCGATTTGACCGCCAGTTCGACGACGCGGTCGGCGCCGAGCGCAATGACCGCGTCGCGCACGCTGCGCACCGGCCGTGAACGTGGGCTGTCGAGAATCGCGGCGCGGACCACCTTGAGGGCGATGACCGGGCATACCGAAAGGATCTCGGTCATGCGGGCCACGTCATCGTCGGCGCCCTGCAGGGCCCGACCGACCCGAATGGCGATGTCGCCCTCCGATGGCAGCAGGATGACGCCACGGTTGATGTCCTCGAGCACGTCGAACATCAGCGGGTGGCTGGCCGGGTCGTCGGCGGAATCGCCGTCGATGCTGATGTCCGCCTCGTTGACACGCATCGCGTCGATGCGCTCCTCCCGCGCCAGCCGGTCGACGATCTCGTGGTCGATCAGCAGGTAGCTGACGCGGCTACGGGCGAGCACGCGGTAGCGCGAAGGGCGCAACCGCGCCACCGGCGCCATCGCGGCCGCATCCGTATGCCGGATGATGCGCCGTTCGCCATCCTCGGCCAGCAACTCGACCTCGCCCTCGACCAGGTAGAGCAGGCGGTTCTCGAGACTGCCGAACTCGAGCAGACACGCGCCCGGACGGGCCCGGTTGACGCTGACCTGCTCGGCCAGTTCCAGGATCTGCTCGTCACCGAGCTCCGACAGGTGATGAAAGCGCTGCAGCGCCAGCCTGACGTTATCCGAATCGCGTTCCGACATCCTGTTACTCCCCGAGCGTTCGGCGGCCCTGTTCCCTCGGGCGCGCACCTTAGCGTCCGATTCGGCATCTGGCCCTGATCGGTGTGGCAGCGCTCGGCACGGGGCCGCTGACGACAGCGAAACCGACGAACCGCCAAAAAGCGCCGCTTTTGGCGTGCTGGGAATTATAGTCTGGTTTTGGCGTAGCGCGATGTTGCGCCGCGCCGCACGACGCGGTCTCGGCGGGCGCTGGGGATCACCCGGTGAGCTGGCGCATCGCGGCGGCGACTTCCTCGTGGGCCTCGTCGAGGAGGGCCAGGCCCTGGTCGATCTGGGACTGCTCGATACCCAGGCGGGCGATCGCCGGGACGGCGGCCGGGTCGATACCCTGGGCGACACCGTCGTGTATCTGGGCGGCGATGACGAGGTCAGTGTAGTCAGCCGCGTTTCCGTGCTGGCGGAACCAGTTCTCGGACTCCTTGGCGACGTTGACCAGTTCCGGTGGCAGCTTCCAGCGCGACAGGATCATGCCGCCCAGCTGGCTGCGCAGCGAGCGGATACTGGACTCCAGGGCGACCGGGTCGCCGGCGACCTCGGGGAAGTCCCTTGCGTAACCGATGACGGCGATCCCTCCGATGTCGTGCACCAGCCCGGCCAGCAGCGCCTCGTGGCTGTTGAACCCGCCGACCTTGACGCTGAGCACCTGCGCCAGCGAGGCGATACGGCGGCTGTGCTCCCACAGCTGCATCATGCGTTTCGACAGCTGGCGGGATTCGGTGCGGAACAGTTCGCGCAGTGCGAACGTGACGACCAGAAAGCGCGTGTTCTGCATACCGAGACGGGCCACGGCCTCGGCCACGGTGCCGATCTGGGTGACGCCGCCGAAACGTGCGCTGTTGGCGGCCTTGACGATCTTCAGCGAGATCGCCGGGTCGGTCTCGATCACCGCGGCCACCTTGCGTGCATCCGAATTTTCGTCGTTGATCGCTTCGCCGATGCGAATGGCGACGTCCGGCAGGCTCGGCAACAGCAGGCGGTCGCTGTTGAGATCCTCGTAGATCTGTAAGGTCAGGCGGTTTTCGGCATCCATGTGGCCGAGATCGTCGCGTTCGTCGACCTGGTAGCTTTCCAACGACAGCGTCGAGGAGGCATCGAAGCTGCTCTCCTGGTCGAGAAGCTGGTTGTCGATGCGCAGGAACGATACCGGGCTTTCCGCCACGACCCGGTAGTGGCTCGGCCGCAGGCGCGCAATCGGGGCGTTGGCCGATGGATCTTCGTGGCTGATCACCTTGGTCTTGCCGTCTTCGGCTATCAGCTTGCAGCTTCCCTCCAGCAGGTACAGCGTGCAGTCGTCGTCGGCGCCCAGCTGCAGCAGGGTGTCGCCGCGCTTGGCCTGGTGGGTGTAGATCTGTTGGCTCAGGTCCTCGATCGCTTCGTGGTCGAGTTCGCGCAGCGTGGTCAGGCGGCGCAGTACAGCCGGTTCCGGGTGGGTGCTGGTCTGGGTCATGGCGGTCTTTGCGGAATGTGCATCTGGTGGCAAAGACATCGGCCGACCGACCGGGAGCTTGAGCGGGATTTCGCCTCCCGGCAGGGGGTTGGGACCGTTCCGCAGGCATAAAAAACCCGCCTTGCGGCGGGCCTTTCAGGCGAGATGCCTTGTCGCAAATGACCGGTCAGGCGGTGGAACCGACGATCTGGTGCGACAACTCGACAACGCGCATGGCCTTCTGCATGTAGACCTCGCGGTAGTCCTTCAGCAGGCCGTCCTGCGAGTAGTAGTAGTCCTTGCCGGAAATACCGTTACTGTGCTCGTGATCGATGAATTGCTTCTGCATGTCGAGCATCTCGGCGATCAGCGTGGCCTTCTCTGCCTTCAGGGCTTCGATATCACTCATGGTTTCTCTCCGAATGGTTTGAGAGTTGTCTACGCCCGCTGGGGGCGCGTACCCCGGAGTATAACCCGATGCTAATGTTGATGGTCAACGGCGACTTCAGCAGCCGCACTGCTGGGTCGGCCGCTGGGTGTTGAGTTGCAGGGCCCCGGTGACCTCGCCGACATGTCCGAGCCCGTGGCGATCGAGGTAGTCGACGATCCCGCCGTTGATCTTCGGCAGGATCAGCGGGTCGTAGAACAGCGCCGTGCCGACGCCTACAGCGGTGGCGCCGGCGAGCAGGAACTCGATCGCGTCGGCCGGGGTCGTGACGCCACCCTGGCCGATGATGGGAATGCCGTGCGTCTTCGTGACCTGGTAGACCTGGTGTACTTTGAGCAGCGCGATCGGCTTGATCGCCGGGCCGGACAGCCCGCCCTGGTTGTTGCCGATGTGCGGGACCCGCGCCTCGATGTCGATCGACATGCCCATCAGGGTATTGATGACCGCGAAGGCGTCGCTGCCGGCCTCGATGCAGCGGCGCGCGTTCTCGGCGATATCGGTCTGGTTCGGCGACAGCTTGGTGATCAGCGGCTTGCGGGTCACGCCGCGGCAGGCCTCGACGACCCGCGCCGACATGTCCGGGTCGTTGCCGAAGGCGACGCCGCCCTCCTTGACGTTCGGGCACGAGATGTTGATCTCGATCGCATCGATCGGCGAATCGTCGAATCGGCGCGTGACGTCGATGTACTCCTCGATCGTCGAACCGGAGACGTTGGCGATAAAGCGCGTTTCGTCGAAGTCCAGCGTCGGCAGGATGTCGTCGACGACCCGGTCGACCCCCGGATTCTGCAGGCCGATGGCGTTGAGCATGCCACCGGGCGTCTCGTAGACACGGTGCGGTGCGTTGCCGAGGCGCTGGGTGCCGGTCGTGCCCTTCAGGCAGACGCCGCCGGCGTCGCGGTTGGAGAAGCCCTGCACCCGCGTGTACTCTTCGCCGAACCCGACGCACCCGGACAACAACACCAGCGGTGTCGCGAAGCGCATGCCGCAGAAGTCGAGTGCCAGTCGGGGATCGGTTTCGGCCATGTGCTGTCCTGTGTGGTGAGTTCGTTGTTTCACGTTGTGCTCTATCAGCCGGAGATCCCGCCGAACACCGGCAATATCATACGCCTGTGCGCCAACACCGGCAGCACCCTGCACCTGGTGCACCCGCTGGGTTTCGATTTCGACGACAAGCGGCTGCGTCGCGCCGGACTCGACTACCGCGAGTTTGCCGACGTGCGCCAGCATGCCGATTTCGCGGCGTTTCTTGCCGACGTGTCACCGTCGCGCTGGTTCGGGGTGTCGACCCGTGGCGCAACGCGCTACGACCGGGTCGATTACCGGGCCGGCGACGCCTTCGTGTTCGGCCCCGAGACGCGCGGGCTGCCGCAGCCGATGCTCGATGGTCTGCCCCACGGGCAACGCCTGCGTCTGCCGATGCGGCCGGGCCAACGCAGCCTGAACCTGTCGAACAGTGTCGCCGTGCTGTTGTACGAAGCGTGGCGGCAGTCTGGGTTCAGCGGCGCGGACGCACTCGATGTAAAGTAAATATCTACGCAGTTATCGAAACTAAATAACGAGTTGATTAACTAGTTATTAATGTAGATTAAGGTTTCGTGCCGGTTTTTCGTCATCTTACTTTTCTTTGCGTATCGCGACACGCAATCAGGCGTTCTATTTTCTCCAAATGCAGGGAGTTTTGGCGTAGATCAAAATTGCCGGGATCGCGATGTGCTGAACTTTGTCCAGGTTACTCGCGCAGCAGCATAAGAAGTAAATCGCTGCGCCGAATCTGTTTACCACCCTGGAGGGAGTTTCGTCATGCCGAAGTCAAAGGGAAGTTTTCTGCGCGCACTGCTTGGTATCAGTGCCGCAATCGGATGGACATGGTCTGCCTGCGGATACGCGGACTCGATCCGTTCCGTGTCTTCCGAGGTCTGTCAAACCTGCCATAAGGAAATCTACAAGCAGTGGAAGGGGTCGATGCATGCGCAATCGACGGCGCTGGAAGACCCGATTCATGCGACGTTTTACAAGAAGGTCGTGGGCGACCCTCTGGCGGAAGGCGTCAAAATGAAAAACGGCAAGTACCCGGTTTGCCTGCAATGCCATGCACCGAATGCCGCCATCGCAAAGCAGACCAAGCTGGATTCAGATGTTACCTATAGTGAAGGTGTCAACTGCGTTGCCTGTCACACGCTGAAAACCTACAAAGGCATCACGGCGCCCGGCGGTAAGCTTCGCCTTGGCATGATGGCCTACGAAACCGCCGACTCGCTGCAAGGTCCGGCCGGCTTCAATCGTGGTTTGCAGAAGCTGACGGCTGCCAATGACATGTTCGGCGGTGCCCCTGCCGACGACAGCGACGTCCCCAACCCGCATCTCGGCGAGGGTGTCACGATGAACGGCAAGCAGATTCCGTCGCTGCCGATGGAGTCGAATGCCGGTCTGATGAAGTCCAATGCTGCCTGCATGGGTTGTCATGACAAGCGCAACAATTCCCACGGCGTCCCGCTTTGTGCGACCGGCAACGAATACATGGTCAGCAAGAGTGACGTGACCTGCCAGTATTGCCACATGCCGATGGTCGACAATGAGGCCGATCACAGCATGGGCGGGGGACACGACGGCGGCATGCTGAAGCGCAGCATCGTGTTCACGATGGATACCAAGGCAAACGGTGGCAAGTTGCTGGTAACGGCAAAACTGAAGAACCAGCAGCCGCATGCCCTGCCGACCGGCGCACCGTTCCGCAACATCGTGTTCAAGCTGATGGCCTACAACAGCAGCGGCGATTTGATCTGGGAGAACGCGCCCGAACACCCGGCCAAGGATGATCCACAGGCCTACTTCGCTTACCTGCTCGCCGATGATGCCGGTAAGGACGCAATGCCGCCGACCGCCACCCAGCTGGGTGCGGACACGCGCCTGCGCCCCCACGAGGAACGCGAGCTGGCTTACGAGATCCCGGCCGACGGCGTGGCGCTGATCCGCGGTGAAGTCCACTACAACCTGTTGTGGAAAGTGCTTGCCGATCAGTTCAAGCACCTGCCGCAGGATCTTCGTGACTCGCGCGTCATAGCGGTCGCTGAGAACGTCCTGTAAAGGGAGACGCGGCGGTGCGGTCGTGCGCCGCCCGCCGCAGTCCTTTCCGTCCCTTGTCAAGGAATGCGCCGTCATGATTTCTTCTTTCGTCCGTTTCGTGGCGTTGTGTCTCGTCGCCGGTAACGTTGTCGCGGCCAAGGTCTCGCTGACCCCCGACAACTGGGGCCTGCCGGCCGGCGAGGAGTGCGTCAACTGCCACAGCAAGTCTTCGTCCGGTCTGACCGCCCAGTGGAAGGGCAGCGCCCATGCCGAGGCTGGGGTGAACTGTCTCGATTGTCACCAGGCATCCACAGAGGACGCCGATGCCATCACCCACGAAGGCCATGTCATCGCGACGGTCGTTTCGCCGAAAGATTGCGGCCGGTGTCACACCCGGGAAGAGAAGGAACAACGCGGGTCAGTGCATGCCGAGGCGGTGGCCGTCATCAAGGAGCGCATGCCGGCGATGGTCACGAACCTGGCGGGACCTGCGATCGAGGCTGCCGGTTGTGCGCAGTGCCACGGCTCCGTCGTCAAGCTGCTGGGCAACGGCAAGCTCGACCCGAACACCTGGCCCAATTCGGGCATCGGCCGCGTCAACCCCGATGGGTCGCGCGGGTCCTGCTCGTCCTGTCACGGCCGGCACGAATTTTCGAAGGCCCAGGCGCGCGAACCGCAGGCCTGTGTCCGTTGCCATTCGGGTCCGGATTCGCCCGACAAGGAAGTGTACGAGGCGTCCAAGCACGGCATGGCGTTCGCCACGCATCGCGACAAGATGAATCTGAATGCTGAAACCTGGGTTGCGGGCAAGGACTACTCGGCCGCGCCGACCTGCGCGACCTGTCACATGGGGGCGGCGGGCAAGCTGCCGTCGACCCACGACGTCGGCATGCGCAATGCCTGGAACCTGAACACCCCCGTGTCGGAACGCCAGCACCTCATCGTATTCGAGGATGGCGGAAAGCGCGAACTGCCAGCGTCAATGGACGCCCCGCGCCGGGGACACAAGGTCCCGAAGATGGATGGCAGCATGGGCAAGGTCAAGATGGTGGCGACGCCCGAGCGCAGGCGCCAGGCAATGACCATGGTGTGCCGCGAGTGTCACGGCAAGGATTTCGCCAACGCCTTCATGGACCAGTTCGACGGCGTCGTTGATCTCTACAACAACAAGTTCGCGGTACCGGCCCGGTCGATCATGCAGGCACTGTACGCGGAACAGAAACTGACGCCGACACCCTTCGATGAGCCGATCGAGTTCACCTACTGGGAACTCTGGCACGACGAAGGTGCGCGCGCACGCCACGGTGCGTCGATGATGAGTCCGAACCACGCCTGGTGGGAAGGCATCTACGTCGTCAGTCGTAATTTCTACAGCAGGTTCCTGCCACAGGTGCGCGAGGTCGCCGGCGACAGTGCCGACGCCTTGATCGAGAAGCACGTCACCAGCCGGGATCCGCATCGGTGGATGAGCAAACCGAACGCGTCGAGCCCGATACTCGGGGTTGGTTCCAGGCAGGTGGGTGATGACTAAGCGGCTTCTGTCCTGGCTGCCGGATTTCATCACCCGGCACGTGCTGATCGCCCTGGTGCTGGGCGGCATGGCCGGCATCGGCTTCATGGTGTTCCTGATCGAGTTTGATCATTACACCAGCAGCGAGGCGTTTTGCACGACCTGCCATTCGATGACGCTGGCCGCAGAACCTTACCGGGAATCGGTGCACTACCTGCCGACTTCGGGCGTCCGCGCGAGCTGCGGCGATTGTCATGTCTCGCCCGGTGTTTTCGCCGCGACCTGGGATCATTTCATCGGCGGCAAAGACCTGTTCCGGCAACTGTTTGGTGCGAACTACGACGACCCGGTCGTCAACGCCCTGCACCTGCCGGAGGCCGCGTTCAGTGCGCGCGAGTGGTTCCGGAAACGGGACTCGGCGACCTGCCGCCGATGCCACGTGCAGGATGCCATCATCGGGAAGCGCGCCGACACACGGGCCATCCACCAGGAAGACGCCGCGGGCAAGACCTGTGTCGATTGCCACATCAACCTGGTCCACCAGCCGGTGCCGGAGAAGGCAACGTTCAAACGGGATGCGTGGAACCGGATGGTCGAAGAGCAGTTTGACCTGGCGCCCGGTACGGCCGAGGCAATACTGGCTGAGGAATGACACGACAACGACTGCATTGAGCAACCAGCCATCGGGCCGCGCGACTTAACGGGAGGAACGAGAAATGAAACTACTGGTGTTGGGATGCAAGACGCTGCGAGAGGGCGTGCTGGTCGCGGTTGTGTTCTTTATCGGCGGCCTGCTGCTGACGCTGGCGGCGCAACACGTGGTACCGGATTTCATGCACATGAATCATGCCGTGCTGTTGCTCGGTTTCGTATTGCTGCTCCTGGCACCGATTGTCCTGATCTCGACTTTCCTGTTGACGATATTACCGGGCGTCAAACAGGACGTGGATCAATGCAATCACTGACGGCAATGGTCCGAGGCAACGGGCGTTACGGCCCGCTGCCTTCGTGCGCACGTCAGTGCTGGCAGAGTTCGAGCGAACGCGAAACCTTCGGCAACAGGACCAGCACGGCGATGCCCAGCATCAGGATCGGGCTGAGGACCATGGCCAACAGGCCGGTACCGCTCAGCAACGTTGTCAGGACCGGGAAGTCGCCGGCAAACACCAGGCGGGGCAGTTGCAGGGCGAGGCCCAGAATGAACAGACCGGCTGCGGTCATCACGACGAAACGCAGCACTTTGCAGTTGATGAGGGACATAGAACTACCTCCTTACTACCACATCCGGAGTCAATGCCTTTTCAATATATTAGCTATAACTAATATTGAATTCAAGCATTATCCCCGGTCGTTCCCGATCGACGACGGGAGAAATCGATGAAATCACTGTCTGCCAAACTGTTTATCGGTATCGCCGCGATCAGCTTGAGCCTCTCGGTGCACGGCGCTGTGGCACCGAACGACGACTCGACTGCCGACCATGGCAAGTTCGAGGAGCTGAAAGGGCCTTTTGCAACCGGTCCTGACGTGACCGCGGCCTGCCTGGGCTGCCACACCGAGGCGGCGAAACAACTGCACAAGACCAGTCACTGGACCTGGGCGTTCGAAAACCCCGTTACGGGCCAGCAGCTGGGCAAGAAGCATGTCGTCAACAATTTCTGTGTCGCCACTGCCACGAACTGGCCGCGCTGTACCAGCTGCCACATCGGATACGGTTGGAAAGACGATACCTTCGACCTCACATCCGAGAAAAATGTCGATTGCCTGGTCTGTCATGACACGACCGACACGTACAAGAAATTCCCGACCGGCGCCGGCCACCCGAACTACGAGCCGAAGCAATGGCCGCCGAAGAAAGGCAAGGTGCGACAGCCACCGGATCTCGCCATGATCGCGCAAAACGTCGGCAAACCGGACCGCGACAACTGTGGGAACTGTCATTTCTACGGTGGTGGTGGTGACGGCGTGAAGCACGGCCACCTCGACTCGTCGATGCACAACCCGACCCGGTCGACCGACGTGCACATGGACAAGGACGGGTTGAACTTCCGCTGCCAGGACTGCCATACCACCGGTGGGCACGAGATCGCCGGTAGTCGTTACGCGACCAAGGCGGTCGACGAGACCGGTATCGACATCCCGGGCAGGACGGACGACGGGCGGGCGACCTGTGCGTCCTGTCACGGTAATGCACCGCACGGCACCGGGGCCAACGCCAAGCTGGACGGGCACGTGGCCAAGGTTGCCTGCGAGACCTGCCATATCCCCGAGTTCGCGCGTGGCGGACGCAAGACCAAGACCTGGTGGGACTGGTCGACGGCCGGACGTAAGGACCAGCACGGCAAGCCACTGGTGATCAAAGACCCCGAGGGCTACGACACCTACAACTTCAAGAAGGGCGATTTCACCTGGGAATCCAACGTCGTCCCGGAATACCACTGGTACAACGGCCGAATCGATTTCTCCACGCTCGGTGACAAGATCGACGACAGCAGCATCGTCTCGATCAACCGCCTGAACGGCAGTCACGATGACCCGGGTTCGCGCATTTGGCCGTTCAAGGTGATGCGTGGCCGCCAGCCGTACGACACCGTCAACAAGGTGCTCGCCGTGCCGCACCTGTTCGGCAAGGACAGCGACGCCTACTGGAAGAGCTTCGACTGGGGACGGGCGATCAAGGCCGGTCTCAACGCGACGGGGCAGGAGTTCAGCGGTGAATACGACTTCATCGAGACGGCGTATTACTGGCCCGTCACCCACATGGTCGCCCCCAAGGAAGAGGCCCTGTCGTGCGATTCCTGCCACAGCCGAGATGGCCGCCTGGCCGGACTTGGCGGATTCTACATGCCGGGTCGCGACCGCTTCGAATGGCTCGATATCGGCGGCGCACTGATCGTCCTGGGCACATTGGGCGGTGTCACGCTACATGGCCTCGGCCGTCTCATCGCTGGACGCAGGCGGAGGAAATCCTGATGCAACGCGTTTACCTGTATTCCCGTTTTCTACGCTTCTGGCATTGGCTGCAGGCGCTGCTCGTCATCAGCCTGTTGCTGACCGGTTTCGAGGTGCACGGCACGATCCACCTGCTGGGTTACGAACAGGCGGCCGACCTGCACCGGCTGGCGGCCTGGACCCTGTTGGGCCTGTGGGCACTGGCCTGGTTCTGGCACCTGACGACCGGGGAATGGAAACAGTACATCCCGTCGCCGATCGACCGCATCCTGGCGATGGTCAAGTACTACGGAATCGGCATCTTCAAGGGCGAGCCGCACCCGTTCCACAAGGATCGCTGGCACCGGCACAATCCGTTGCAGCGTATGGCCTACCTGTCGCTCCACGTGATGATCGGTCCGGTGATCTGGATCAGTGGGCTGGCCTACATCTTCTACCCGTACTGGTCGGGTACCGGGTTCCCGCTGGGCTGGGTGGCGCTGCTGCACACGCTGGGCGCGTTCCTGATGCTGGCCTTCCTGGTCGTGCACCTGTACCTCGCCCTGACCACGAGCAAGAAACCGTTCGGGTTCCTGAAGGGGATGATCACCGGCTACGAGGAGGTCGAAGACGAGAAGGCGACCTGAGCCAGCGAATGCCGCGCCGGGGCCTGCTGCGCGCCCGCGTTCGACGCCCGAACCGGGCGGACAGGCCCCGGCGCCGGCCGCACATCGTATTCAGAGAGGGACGGCGGCTGACTGATCGTGTCGCAACCGCATTGTCGGTGCGAAGGTGCCGGCCACGATCAGAAGAGGGCCGCCCGTCCATTTCTCGAGCCATGTCGACGAGGAGTGACCCCCCTTGACCGCCTGGGCCACGCTAATCAGGGCCGCACTGCCCTACGTCGCCGACATCGCCCGCGCGGCGATACCCGCGTTCACATCACGCTCCGGCGGCGAGCAGCCGGAACAGCTGGTGCAGAAGCAGATCGCCGAGTTGCAGTGGGCGGTGACGCGCAATGCCGAATCGGTCCGCGTCCTCGGCCAGCAGCTACAGGACACGATCCAGGCCATCGATGCCGCCGCGACGGCGATGGAGCAGGAGCGGCGCAGGCACCGGCGCCTTCTGGCAATGTGCATCGGTCTGGCCCTGTTGTCGCTACTGGTATCCGGCGTGGTTGCGTTCAGCGTGCTGCGTTGAGCGCATCCAGCCTGCGGGGAAACACTCGCCAGACCCGGTGACCGTCGCGGGCGTGACCCGCGCAACGCGGTCTATGCCACAGGCGCTTAGTCATCCGCTTCGCTGAGCGCGATGGTCGTCATGCCGTCGGCCAGGCGGGTGACGATGAGTAGCCGGGCATAGGCCGGGTGGCTGACGGGATCGTCGTTGCAGTTGCAGCCGCCGACGGTCTCGTTGAAATAGACCGCCACCGTTGCGCTCAGTGCCGTCCCGTCGCACCGGCTGTCGATCAACCCGACCGTCCTGTCGCCGGCGTCGGCCCAGCCGCCGTGTTGGCAGGCGGCCTGCAGTGGCAGCCGCGATTCGGGCAGCTCCTGCAAATGGCGCAGCAGCAGGTTGGCGCGGTCCGCCGGTTCGGTGGTCGGCATCTCGTGGATGCAGGTGCGGGTTTCGATGCTTTGCACGTTGTTCGTGTCGGTTGCGTTCGTTGCCGAATGGAAGCTCAGCCCAGGAAGGCCTGTCCGGACGACAGGTAGGTCTTTTCCTCTGTAGTACTTTCACGGCCGAGAATGGCATTCCGGTGCGGGAAACGACCGAACCGCCGAATGAGGTCGCAATGATGCCTGGCGAAGCGCAGGTTGTCGTCGAGACCGGCGGCCTCGAACAGCGCGACCGAGCGCTCCTGGTTGGCCAGGTCCTCGCTGTGCATCAGCGGCATGTAAAGAAATGCCCGGCGCTCGCCCACCAGTTGCCGGTCCAGGCCGTTATCGATCGCCTGCCGGCAGATGGCGATCGCCTTGCCCTCGGTCGCGAACGATTCCGGCCGGCCGCGAAACATGTTCAACGGGAACTGGTCCAGAACGATCACCAGCGCGAGTGCACCGTCCGCGCCGCCGGCCCAGTGATCCAACGCCCCGTCAGCCGCCTGTCGCCATGTGGCTTCAAACCGATCGCGGATCAACGCATCCAGTTCCCGGGTTGATCGGAACCACGCCGGGCGGATGTCATCTGAGAACCAGAAGTCCAGAACCTGTTGCATCTGCCTGTTTGTCAGGGTGGCGGTCACGGGGTGATTGTGGCGCCTCGAGGATAAAGATACCGCATCGGTTCATCTGCCGGGCTATCTGACCGCGAAGGTGGCGGCACCGGCATGGTGTCCGAAAAACACGCCCCGTGCACCCTTGACTGGGACCGCCGGGAAGCAAAGTCGCAGGGTGCCCAGGACGTGGGTGGCGTAGCGCGATGCCGGCGTTTTCGGCGCTCCCCGGACAGTCCTCCGCGCGTTGTTCAAAGTGTCGACGAAATTGACAGTGTAATCAGTCGCTTCCCATTAACTCGTTGAACCTTAAGGTCGGCACCGTTTTTGCATTTGCTGCTGGGCCGAGAAAAATAAGTCCTACGGGACAGCGAAAAGAACAAAACGAGGATGTGCCCATGCCCGGGTTCCGAATGATCCAGGGCAAGCGTCGCCCGACGCTTGCCGCGTGCCTGCCTGTTCGCAACAAGCACCTGCCCATCAACGCAAAAACCGACAGTGCGCCCGAGCCCCGGTTGCGCAGCGAAAACGCGCGAGCCGGTTTCGGCGGCCGCGTTTCCCTGGTGCTGCTGTTGGCTGCACCGCTGTTGTTCACCCACATCGCTGTCGCGCAACCCCATCTTGATGGTGAATGGGGGCCGGTCATCGCCTGGCCGCAGATCGCGATCTCCGGGGCCAACCTCCCCGATGGACGCGTGCTCACCTGGTCGTCGACCGAGACCAACAGTTTCCCGAGCAACCGCGAGTTCACCCACGCCTCCATCTTCGACCCGGCCACCGGCAGTTTCACGTCGGCCAACAGCAATTTTCACGACATGTTCTGTGCCGGTATCAGTTCGCTAGAGGATGGCACCGTCGTTGCGTCCGGTGGCAACCCGGATGACAGTCGCACCTCCGCTTTCAGCCCGGAAACGCTGTCATGGTCTCCACTGGCCGACATGAATGACAGGCGTTGGTATGGCACCAATATCACGATGCCGAACAACCAGGTGTTTTCGACGTTCGCCAAGACCTCGGGCAACCGCTCGGAACTCTACGATCCCTCGAGCGACAGCTGGCAGCGGACACCGAACGCGTCCATGCAAACGCTGGTGAACGAGCAGAACGCCATCAATGCCCAGTCAAGCCCGAGGAACACGTCCAATCTCGAGTGGTTCGGGCACCTGGCACTGACACCCGAAGGCAAGGTGTTTCATGGCGGACCCACGCCGACATGGCATCTCTTCGATCCCGTTGGCGGCAGTGACAACCAGTCGTTGGGCCAGCCCATTGGCGATCTGGCCCGCATGTACGGCAACGTCGCGACCTACGATGCCGGCAAGGTCATCTTGATTGGCGGTTTCGACAAGCGCAGCACCACGCCGGTGTTGAACAGCAACGTGTTGCTGGTTGATCTGAACGGTCCTGCGCCGGTTGTCACCCGCGGCGCGCCGATGACTTACGCGCGCGCTTTCAGTAACACGGTGACCTTGCCGACCGGTGAGGTGCTGGTGGTCGGCGGCAACACCGTGGCCAGGGTGTTCAGCGATGAGGGCTCGATCCTGCCGAGCGAGTTGTACAACCCCGCAACCAACACGTGGCGGGTCGTGGACAGCGTTTCGGTACCGCGGAACTATCACTCGATCGCCTTGCTGATGAAGGACGGCCGGGTGCTGTCGGCCGGTGGCGGCGCATGCGGCAACTGTGCGACCAATCATCTCGATGGACAGATCTACTCACCGCCGTACCTGTTTGATACGGACGGAAATCCGGCTGCGCGCCCGGTGATCACAGCCGCACCCGCCCAGGCAAGCGCCGGAGAGACCCTCGCGGTATCGGCCAGCGCCTCGACACAGCGCTTCACGATGGTGCGTTTGTCAGGCACGACCCACCATGTCAACACCGACCAACGTTTCCTCCCCGTCGAAAGCACGTCGAACGGCAACGGATCCTTCAGCCTGACGCTGGCCAGCAACCCCAACGTACTGATTCCCGGCAACTACTGGTTGTTCGCCGTGGATGCGAACGGCACCCCGTCGGTTGGATACACGGTCCGTATTACGCGTGAAGACGCACCCCCGCCCGTTACTGGTGCGTTCTCGGTGTCGGGTAGTGCGCGAGTCGTCGACGAGGACACGGGCGAGATTCAGATCACGCCGGCGTCGAACAACCAACTGGGGGCGGCGGGATACAACACCCGCCTCGACCTGACGAAAGACTTCGAGGTCGGCATCGATCTCTACTTCGGCAACAAGGACGGCAACGGCGCCGACGGCATAGCGGTGACACTGCATGCCGATCCTCGAGGCGCAGGAACCGTCGGTACCGTCGGTGGAGTCGGCTTGGGTGCCTGGGGCATTCAGCACGGACTGGCGTTTGAATTCGATACCTATCAGAACGGCGGGGATTTCGCCGATCCGGCACAAGACCATTTCGCCGCCTGGGACACGGACACGGGGGAGCCGGAAAATACCGGTACGCCGACGAGCGTGATGACGCAAGTCATCGCACCGGTCGAACTGGGTAACATCGAAGATGGCCAATGGCATCGGTTGACCTTCCGTTGGGAGACCGCGACCCGGACACTGTCGTTCGTGTTCGATGGCCAGGCCGTCGGATCGATGTCGGGTGACCTGGCAGATGACTACTTCGCCGGTGCCCGTGACATCGCGCTGTCGATTACCGGCTCAACAGGCGGTCTGAACAACGATCAACGTGTCCGTGGTTTCGAGATTGTGTATGCCGAACCGGCAAAGCGTTACGTCCGCTTGACAGCGTTGTCGGAAGTCAATGGCAATCCGTGGACCTCCGCGGCCGAGATCAACCTGTTCGATGAAAACGGGCAGGCTCTCGACCGGAGCGGTTGGTCGGTGACCGCCAGCAGCGAAGAGTTTGCCGGTGAGAACGGCGCGGCAGTGAACGCCATCGACGGCAATGCCAACACGATCTGGCATACCGAATGGGCGTCGCAGCCAGGCAATGCCAATGATCCACGACACCCGCATCATTTCGTCATCGAGATGGCTCAAGGTCCGTCAGTCGCGGGCCTGAGTTACCTGCCGAGACCGGGCAACGGTAACGGCACCATCCGGGATTTCGCGGTGTATTTCAGTAACGACGGGGAATCCTGGGGAGACGCCGTTTACACGGGGGCCTTCACGCCGTCCGGATTGAACACGGTGGATCTGTCTGATGACGACCCAGGCCCACCCGCTCCGCCGAACGGACATGACAATCTCGCGTTGGGTAAATCGGCATCGCAATCGTCGATCGGGTCGGGTGGCGTGCCTGCGCGGGCTATCGACGGCAACACCAGCGGCACCTATGGCGACGGTTCGGTTACGCACACCAATGTCGAAGACAACGCATGGTGGGAGATCGACCTGGGCGAGCGCCACGCACTCTCGATGATTCGACTGTGGAATCGCACGGATTGCTGCAGTGACCGTCTGGCCAACTATTATGTCCTGGTTTCCGATTCGCCGTTCGACGGCACGAGCCTGGATGATGCCCTGGCGCAGAGCGGGGTCACGGCGCTTGCGTATCCCGCGGTGGCCGAGCGTGTGACAGCGCTCTCAGCCGATCGCACAGGCCGCTACGTGCGTATTCAGCTGGCCGGGCAGGGCATCCTCAGCCTGGCGGAGGTCGAGATCTTCGGTACGACGTTGATCACGGGTAACCCGGATTCCGATGGTGATGGCGTTGTCGATGAAGACGACGCATTCCCGAACGACCCCAATGAAACGCACGACACCGACAATGATGGTGTCGGAGACAATGCGGATGCGTTCCCGACGGACCCGAACGAGACCATGGACAGCGACGGCGATGGCGTCGGTGACAACGCGGACGCCTTCCCTTCCGATCCGAACGAGACGCGCGACAGCGACGGTGATGGCGTCGGTGACAACGGCGACGCGTTTCCGACGGATCCGAACGAGACCCTGGACAGTGACGGGGACGGCGTCGGTGACAATGCCGATCCTTTCCCGAACGATCCGAACAGGGATGGCACCGTGGCGCCGCTGCCGGAGCCGCCGCGCCAGTCGTCTACGTTGATTGTCGAGCGGTATAACGGCCAGGATCGTGTCTGGAACGTCAATCCAGACAACGATTCGGTCTCGGTATCGAGCAGCGATGGCCTTTTGCTGGCAGAGATTGCCGTGGGAGACACGCCCTGGGCATTGGCCAGGTCCACGGCCTCCAACCGCATCTACGTGACCAACAAGTTGTCGGCGACGATATCCGTCATCGATGTCGATACGCTGCAACTCGACCGCACGATAACGCTGCCGGCCGATTCGCAACCCCACGGCATCGTGTTCGAGGGGAATGGCGGCCACTATTACGTCGTGCTGGAAGCCATGGCGATGCTGCAGAAGCGTGATGCCATCGACGATTCACTGGTCGAGACGTTGGCGTTACAGGGAACACCACGTCATTTGTCCATCACCTACGATGACACGCAGTTGCTGATCAGCAACTTCATTACGCCGCTGGTGCTGGGCGAGGACACGGCTCTACCCGATGCCGGATCGGGCTTTGGGCAGGTGTTCGTCGTATCTCCGGTGACGATGACGCAGATCGATACCCTCGCGCTGCCTTTCGATACCACGCCAATGAGCGAATCGAGAGGTCCCGGTCTGCCCAACTACCTGGCCGCAGCGGCGATCAGCTTCGATTCCGAACGTGCGTTTGTACCTGGCAAGAAAGACAATATCGATTCCGGTGTGTTGCGGGCGAAGCCGGGAATGTCGTTTGACCAGACAGTCCGGGCACACACCTCCGGTATCAATCTGGGTACCGGAGCCCTGGAGCTCGGTATCGATCATGACAATGCCAGTGTAGCCACCGGCGGCGCCTTCAGTGGTGACGACCGGTACCTCCTGGTGACTTTGGAAACCAGTCGGCAACTGGTCGTTTACGACCTGTTGCTGGGCTTCGAACTGATGCGCCTGGACACGGGACGAGCACCGCAATCGGTGGCGTTCTCCAGCGACAGTACCGTCGCGTACGTGCATAACTTCATGGATCGCAGCATTTCACGATTCGACCTGAGCGAGACTTTTGCGACTGAACTCCCCGTCGCGGCGGTTCTGCCCGAAATCAGCGTCGTGACGGACGAAGCATTGAGCCCGACCGTGTTGCGTGGCAAGCAGTTGTTCTACGATGCAGCCGATACGCGACTGGCACGAGACAGCTACATGTCCTGTGCCGCCTGCCACAAGGAAGCCAAGCATGACGGACGTGTCTGGGATTTCACCCAGTTTGGCGAGGGCCTGCGTAACACTGTCTCGCTGCGTGGCAAGGCCGGTATGGGCCAGGGGCTGCTGCACTGGACCGGCAACTTCGACGAAGTGCAGGACTTCGAAGGGCAGATCCGCGCCTTTGCCGGTGGCACGGGCCTCATGGACGATGCCGATTTTGCCGCCGGCACCCGCAGCGAGCCGCTGGGTGATCCCAAGGCCGGTCTCAGTGCCGATCTGGATGCATTGGCGGCCTATCTCGATTCGCTGAACCAGGTCGAGCCAAGCCCGCATGCGGGTACGCCACTGGCCGATGAAGGGCGTCTCCTGTTCGAGGACTACGACTGCGCGGCCTGTCACAGCGGCGTGATGGCGACCGACTCGGCGGACGGCTTGCGCCATGATATCGGTACGATTGATTTCGACAGCGGGCTACGTCTGGGTGAAGGCCTCGACGGATTCGACACGCCGTCACTGCTGGGCCTGTGGACCAGTGCCCCCTATCTCCACGACGGTTCGGCAGCGACGATCGCAGACGCGATTCGGGCGCATAATTCGCCGGCTGTTGCCTACAGCGATGCCGAAGCCATTGCGGAGTTCCTGAAGCAGTTGAACGAAAGCGGGCAGCAGACGGCGTATCGCTTCGTGCGCCTGACCGCCTTGTCGGAGATCTACGGCAACCCGTGGGCATCCGCTGCCGAGATCAACCTGCTCGACGCACATGGCCAGACAATCGATCGGAGCAGTTGGACGGTAACCGCCAGTAGCGAAGAGCTTGCTGGTGAGAACGGGGCTGCCGAGAACGCCATCGATGGCAACCTGAGTTCGATCTGGCATACGGATTGGGCGTCCATACCCGGTAGCGCCGATGACCCACGACATCCGCACCACTTCGTTATCGATATGGGCACGGCGCAGAAGGTAACAGGTCTGAGCTACCTGCCGAGATCGCGCAGCGGTA
>JAGRGW010000288.1 GCA_020445315.1 Gammaproteobacteria bacterium
ACGCCGGCTCGAACAGCAAGTACGTGGGCATCATGGACTTCGATATCCAGGACGGCGAACTGAAGGGCATGGAGTACCGCATGGTCCCCGTCATCACCGAGTGGCTGCCGGCCGACAAGGAGATGGAGGCCTACATCACGCAGATGCGTGCCACGAAATACGACGACAAGATTGTCGAATCCCGGCGCAGCGACCTGTTCTACAACGAGTCGCGGGTTGGCAAGACCTACGATGAAATCCTCAAGGAGAAACTGGCGATCGCCGACCGCACGCTGTACCGGCGCGGGAATTTCATGGGTACCTGGGACCAGGTCCTGTGCAATGCACTGCGTCACGAGTACGACGCCGACATCGCGCTGTCGGCCGGTGTCCGCTGGGGCACGACGACGCTGGAAGGCGACTGGATCACGATGGAAGACGTCATGACCCAGTGCTCGATGACCTACGCCGAGACCTACGTCGCGGAGATGACCGGCGCCGAGATCATCAACATGCTCGAAGGCGTGGCCGACAACCTGTTCGACCCGGACCCGTACCTGCAGTCCGGCGGCGACATGGTCCGTGTCGGTGGCCTCGACTACACGATCGAGCCCGGCAAAACGCTCGGCCACCGCATCACCAACATGACGCTCGACAACGGTCACGTGATCGAGGCCGGCACCACCTACAAGGTGGCGGGATGGGCGACCGTGAACCGGACACCCGAAGGCCGCCTGATGTGGGACGTCGTGCGCGACTACATCCTCGCCAAGCGTGATGCGGACAACGTGCTTCGACTGCCAAAGATCAACCACCCCGAACTGATCGGCGTATCGTCCAATCCGGGCATAGCCGACTATCCCGGCAAGTGGTCCTGATCGCCCGCTGACACGCCGATCCTGCACCACCCCGCCGCACCCGGCGGGGTGGTGCATTCCGGGCTGCTGAGCGGCCTACCAGGCATCCGACAGCGACAGGACGAACGACCAGTACGGCCCATTGTCGTAGTGGTGACGTCCGTGACCATGATGGGTGCGATACCGCGGGGCGTAGACAGGCTCCGGCCGGTGACCGTGGCGGCGATGCCCTTCGCCACGGTAACGGTCGTTGTGCCGCAGATGCGCAATGCGTCGGCCCGCCCCGTCCAGCTCGCGCTTCAACGTGCGACGCTCGTAGCGATCCAGCCTGCCGTCGCGCTCGAAGCGCCGCTCCAGCTTGGTGATGTGCCGCTGCTCCTGGCGCAGGGTCTTGGCCTCGTGACGGGTCAGGTCACCCTCGCGAACACCATCACGGATCCGGTCGCGCTGACGCTCGATCCGGTGCTCGAAGCGGCTGGCACCCTCGTCGCGGTTGCCGGCATGCGCGGGTACCACGAGGGCGGCCAACAGCGGAACCAGCCAGAACAGTTTGCGTGTTTTCATTTGGTATTCCTCCGTACTACCGGCGGGCTTGCCGGCGTTGAGTGTTACTCTAGGAAGGTCAAGCTGAACCGGGTCTGAACGATGTCACCACCGTGGCCGGACCCAACAGGTGCATGGAAGAAGCATCATGGAAACACTGGCAATCCTGTTCTTTGCCGCCGTCGCAGGTGCGATCTGGCTTCGCTACAGCCGGGCACGCGAGCGGACACGGGCTCTCGCTGCGAACGGCGCTCGCGCGCAGGCAACAATCCTCGACAAGTTCACGCGATCTCGGCCGAAATCCGGCAACCGCCATTATCTGCAATACCGGTTCACCAGCGGCGACGGCGCAACGCACACGGCCAAACACCTGGTGACATCGCAGGAATACCTGGATTACGAGGTCGGCGACGAGATCACGGTGATCTATGACCCTGAAACCGCCACGCACAACCGACCGGAGTCCTATCTGGCCCGAAAAGGCTTCCTCGACCGTAGGAAAACCTGAACGTCAGGCAGGGTGGTGACGGCCCGGCACCGG
Source organism: Gammaproteobacteria bacterium (assembly GCA_020445315.1). Lineage (GTDB taxonomy): Bacteria > Pseudomonadota > Gammaproteobacteria > Chromatiales > Chromatiaceae > Thiosocius. The sequence goes on from JAGRGW010000288.1 coordinate 1,921, forward strand.
TATCGATCAAGATATCGGCGGGTTTCCCGCTAACCAATGTCAGGCGGCCCGATGGGGCCCGCAATGCATGACCTGGTGAAGCGCGATGAACAAATCACTCCTGAACCTCGTTCTGCCCGGCCTGCTGGCAACGCAGCTGGCGGTAGCGGCAGACCTCAGGCTGGACAACGGCCAGCTGAACGCGTCAGACCTCGCCGTACGCCAGCAGCTCGCAAGCAGGCTGGCGGAAATCTCGGCATCGCCGGAACAATACGAAGACGCGCTCTATCACGGTCAGCGGCGCGCCAGCCTGTGCAAGGTCTGTCACGGTGACGACGGCAACTCGGTCAAGGAAGGCACGCCCAACCTGGCCGGCCAGGACCCGGTCTACATCGTCGACCAGTTCAATCGCTATGCCGACGGCCGGCGCATCGATTACTGGATGGGCAGTCTGGCCGCGAGTTTCAGCGACGAAGACAAGATCAAGCTGGCGATTTTCTATGCAGCGCAGACAACGAAACCGGCGCGCGGCGGGAACGACCAACTGATCGAACGCGGCCGACGGATCTACCAGAACCTCTGCGTCGAGTGCCACGGCGACGACGGCCGCAACGAGGAGGGTTACGCGAGACTGGCGGGACAACGCCCCGAGTACACGGCGAAAATGCTGAAAGAATTCAGGACCCCGACCGGCCGGCGTTACAACCCCCTGATGTATGCACGGGCGTTCATGTTGCGCTCCGACGAGGAAATCGAGGCCGTAGCCACGTATCTCGCGCACCTGGACTGATTCCCAGGCGACTTCGCTGCGGCCGCGCGCCGCCATCCGGTCGCGTGTCTATGGCATCCTTCGTGTCGCCCCGCACCCTTCTGACATGAGCCAACGCATGCCGAGCCGAGCTGAGAAACCGACCACGATCTGCCACATCATCTTCAGGCTGGATTTCGGCGGCCTCGAAAACGGCCTGGTCAACCTTCTCAACAACATGCCGGAACAAGCGTTCAGCCACCAGGTGATCTGCCTGGAGTCGGCAACGGAGTTCCGTAAACGGATACGGCGCGACGACATCCCCGTGTTCGAGATGCACAAGCGACCCGGCAAGGACCTGGCGATGTACGGACGCATCTGGCGCCTGTTGCGAAAGCTCAAGCCCGACATCGTGCATACGCGCAACATCCCGACCCTCGACATGCTGCCGGTTGCCTGGGCAGCGGGTATCCGGCGGCTCGTACACAGCGAACATGGACTCGACTTTGTCGAGATGCAGGGCAACCACAAACGCTACAACCAGTTGCGGCGCTTGAGCCGGTTTTTCGCCAGCCAGTACATTACCGTCTCCGACGAACTCGCCGGGTGGCTGAAAACGGACATCGGCATACCGGCCGACCGGATCACGGCCATTCACAACGGCGTCGATACGGCGAAGTTCGCCAGGCGGAAAACATCGATCGATGATTGCCCCGCGGGGTTCGATGCCGATGACACCATCGTCGTCGGCACGATTGGCCGCAGCGCGAAGATCAAGGCGCAGTCCGACCTCGCCCGTGCGTTCGTGCTACTGGTGCAGCGTCAACCGCATTACAGGGAAAGGCTGCGCCTGGCGATCATCGGCGACGGCGAGGAGCGCCCTGCCGTCATCGACCTGCTCAGGGAACAGGGTCTTTCCGACCTCTGCTGGCTACCCGGCTACCGCAACGATACCGACCAGGTGTACAACCTGCTGGACCTGTTCGTTCTGCCCTCGTTGCGCGAGGGAATCTCCAACACGATCCTCGAGGCCATGGCCAGCGGCCTGCCCGTAATCGCCACGCGAGTGGGTGGCAACCCGGAGATCGTGACCGACGGCGTCACCGGCACGCTGGTCGAGCCCGCTGACCCCGCGGCGCTGGCGGATGCAATCGAACCCTACATCGAAGACCCGGACCGGCTGGCCCGGCACGGCCAGGCGGGTCTCGACCAGGCGCAGACACGCTTCAGCCTGGCCGCGATGGTCAGGCAATACAGCGCGGTCTACGCCAGGGCCTGATCGAGCGGCAAGCATCTTCCACATCTTCCATGCACGCACACCCACGCTGGCTCAATCCGGTTTATCGGTACCGGTTATCACCCCATCCAGCACCGCCAGGTGATCGGCGGTGGTCCGCTCCCAGGTGAACTGCTCCGCGAAACGGCGCGTGGCCGCACGATCCGGCGGATCCGCGAGCAGGCGACCGATAGCATCGGCAATGGCCTCCGGTGTTCGCCGGTCGACCAGCAGGCCGGCCTCGGGCACCGTGATGACCTCGGGTGCGCCGCCGACTGCTGTCGCGACGACAGGCGTGCCACAGGCCATGGATTCCATGATGACGTTGGCAATGCCCTCTCGGCTCGAGGACAGCACGAAGGCATCGGCGGCACAGTAGTAGTCGACCAGTTCCGCCTGGCTCAGCCTGCCGAGGAAACGGACCCTGTCTTCCAGCCGCTCGCGTTCGACCAACGCTTTCAGCGATGCCGCTTCCGGCCCGTCGCCCGCGATGAGCAGGACACCCTCCGTCATCGATCCGACCGCCCTGATCGTCAGGTCGTGGCCTTTCAGTTCGACCAGGTTGCCGACCGACAGGCACACCGGACCCGACAGGCCAAGCCGCTGCCGCAGCGTGGCACGATCCTCGACCGGCCGGAACAGCGCGAGGTCGACACCGTGCAGCACGACCCTGACCTTGTCGGCCGGCGTGCCGAGATCGACCAGCACGTCCTTCAATGCACCGCAAACCGTCGTCAGCCCGGCCGCCTGGGCTGCTGCCCAGCGAATCTGTGCCCGGACGAGAGGATGATCCGGCAGGATATTGAGGTCGGATCCGTAGGCCGTGATGACCACCGGCTTGCGCAGCCACTTGCCGACCAGCGCGGCCGCCACCCCGTCGGGATAGAAATAGTAGGCATCGATGACATCAAACTCGAACCCGTTGCGCTGCTGACGCCTGGCAGCACGAAAAAGCGACAGGGCCATGAACAGGCCGGACAGAGCCGTTCCGACTTTCGGCACCACCGGGTACTTGGGGTAATTGATCGCGATGCCGTGCCGCTCGCCGGCTCCGCCCACGCGCGCGAACGCACCGTACTGGCCGAAACGCTCGCCTCGCAACGGGAACCAGGGCAACGGGCAGAGAACGCGCGTCTCGACCCTGCCCGACTTCACCAGGTTGCGGATCCGGTGCTCGGTGAACACCCCCCGGCCCGGAAACTCTGCACTCGGGTAGAGATTCGAGATCACCAGCGTCTTGTACTTGCGCAACGTCCTTCCCACTCTGAATTTTGCCCGGACCGCTCGCAGCAACCGGATTCAGCGCAACGGCTGTGCGATGGATGCCCCGATTTTCACATACCGCCCGCGTGATGCCATCAAACGATGCGGTAGCCGATGCGAAATCCGCCCCAGTGACGGCCATTGACAAGGATCGGTGCCGACATGTCGAACATCAGCTCGCCGGTATCGCGCCGATAGGTCTGCAACTTGCCCGGTTCGGTATGGCGTCCGACCTGCTGCCCAACCCGATCGGAATAGATCCGCTTTGTGCGGTTGCCGACCAGATCGGTTTCGTAGTCACCCGTCAGCGGCTGGCTGAATTGCGCATTGTGCGTCGGAACATAGCCGTTGTAATCGGCACCGATGGCGTAGACGAAGGCCGCATGCCCGTTCAGCACCCGCTCCTGCACCGACGGAAACAACCGATCCGCCAAGGCGTCGTACGGTGTGCTGTGCTTCTGCGGGCTGGTGTCCGGTATCTCGGTGTAGCGGTAGTCGAACAGGTCGTCTTCGCTGATCTGCCCGGTGGCGAGCGCGTTCTCGAGCAGCGCGCCGAGCTCGGTAGCTGCCGCTGTTGCCGCGGCACCCGCTTCACGGTGCAGGGGGTGACTGAAGTCATCGTCCGGCAGACGAAAAATCGTTGCGGCCTCGGTCAGGTAGCGGGCCTGCTGGTTCAGCGCCTCGCTGTTCTCGGCCAGTTCCCGCACCAGCACGTCGTTCTGCTGGGTAAGCTCGTCGATATCGCGCAGGGCGCGGTTGGCGTCGGCGATACCCTGGGTCTGTTCGCGGGCCGCGATCGAGATCGCGGCAATCTGCTCACTGGTGTTCTGTACACCGCTGAGGATATCCGCCATCCGCTCGTCCGCCGCCAGCGCAAGGTGTTTGCCGTCGGCCGTCGTGGCCGCGGAGCGGTCGATCAGTTCGCGTATCTGGTTGGCAGCGGTAGCCGAACGGGCAGCGAGGGCCCGGACCTCGGCGGCAACGATCGCGAATCCGCGACCGTGTTCACCGGCACGCGCGGCCTCGACCGCGGCATTCAGCGCGAGGATGTTGGTCTGGAAAGCGATCTCGTTGATAACGCCGATAATATCGCGAACCTCGTTCGCGCCGCGGTTGATCGATTCCATCGACTCGACGACCTGGGCTACCGCCTGTCGCCCGGCTTCTGCCAATCGCATGGTCTGGCAACCCTGGTCGGCGGCGCGTTCCGCACTGCCGGCCGCGTTGTCGACAGCAGCGCTCAGTTGCTCCATGTTGGCACTGGTATTCTGTACCGCCGAGGCCTGCGCCGACGTCCGTTCGGCCAGCTGGCGGTTCTCGTCTGCGACCTTCTGCGTGATGTCGCCGATCACCTCGGACGAGGCGATCGTCTGTCGAATCGATTCGGTCAGGTTGGCCACGGTGACACCGAGGCGCGTGCGCAGGCGCCCCAGTTCGCCCTCGTCGTTACCTTCCAGGTTCACGCGCAGATCACATTCCGCCAGCAGGTCGACCGCGGCCACCAGTGAGCTCAACTGCCCACCGATGCTGTCGAGCAGTTCATTGACCCCCGCTGCCACCCGTGTCGCCAATGCACTGCTGCCCGGCGGCAGCTGCACGCGCGCGTCCAGCTGGCCGCTCTTCGCGCCCGCGACAGCTTCGGCGAGCCCTCGCTTCAAGGCCTTCTGTGCGGCAATCGGCGTCAGGCTCAGCAGCCACTGTTCGGCACCCGCGTCGATGGCACGGACCTGGACACCGTATTCCTGGGCCGCGTCGCCCACGGTAAATCTCGCATCAGCCTTCAGCTGGTGGCGGTCGATCCCCAGGAGACCGACCAGGACGGGCAGTTCGGTGCCGACGTCGATACGCGGGAAGATCGAACGAAACGCCCGGTTGACGTGGATTACGCCGTCGTCGGCGCCGACGACACAAAGGGCACCGGGGCAGGCGTCGAGCAATGCGCTACTGGATACTTGCATAGGTATTCGGGATGCACGGGCAGGTGCTGTATGCATCGGCGATTTCGGCCCGGGCTTGAGTCACAGTTTTTGTCCGCACCGGACATCGGGGGCCGGGCATCGGCACCGGCCGGCAGTCCGGCCGCGACCGTGACGCCCGCGATCAGGAGCCTGTTGCCGCCGACTGGCGCTGCCTGCGCTGCCTGACCTTCAACACGACCTCTTTGCCGCCACGCGTCCCCTGGAACAGGTCGAGGTCGTCCATCTCGGACTCGCTGGGCGGCACGATCGCCGCATCGGAATAGCTTCCCCGCAGGGGGTCGCGCTCGATGCGCAGCATCTGCCGGCGCAGACGCCAGTACTCGTAGAGGATGACGACAACCGCCTTGGCGTTGTGCAAAAGATACCGGGGATAGTAGACCAGCGGATTCTCGAGCGGCATGCCGGGGCGACGGTCGCGCCGGCCCGGCAGGCGCACGAGCCCCATGTCGTACGAACGCATGCCGTGCTGGCGGGTGAACACACCAAACGCGGTCAGGCGCTCAGTCGTCTTCAGTCGCTTGTCGCTGCCGAGTGCGAACATCCTGCGCAGCACCGTCGTCTTGTGTTCGAACGTATAGTAGTTGTCCCAGGCCTCCTCGTAGACCCGGTCCAGTTCTTCGTCCGACATCGTCGGGTGGTGCGTGACGCGGTGTGCCAGGTCGTACTTGTTCAGGTCCGGATCGATCCAGGCACCCTGCTCGACCAGGGTCTTGTGATCCTCCGAACCCGGCAGCGGCGTCAGGATCGAGATGTTGAGCAGGTCGATCGGAAGCTCGCGCTTGATGACCTCGACATCGCGCAGGATCGACTCGCGCGTGTCGTTCGGAAAACCGAGAATGTACGCGCCCCAGATGATGACCGGGTGCCGCTTCCACGCCAGCAGCATCTCGCGGTATTCGTGGATGCGATTCTGCTTCTTGTTCATTGACGCCAGGTTGTCCGGGTTGATGTTCTCCAGGCCGATGAACACCTGGTCGACGCCGGCCGCCACGCATTTCTCGATAAAGTTCGGGATCCGGTGACACAGCGTATCGACCTGGATGATGTAGGACATCTGCAAGCCTTCCGCGCGCAGGGCGATCAGGCGATCGAGCAGCGGTTCCCAGTTCTTGTTGCGCGCGAAATTGTCGTCGGTGATGAACATATTCTTGACGTCGTCGCGATGATTCCGGCGGACCACGGCCTCGAGATCGTCGGCCGAGCGATAACGGCTCTTGCGCCCCTGCACGTTGATGATGCAGCAGAACGAGCAGTTGAACGGGCATCCGCGACCGAGATCGATGCTCGACACACTGACCAGGTTGCGCTTGACCAGTTCCGGCGACACGTACGGCAACGGCTGGCCATCGAGACCGGGCAGGTCGTCGCCGTAGTCGTACATCGGCTTCAACGTACCGTCGAAGGCATCCCTGACGACAATATCGAAGCGTCCGTTCTCGGCTTCGCCGGCGAACAGTGAAATCCCGCTGTCCATGGCCTCGCGCAGTTCCGGCGTCGGCTCGGGGAACATCGATACGACACCGGAGACGTGGTAACCGCCCATGCAGACCGGCAGGCCGCGATCGGTGAAAGGACGTGCAATGTCGATGGCGCGGGGAAACTGGTTCGACTGTACGCCGACCAGCGCCAGCAGGCAGCCCTCGCCATTCGCTTCCAACTGCCGCAGCAACGTCGCCGAGTCGAGTCGGCGATTGTTTTCGTCGATTGCCTCGACGACGATCTCGACGTCGGGCCCGAGGACCTGGCGGTCCCGGCAATCCAGTGCAATGCCGTACATGCAGGCCAGGCTGTTCGAAGGCAGCGAACTGTGCAGCCAGTGCACCGGGTAGCCATCGTCGTCGTAGCGCGTAGGCTTGACCAGGATGATGTGGAATCGTCGCTTTTGAGACATGGGTCGACCCGGGAACACGGCAGATTCGCCCATGAGACCCGGCCCGGTGGGTGGGGGTCAAGTACCGCGTCTGCTATAAACCCCGCGGCACACGGCTGTCTGCGCGTCCGTCGGTTGCTAGACTGCGGCCTGGGACTTTTCCGATGACCGGGGGCAAACTCTATGAATCGTGTACACGCATGCACCGTGACGGCCTGGCTCATGGCCCTGTCGACCTTGGCTGTCGGCCAGGGTTACGAGCCCATGCAAAACCCGGTGGGTCAGGGCAGCTGGTGGTGGGACCAGGCGTGGTGGGAAACGGGCCGCATCCCGGTCCCCAGCAACCATGCGGTCACAACCCGCTGGATCGAGTACGACAACGGTGATGTCACCGTGCCCGCGCTGCTGGCCTATCCCGATGACGGCAAACGCTACCCGGCGGTCCTGTACCAGCACGGCAGGCGCGGCCTGGACGACCTGATCCAGCCCCAGGTCAAGCGACTGGCGGCCCGCGGATTCGTCGTGTTGGCGCCGGATATCTATAGCGGCCGCTTCATCGAGAAACTGCCGATCGCACACGACTACGAGGTCGAGAAGGACGTGGCCGCCGGCGTTCCCGTGCTGCTGTCCCAGCCCAACGTCGGGTCCGAGCGGGCCTGCTTCGCGTCGCAGACGCGTGGCGGCTACTACACGCTGAAGGCGGCGACGACGCATGCGATGCAGCACCAGGGAATTGCCTGCTACGTTGCCTGGTATCCCCACCTGCAGGACCCGAACGCACCCGAACCGATGCAGGTCTACCGCTACGCGACCGAGGTCGATCAGCTGGAGATCCCAGTCCTCGTCTTCATCGGCGACGAAGAACAGTACCAGCGTCGGCGCTCGATCGAAACCGCGATCCAGTCGCTGCAGGATGCCGGCAAAAACGCGAGACTGGTCATCTATCCCGGGGTTGGCCGGGGCTTCGATTTCCGTCCACCCAATGTGCGGACGCTCGCCGACGACCTGGCGGCGCAGGACTCGCTGAAGCAGGCGACCCGCTTCATCCGCGACGCGCTCGGGCAATAATCGGACGCCACACGGTAGCTGGCCAGTCAGGACAGCCGTGCATGCATTTCGGCATCGATCCTCGCCTCGGGCCCGTCACCGACCGCCACCGTGACCAGGATACGGGCACGCCCGTTCTGTTCCAGGCGCTGGAGGTAGTCACGTGCCGCATCGGCATCGAGCGCGGCATGGCACACGATGTCGCCACGCACAGGGGCACGGTAGCGAATGGTCGCCTTGGCAACCACGAGATCGGCGTCGAGGCCGGCACGCCCGAGCAGGTGCGTGCACAGGCCCCACGCGGTCAAGATACCGAGCGCGTAAAGGCTGCCGGCAAAGCCGGTCCCGTGCACGTTGACGTTCGGCGCCAACGGCGCTTCGACGCGGATGTCGTGGTCGCCGAGTACAGCCACCCGGTACCCCATCGCCGCGCTCAACGGGATGCCTGCGTTGATCCGCGCCTGCAGGTCGCGCGCCTCGTTGCCGCTCACGCGAAGGTGTCCTTGTAGGTCTCGCGCAGCACGTTCTTCTGTACCTTTCCCATGGTGTTGCGCGGCAACTCGTCGACGACGTACACCCGCTTCGGCTGCTTGAAGCGCGCGAGGCAGTCTCCGAGCGCGTCGATGATCGACTGCTCGGTCAGCGGCTGGCTGCCGTTCGGCACCACGACCGCGGTAACGCCCTCACCGAAGTCCGGGTGCGGCACACCGATCACGGCCGACTCGCGCACACCCGGAAGATCGTCGATCTGCGACTCGATTTCCTTCGGGTACACGTTGAACCCGCCGGAGATGATCAGGTCCTTGGCCCGCCCGACGATGGTGACGCGACCGTCGGCGTCCATGCGCGCGATGTCGCCGGTAATGAACCACCCGTCGGGGCGGAACTCCTCGGCGGTCTTTTCCGGCATCTGCCAATAGCCACTGAACACGTTGGGTCCGTCGATCTCGAGTACGCCGGCCTCGCCGCGCGCGACCTCGTGCCCGTGTTCGTCGGCCACCCGTGCCGACACGCCAGGCAGCGGGTAACCGACGGTGCCGGCGATGCGTTCGCCGTCGTAGGGGTTCGAGGTGATCATGCCGGCCTCGGTCATGCCGTAGCGTTCGAGGATGCGGTGGCCGGTACGCGCCTCGAATTCACGGTGGGTCTCCGCCAGCAACGGTGCCGAACCGGAAATGAAAAGACGCATGCCGGCACACAGGTCGCGGTCCAGTGCGGGCTGCTCCAGCAGCCGCGTGTAAAAAGTCGGCAC
>JAGRGW010000289.1 GCA_020445315.1 Gammaproteobacteria bacterium
CGCAGGGCCCCTACTACTGCTCGGTGGGCGCTCGCAATGCCTACAACCGCGAGCTGATCGAAGAGCACCTGGACATGTGCCTCGAGGCCGGCCTGAACGTCGAAGGGATCAACGCCGAGGTCGCTGCGGGCCAGTGGGAATTCCAGATCTTTGCCAAGAGCGCGAAGGCAGCGGGTGACCAGATCTGGCTGGCGCGTTACCTGCTCGAGCGGACCGCCGAGCAGTACGACCTCGCTGTCGACTGGCACCCGAAGCCGCTCGGCGACACCGACTGGAACGGCTCCGGCATGCACGCCAACTTCTCCAACGGCCCCATGCGCGAATCCGGTGACGAAAGCGTGTTCACGAAGATCTGCGAAGAGTTCGGCAAGCACATCCCGGAATGCATCGCGGTATACGGCGCACACAACGAGCAGCGCCTGACGGGCAAGCACGAGACGCAGTCGATCGACCAGTACAGCTACGGCGTGTCCGACCGCGGTGCGTCGATTCGTATCCCGATCGGTACCGTCGAGGATGGCTGGAAGGGCCGCCTGGAAGACCGTCGCCCGGCATCCAACGCGGATCCGTACAAGGTCGCGGCCGTCATCGTCAAGGTGACCAAGAAGGCACTGGCCTGATACCGGCCTGATACCAGCCCTGTTGCGGGCTGGTAACGTGCGGTAGAAGCAAGCCGGGGCAGCCTCGCTGCCCCGGCTTATTTTTTGTTTGGTCGGCGGCTTGACCGCAACAGGTCGCTGGCCCAGTCCTGCTCGAGCGTCAGGACCACCTCCCTCATCGACTGGGGACGCGCGGCAGGATCCTTTTCGAGGCAGCGCATACACAGCTGTTCCAGTACCTTCGGTACCGGGTACTTGCTGACCGCCGAAGGCCTCGCCGGCTTCTCGTTTTGCACCCGGTCGAGGATCTCGTAGACCTGCTCGCCATCGAACGGCGTTTGCCCGGTCAGCACCTCGTACAACACCGAACCCAGGCTGTAGATGTCGGACGTGAAACTGATACCCGGATCACGCTTGATCTGCTCCGGCGACATGTAGCACAAGGTGCCCTGCAGCTTGCCGTGCCCGGTCATCGTCTTGTCCGAACTGCCGAGACTGTCGGTTTCGACCTGCTCCTCTGAGGTACTGCCGTCCCGTTTCCAGACCTTGGCGAGCCCCCAGTCCATCAGCAGCACTTCACTGTGCGGCCCGACCAGGATGTTCTCCGGTTTGATGTCACGATGCACGACACCATGCGCATGGGCATTCGCCAGCGCGTGGGCGACCTGCTCGATGACCTCGATGAGCTGGGCGAGGTCGTAGCGCTCGCGGTAATCCATAATCTCCCGCAGGGTGTAACCGTGCACCAGCTTCATCGTGAAGTAGTAGTTGCCACGGTTGTCCCGGCCGATCTCGTAGACGGGAATCGTGTTCGGATGCTGCAACATCGCGGAAACCCGCGCCTCGCGCAGCAGGCGGGTATTCTCGATTTCATCGTTGATGAATTCGGGACGCAGCATCTTGTAGGCGACGACCCGGTTCAGGTGCATGTCCCTACAGGCATTGATGATCGACTTGCCGCCCTTGGCAATCGTGTGCAGGAACATGTAGCGGGTGTTCGGATTGAGCACCGACGGCAACGGCCGGTCCGTGTCCTCGAGGAAGACATCGCTGTACTCTTTTGGTGGCTGCTGGAACCTGAGCATGTTGGACCGTCCGCTGTTTTCTGCTGACCAGCGAGGGTAGCATCCTTCCCAGCAGGGTTCCCCCCGACTTTTCTAGTCACTCAACAGGATCAGGATCGCCGGCAGTGCGCCAACCACCACCCGCGGTGCGGGCTCGGTACCTGCGAGGTATTCCTCCAGGTTGCTTACGCCGTCACGATCGACGTCACCGTCGGCGTCGTCGACCAGGGGGTCGAGGCCGAGATAGGCTTTTTCCCAGGCATCGGGCATGCCGTCGTTGTGGTCATCGTCGTCGCAGGCATTACCCAGAGTGTCGCCATCCGTATCCCGCTGGTCGGCGTTGGCGACCGAGGGACAGTTGTCGACGCAGTCGGCGATGCCGTCATGGTCGGTGTCGTCGTCCGCGACACCGCACCCGCAGACACCCGGTTCCAGTTTATCCGGGTCAGCGGGACACAGGTCTTCCGGTGCTTCGCCGACCAGGATCGAGCGGGTGACGGACAGTTCGCCGCCGCTGTCGTCGAACGCCCGCAGCGAGACATCGTAGCTGCCGGCCGCGGCGTAGGTGTGATCGATGAACCGGACCGCGGTTTCGACAGGCTCGCCCTGCCCCGCACCGAACTGCCAGATCCATGACACGATCGAGCCATCGATATCGGTCAGCGTGGCCGTGAAGGTCACCGGCTGGGTTGCGACGGGCTCGGCGGGACTGTAGACGAAGTCCCCGCTGGGCAAGGCATTCGGGCCGATCCTGGTCAGGCGCATCACGCCATCGAAGTAATCGGAATGCAGCACGAGCACACTGCCATCATCCAGGTAACCGACACCCTCACCATTTTCTCCGGCCACGCCGACGTCACCGAACCCCTCTTCCCAGGCCAGGTTGCCAAGATTGTCCAGCCTAGCCACGTAGGTATCGTTATCTGTCACCGGATCGTAGCGCGTACCGGTAACGACATAGCCACCATCTGGCGTGATGTCGGCATCATCAATGTAGTCATACTGATAGGTGCCGCCCCAGCTGATCGCCTCATGAGACGAACCGTTTGCAGCGAGCATGATCAATGCATAGTCGTCGCTTAGCGTGCCAGCGATGATGAAAGAACCGTCCGGTAACTGCGTGGCCCATTTCACCGCTGTCGAGCGGCTGCCGGCCTCGTAGGGGATGGTATAGCGCCACTGCTCGACTCCTGTACTGTCGGTCCTGATGGCGATGATCGGCTGGCTGCTGAAGGTTCCGGTTTCTGTTCCCACGATCAGGAACCCACCGCCAGTGACCGTCGCCACGGCATTACCCCGAAGGATCTGATCTCCGGTATTGGAGTAGGTCCGGTGCCATGTCACGTTGCCGTCCTCGTCGATCCGGATCAGCCACGCGTCGACGTCTATCCCCGTCGTCGCGTATCCCGCCACGATGTAGCCGCCTCCCGGTACCAGCTTGATGTCGACCGCCTCATCGCCGCTTCCGGCATAGTTGAAGGATTTGTCCCAGATCTTCACGCCGGTGTCGGCATGGACCTTCAGGATCCTGACATCGCGTGTTTCACCGGTCGTGGCCTTGTCTCTGAAACCTGCGACAAGAAAGTGCCCGTCGTGGCCGCGAATGGCCTTCTGCGCGCCATCGCGCCCGCCGTAATAGGTGTCGGGGTAGACACCATTCCAGACGGTCTCGCCCCGGTTATCTACCTTCGCTATCCAGGTACCGCAGTTGGTGGAACTGATGCAGTTGATCCCGCACAGCAGTGCGCCGCCCGAGCCGTCTTCGGCAAGGTCATAAAACCAGTCGCTGCCGTTGCCGAACTTCCGTTCCCACTGCACGTTGAGACCGACGGCCGTGACGCCCTGGCTGGTCTCGCGACGGATGCCGTTGCTGTCGGTCACGAACAGCGTCACCGTGTAACTGCCCGGGGCCAGGTAGGTATGCGTCGTCTCGATGCCCGTCCCGGTACTGCCGTCGCCGAAATCCCATTCGTACAACACGACCGCATCGCCCGGACCACCCGCTGTGCTGCCCGAGGCGTCGAAATGGACAGGCTCCTCGACGAAAAACGGGCTCCGCGGCGCATAAGTGAACGCGGGCGATGGCGGGAGGTATCCCCCAGGCAACCTGATCGCGTAGATCCAGGGGGCCGGGCCGCCGCCCAGGCCCTCGTCGTAGGTCGCCGTGCCCGTGACGACGAGTGCGCCTGCGGCATCCTGCACGACGCCTGCGCCGTTGTCGGCGCCACTGTCACCGGCGACGATATCCCAGGCGATATTGCCCGTTGCATCGGTTTTCAGCAGCCATACGTCGCTACTGCCGTGCCAGGCGTATGAGTATGTCGTTCCGACGACGACGAAGCCACCATCGCTCGCCGCGATGACTTCGCTGCCGCTGTCGTTCATGCCGCTCGCCCCCAGCGTCGGCGATGCACGACCGTAGGTATGGCGCCAGGCGATACTGCCGGCGTCGGTCACCTTGAGCAGCACCAGGTCGGCATGTTCGGTATCGCCGCTGATCTGCGTCGAACCGGTGGCGACATATCCGCCCGGGACAGCGATGACAGACCGCAGATCGTCAGTGATCGCAACCGACCACAGGGCCACGTCCGGCGGACGGCTGGTGGACGTATATGCACCAAGTTTGTGCAGCCCACTCTCGGTGGCCACGACAAGGCCGCCGCCCGGGGCCGGGACGACATCGTGGATCACCGGCATGAACAGCCACCGCGGATCCGTTGCCCACGATGCCTCCCACGTCAGCACGCCTGACGCGTCGGTGCGGAGCAGGTAAGCGGAGGTGTTGGGATTCGAGTACTGGCCGGAGACGACAAACCCGCTGCCGTCCCAAAACGCGGCATAGCCATAATCGGGGAAGGGATCGCCGAACGTGCTCTCCCAGACCGGCTCCAGGTCTGGCCCGACCTTCGTCAGCCAGACGTAGGGGTTGTAATAATCATGCCCCTCTTCGCTGAACGCCTGGTGCTTGGCCCCGGCCACGACGTAACCGTCCAGCGTGTCACCGGCACCGTAACTGGGAATGATGTCGAAGGCCTCGTTGTGGTCGGCATCCAGGTGGAAGGTTTTCTGGTCGGCGAGCGTGCCATCGGTCCCGTAGGCCACCAGAACGGTCCACAGGTCCAGCGACGACGATGTGCTCGGGCCGTTCTGTTTGCCGGCGACGACGTAACCGGACGGAACGGCCACGATCGACCGTCCAAAAGATTCCGGGTAGAGCTGGGCCCACTCGGTACCCAGCGGCACCGGGAAGTCGTCCAGTGGATCGTCGGCGTAGGCGACTGTCAGCGCGAGCAGCGACAACAGCACACATCCCACGGCCGGCAGTACGGCGGAAAGCCGCACCCGGCGGTCGGCACGGACCTGCACCGGAGAGGCGCGTGCGCCCGGGCCGTAAAAACCGCCACTGCCATGTATGGTTCGGTGTGTGCCGAACACGATCATATCCCCCTGCCCACGGGGGCTGATATGAATTCCTATAACGAAAGCATGGTCCCGCTAAGGGAAATCGGCTTTGACGTGGGTCAGAAGGTGTCCGCGCCGGTTCTTTGGCGAAGCGCGGACGACCGGGACACGAACGAACGGTGACCCGCCCGGTCGACGCACTGAGTGGCAGGGAACTGCCGACCGATTCGGCCGGCAGTCATCTCCCCTTACTACTTGACCTCGCCTTCGGCGAAGATTGTGACCCGCCGGTTCTCGGCGCGACCGGCCGCAGTGTCGTTCGAGGCCACCGGCGTCGATTCACCCATCGGGATGATCTCGACATCGGCCGCGGTCAACCGCGTCTGGCCGACGATGTAATCGGCCACCGCCTGCGCACGACGCTCGGACAGTGCGAGGTTGTAGGCTTCCGGGCCGGTGCTGTCCGTGTGGCCCTCGATACGCATGGCCGACGTCAGTTGCGCTTCGCCGCGCTAACGCGCCACGCGCTCGTCGATAACGGCCCGGGCATCATCGGTCAGGTCGGCGCTGTCGAATCCGAACAGCATGACGGCGGCGATCTCGATCTTCTCCATCACCATCGTCGTCAGCGTCGCTGCCGTGGGCGCGGCGACGACCTCGACCTGCTTGGTAACGACCATCTCGGCTGCGGGAGCCGGGTAACCGCACTCCACGGGCCTGTCGGTGGTGTCCTCGTACGAGGTGCGCCAACAACCGCCGCTGCTGTCCTTGACGAAGGAACCGCTTCCGGACGTGACAAAATTCTTCACCATGTCGTCAGCCGCGATATTTCCCGACAATACAATGGCCGCGGCGCAACCAACGATTGCCGCTATGTGCTTGGTTTTCACTTGACTGGATTCTCCGTTGCCATGGCGGGTCCTACGCACGGACCGCCAAATCCGATCGACTGTCACAGCAGCTTGCTGCACAGGCCGGTGCCGGTGCGGGCGCGAGGGCAACCCACCGGCATCCATGCACAATGTGCCACAGGGCGAACGGGCAGGAAACCGGTTCTTCGGCCACCCGAGGCGTACAACCGCCACCGAAACGTCATCCACGCGCCTGCCCGGCCAAGAACAGCACCATTGGTGCTTGACGCCGGATGGCGCCTTCACGAGACTAGGAGAATTTGCCGCAAAATCAACGAGCCGCACCGATTCGGCGGCGTACCTAATCCTGCGATATGCCTTACAAGCCCATCCGCAAAAGCGACCGTTTGCCGTACAAGCAGGGCCTGCTGTTCAGTCTGCTCGGCGTGCTGATCCTGGTCGAAGTGATGACGGTCTTTGCCGTACTGGCATCGCAGCGTTTCGCCACCGAGCGCGCGCTGATCGAGTACACAAACGAACTGTTGCGCAGCGTCGTCGACGAAACCCGCGAAAACGCCGCCGGCTACCTGAAGCGGGCCGAGGACAGCGTCATGCTGGCCACCGGCATTATCGAGTCCGGCCTGTTTCCGACCACCGAGCCTGCCCGCCTGGACCGCTACTTCCTGCAACAACTGCAGGTCATCCCGCAGATCGATGCGATATTCTTCGGCGACGACAACGGTCAGTTCGTGTTCAGCAAGAAGCTGTCGGGCGGTGAACGCTTCGTCAGCAAGCTGATCCTGCCGTCACAAGCCGCGAACGAGCGAGTGAGGCTGATCAAACGGGACCGACAGCTCGTCGAGCAGGAGAATCGCCTCGACCCGAATGACCGCTTCGACCCGAGACAGCGGCCGTGGTACTCACTGGCCCTGTCGAACGGGGACAGTACCGTCTGGACCGATCCTTATATTTTCTACACCTCGCAACAGCCGGGCCTCACGGTCGCGCGGGCTGTCCGGGATGATGCTGGCCGGCCCCTTGGTGTTGTCGGCGCCGACGTCGAGTTGTCAGCGATCTCGGATTTTCTAAAGACCCAACGTGTAGGCAGTTCCGGCGCCGCCTTCGTCATCTATGGAAACGGCGACGTCCTCGCCCACCCCAGCCACGGCGACCTGGCGGAAACGAATACTGATGGCCAACTGCGACTGCTAAAGCTGGCGGATGTCGATCCCATCGCCGCTTACGCCGGCGAGCGGCTGCAGCGCAAACTCGACGATCTCGCCAGCCTCGACGAGGCGCACTACGACCGCTTCGATCTCGGTAAGGAGCGCTACCTCGCGATGTTCGTACCACTGGTCGCGCACGGCTCCCAGCCCTGGCTGATGGGCGTTTATGCCCCGGAAGACGAACTGGCGCGGAAGATTCGGGAAGGCCAGCGCGAGAGCATCGTACTCGGTGTCGCCGTCAGCCTGCTGGTCGTCACCGCCGCCGTCATGGTCGGCATGGTATTGCTGCGACCGATCTACACGCTGCAGCAGCAGGCACGCGAAGATCCACTGACCGGCCTGCTGAACCGCCGCAGTTTCGATGGAATGGCAGAGCGCCGGCTCCGCATCGGTGCGCGCAACCGCCAGGACGCCTGCGCGCTGATGATCGATATCGACGGCTTCAAGCCGATCAATGACAGCCATGGCCATGCCATCGGTGACGAGGTGTTGCAGGCCATCTCGAAACGGCTGTCGGCCGGCATATCGACACTCGACCTCGTGGGACGCTACGGTGGAGAGGAATTTGCCGTGCTTCTGCCAGGCACCCAGCTGTCACAGGCAGAACGCGTGGCGGAGCGACTGCGCAGGCACATCGAGGAAGAATCAATCGTGACCAGCGTGGGACCCATTTCTGTCACCGTCAGCATCGGTATCGCCGAACGGGAACCGTACGATGAGCCTCTCGACAGCCTGCTCCACCGCGCGGACCTCGGCCTGCTCGAGGCGAAACGCGGCGGCCGCAACCGCGTGGCGATTGCCAGCTGACGTTGCGCTGCCCGTAGGCCGGTGCGATTCCGTCCACGCGGGTTCTTGACCTGAAACGGGCGATCCACGACATTTAGC
>JAGRGW010000290.1 GCA_020445315.1 Gammaproteobacteria bacterium
CTGACATTGTCGCGGTCCTGCCCCTCGGCCAGGTAGAAATAGAACAGGAACGCCAGCTGCTCGGCGTTGTTCATCGGGTCGGGATAGCCGCCACCGTAGAGGTAGTCGCGGATCTGGTCGACCTTGCGTCGGGTTTCAGGGGTCAGGGGCATGGGTTACGGCTTCATTCAGGGTTCAGGATGTTCTTCGGCCTGCTCGGCGGCACCAGCCTCGAGGAATACCACGGCATTCATGTCCGCGATGACCTTGGCCAGGGCATCTTCACTACCAAAGGTCTGCACGGCCCGCTGCAGGCCGCCGATGTTCGAAAAAGGCGGCACGACGAAGTGATCGACGGTGAACTCGTCCAGGTCGCCGGCATTGGCCTTGATGTACTCGCCAATGGTCAATAGCAGGCGGCGCTGTTCGGAATGCAGATCGGTTCGGGCCGCGATCCAGGCCTCGAACCGGGCGCCGAGCAAGGCCGCCTGCTGCTCATCGGGATCGAGGAAGACGAAATTGCCGTTGTCATCGACCGTGACCCACTCGCGCGTCGTCGGGTCGATGTGGTCGTCGACGTCGAGGGTCAGCAGGGTGCGCGGCTGGTAGGTCTTGCGCGGTCGCGTCTCACGGATCATCCCGCCCTCGGGAACGGTCTCGTCATCGTCGTGGAAGTCGGTGACGCCGACGAAGTCAAACAGCGTGAACAGCGTCTTGCCCGGCGCCTTGCGCGTGCCGCGGCCGCGCATCTGGCGGTAGAGGACGACCGAGCGCGTGAAGCGCGCCATCACCAGGTTGACCACCTCGGGCGCATCGAAGCCGGTGTCCAGCATGTTCACCGACACCAGGATCTGCGGGAACTTCTCCTTCTTGAACCGCTTGATCTTGGTCGCGCCGTCGACCGTGTCGTCCCTGCCGAAGCCGGACACGACGAAATCGGCATAGCGGACATCGGGCGAGGGTTTCTCGTGGGCGAACGCCTCGTCGAACATCTGCGCCAGGGCCTCGGCGTGGCGTTTGGTCACGGCGAACACGATGGTCTTGCCAATCAACGGCTTGCGCA
>JAGRGW010000291.1 GCA_020445315.1 Gammaproteobacteria bacterium
TCTTGCCCGAGCCGGCGCCGGCCAGGACCAGCAGCGGGCCATCGAGGTACTGCACCGCCTCGCGTTGGCGCGCATTGAGGTCCTGCATCGCTGTCCGGTCAGTCTGCTTTGTCGAACAGGGGTTTTTTCAACCGGTACAGGGCGGAGATGTCCTCGTCGCCGAATCCCTGCTCCATCAGGCGTTCGTAGTGGACCAGCGTCATCTCGATCATCGGCAACTGCACGTGGTCCGCCGCCGCCATGGCCTGGCAGATCTTGAGGTCCTTGTGGTGCAGCGCGACACGGAAGCCGGGGTCGAAGATGCCGCTGGTCATGTTGCGGCCGCGGTGTTCGACGAACCAGTTGCCGGCGGCGCCGCTGCTGACGACGTCGACGACCTTGTCCATGTCCAGGCCCTGGTGCTGGCCGAACGCCAGCGCCTCGCAGACCGCCTGGTTGATGCCGGCACACATGATCTGGTTGACGGCCTTGGTCGCCTGGCCGCTGCCGACCGGCCCCATGTGCACGACCTTGCGGCTGATGCTCTCGAGCACCGGGCGGATGCGTTCGATAATGTCGGCCTCGCCACCGATCATCATGACCATCGTGGCCTTTTCCGCGCCCTCCTTGCCGCCGGATACCGGCGAATCCAGAAAGTGGATGCCACGGCTTTCCAGGCGCTCGCCGACCTCGCGTGCCGTCCCGATGCTCACGGTCGAGGTGTCGAGCACGATGCTGCCGGCGGCCATGACGCCGGCAAGGCGGTCGCAGACTTCACGCAGATCGTCGTCGGCCGATACCGAGGTGATGACCAGTTCCGACCGGCTGGCCGCGTCTTCGAGCGAGTCGGCGATGGCGAAGCCGTGGTGTTCGGCGGCGCGCCGGGCGCGCTCGGGCGAACGGTTCCAGGCCAGTTCGAGGTGGCCGGTGCGGAACAGGTTGCCGGCCATGCCGGCGCCCATTGCGCCCAGTCCGATGACGGTGGTTTTCATCGTGGAATCCCCGGGTTGAACTTGAATTGCAGGAAGCCTCGTTCCTGCGCCGAGGCTACAATGCTACCGGGCAGGTGGGCCAGGTGGAAAGTTCTGTGGCGCTCAGCGCCGTATTGCGCGGCAGGCGTGGAAAAGCGCCAGACATCCCCCGGCGGACTGCGCCTTGTCCTCGATGGCCCTGGCGCAACTGAATGTGACAGAACTTTCCACCTGGCGCACTGGGTATCCCCCCGGCCACGTCGTGGTTGGGGCTTCCCGCGGCAATATCGCAACCACTGGAACGAAGGGGCAGACGGCGCAATGAGTGAAGTCGTAGGCAAACGTATCGACAAGAGTGTCGCCGACGCGCAGCTGCAGCGCGAGTCCTGGCGCATCTTCCAGATCATGGCCGAGTTCGTCGAGGGTTTCGAGAAGCTCTGCCTGATCCGGCCGTCGATCAGCATCTTCGGCTCGGCGCGCACGCCGCCCGAGGACCCGTGGTACCAGCGCGCCGAAGAGGTCGCGCGCCTGCTGTCGGATGCCGGCTTCTCGGTCGTCAGTGGCGGCGGCCCGGGTATCATGGAGGCGGCAAACAAGGGCGCGCAGGCGGGCAAGTCACCCAGCATCGGCGTCAATATCGAGCTGCCGCACGAACAGATGGCCAACCAGTACCAGGACATCTCGCTGCACTTCCGTCATTTCTTTGCGCGCAAGGTCATGTTCGTCAAGTACGCTTCGGCCTACGTCGTGCTGCCGGGCGGTTTCGGCACGATCGATGAACTGGCTGAGATACTGACCCTGGTGCAGACCGGCAAGACGCGCCGGATACCGATCATCCTGGTCGGCTCGGCGTTCTGGTCCGGCCTGCTGGCCTGGTTCGAGACCACGCTGGTCGAGCAGGGCACCATCGATCGCCAGGACCTGAAGCTGATGCAGGTGTTCGATGAGCCGGCGGATATCGTCAGGGCGATATTCCAGCACTACGAGACGCGCAGTCTGGAGCCGTCCCCGGCCGAGCAGGAGATCCTGCTCGAACTGTGAGCGCCGCCGCCGGCAACGCCGCGCGGTAGATGTGCGACACTGTCGATGAGGCACGCGTGGTTATGCGTGCCCCAAGGAGCGGAAAAGTGTCTACCTATCGTCGGCTGCTTCGGGTTGGGGTGTTCCTGGTGGCCGTGCCGCTCGCCGTCACGGTGTCGCGGGCACAGCCCGCCCCCGATGTCCCGCCTCCTCCCAGCGTCGAGGCGCCACCGTCGCCACCGCCGCTGGAATCCGGCGAACCGCTGGAACCCGAGGTCCGCATTCGGGAAACGCCACGCGAGACGGTTTACGAGTACCGCCGCAACGGCCAACTGGTGCTGGTGCGCGTGCTGCCCCGGTACGGTCCGCCGTACCACTTCATCGATTTCGACGGCGACGGCAGTCTCGACTACCGCCCCGGCGAACCGGTGCACGACGATGTCAACCAGTGGATCCTGTTGACCTGGTAGGGGTCGCCCCGCAGCTGCCGCCTATCGCTCCAGGGCGTTGAGCAGGCACTGCAATGCCTGGCCGCGGTGACTGATCGCGTTCTTGCGTTCGGCCGCCAGTTCCGCCGCGCCGCAGTCCTCGTCGGGCACGTAGAACAGCGGGTCGTAGCCGAATCCACCATCCCCGCGGGTGCCGGTCAAAATGCGGCCTTCCCAGGTGCCCTGGCAGATCAGCGGGGTCGGGTCGTCCGCATGTCGCAGGTAGACCAGGACACACTGAAACCGGGCGCCACGGTCGGCCTCGTCGACACCGGCGAGCGCCTGCAGCAGCTTGGCATTGTTGGCCTCGCTGCCCCCGTCGCCGGCATAACGGGCCGAGTAGATGCCGGGTGCCCCGTTCAGGTAGTCGACCTCGAGCCCGGAATCGTCGGCGATCGCCGGCAGGCCGGTGTGACTGGCTGCATTGCGCGCTTTGAGGATGGCGTTCTCGACGAAGGTCAGCCCGGTTTCGTCGGCATCCGGCACGCCGAAATCCGACTGCGGGACGATATCGATGCCGGTGCCGGCGAGCAGTTCGACGAGTTCCCTGACCTTGCCCTGGTTGCCAGTGGCGAGGACAACACGTTGCGACATGGTGGTGGCTCCTCTGCCTGTCAGGCGCCGGTGGCGTCGATGACGGCATTCTGAGCCGTCGTGATCTGCTCGATACCCTTGCGCGCGAGTGCGAGCATGGCGTGCATTTCGTCCTCGGTGAACGGCGCGCCCTCGGCGGTACCCTGGATCTCGATGAAGCGCCCGAAGCTGTCCATGACCACGTTCATGTCGGTCTCCGCGCTGGAATCCTCGGCGTAGTCGAGGTCGAGCACCGGTGTGCCGCTGTAGATGCCGACGGACACCGAGGCGACATTGCCGATGATCGGGTTGGTGTCGATCGCCCCGTCGCGCAACAGGCCCCTCACGGCGCGACCGAGCGCCACGAACGCGCCCGAGATCGACGCCGTGCGGGTGCCGCCGTCGGCCTGGATGACGTCGCAATCGAGCGTGATGGTGCGTGGTCCGAGTTTTTCCAGGTCGATCGATGCGCGCAATGCGCGGCCGATCAGGCGCTGGATTTCCATGGTCCGCCCGCCCTGGCCGCCGCGCGCGGCCTCGCGACCCATGCGACTGTGGGTGGAGCGCGGCAGCATGC
>JAGRGW010000292.1 GCA_020445315.1 Gammaproteobacteria bacterium
GTGCCTCGGCCAGCGCCTCGAGCGCCGCCAGGTCGAGGCCGTCGTTGATCGCCAGTGGCCCGACGACCATGGCTGCCGGGTCGACGTACAGCGGCGGGTTGACCATGATCGGGAGGCCCCCCGCCGGTTCGGTCGAAAGTGCCAGGCGCAGCGCGTCCTTTTCGCTGTGCCAGGCCATCGTCAGTTCGCGCAGCGGGCCCGGTCGCAGCGGCGGGTTGTCGATGCTGCCCCAGTGTGCTCGCCCGGTCTCTACGGCCTGCCGCAATGCCAGGTGTCCGACCTCGCCGTGCAGCGTGGCCTCGGCATAACCGGATATGCCGGCGAGGAGGTTCAGGATGCCCTGGTCGACCGGTTGCGTCGCTGTCTGCAGCATCCTCGAATGACGGTCGTAGACTGATACGGCGCGAGGCTTGCCATAGCCCCTGCCGTTCTTCAGCACCCTGGCCAACTGCAGCCGCAGGGTGGCCCGCGACGGATGAGTCGATGACGTCGACAGCATGTAGAGCAGGGCATTGTCGCCGAGGTCAGGCGTCCATTGACGCGGTTGCCTGGCCCGGTGCAGGTGCGCAAGCCACTGGTCCACCGGGGTTTGCCGGGTTGCCGACGGGTCGGATGCCTGCTGCAGCGCATACAGTACGGCGGCGACGTGTTTGCAGTTGTACCCGACCGGGCAGCTGCAGGCGCCCTCGATCTCGATCGCTTCACCGAAATCGAACACGGTGATCTCCTGCCGGTAGAGATCGCTTCCGCTGACGTGCGAGTCGATCGACAGACCATCGATGACGGGTGTCGCCTGCATGTCGACGACATGGCCGTTTCGCTGGTAGTCGACACCCCGGCGATAGGCGCGGTCACCGCAGGCGTGGCGGATATCCCGGTTGGTGATGGTGACCGTCACATCGGCGCCGGGTCGACTCAGCGCCTGGCCCGGAAATGCCTCACCTCGAGCCACAGTGCGAACACCAGCGCGACGAGGTAGGCGCCGAACACGACGACCATCCACTCCGGCATGCTGTGGCCGAGGAACGACCACTTGATCTCGTCGCACGAACCCGTGGGCTGGAACACGGCGGGGAACCATTCGTCGAGCTTGGCCCATGACGGGAAGTTGGCGAAGAAATCGCATGCCATGCTCTCGCCATGCTGTACGGCGATGTGTTCCAGCGCCAGGTCGATGCCGATGATGGCAGCGGTGCCAAACCCGAGGTAACCGACAGCGCGCAGCCAGGCGAACGCGGGCGCGACCGCGCCGATCAGCCCGCCGAGCGCTATGCCGCCGACCGCGGTTCGCTGGTAGATGCAGAGTACGCAGGGATCGAGTTTCAGCCCGTATTGAAAATAGAGCGCAGCGCCGTCCAGGGCCAGCGCGCTGAGCGCGACCAGCAGCCAGGGCAGTCGATTGTCCACGTCGAACGACATCGTGATTTCCGGGGAATGTTGCAGAGGCCGAATGCTCCAACGATTCGGGTCTCGCTGCAAGTCGCGGCCCGGCCGTTGGCCATCTCCGGCCTGCGCTTTGTCAATGCCCCGTGTGGCCGCGGAGGCGATACTGCGGCGATGTCCAGGCTGTTGTTAACCTTGTCGACCCTGTTGCTGCTGTCCTGCCAGCCGGCCACGCAGCTTGCCCCGGTCTCGCCCGACGTACACCGCCTGGCGGAGCAGGGCGCCACGGTGCCGCTGATCGAGGCCATCACCGCCAGCGGCGACGTCGACCGGCGCGACATCTGCTACCGCACCCCGCTGATGTTCGCCGCGCAGTCCGGGCGTGTCGACACGGTGCGGGAACTGCTGGCGGCGGGGGCCAGGGTCGACCTGCACGAAAAAGGTTACTACACGGCGCTGATGCTGGCGGCCGGCAACGGCCACAGCGGGATCGTGCGGTTGCTGGCCGAGGCCGGCGCCGGCGTGGACGAGGTCGAGATCACACATGGCTGGACAGCGTTGATCTGGGCCGCAAAGCGCGGTCATGAGGCCACGGTCGCCGAGTTGCTGGCACTGGGCGCCCGGCGTGACATGCGCGACGGGCAGGGACGGACGGCACTGGACTGGGCGCTCCTGGAGCGCCACCCGCAGATCGTGGCCATGCTTCGGTAACCCGCCGGGCACGGCAGTGCGCATCTGCTGCGGCCGCCGTCCGGCCGCAAAGGCGACCGCACACCGACCGATATGGCGCTCAGGAAGTGACGATCTCGATGTCTTCGATCAGGTCTATGGCCCTGTCGAAATCGTACTGCGCCAGTGGCTTGCGCAGTGCCTCGAGTTGCCGCACGACGTTGCGGTCCGATGTCGTCGACAGGATGCGGGAGAGGGTGTCTTCGCTGGCGGCATCGTAGTTGCGTATCTCTTCGCGCAACCTTGCCATGGCGCTAGCGAGTGCCTCCCCGCTGAGGGTCTCGCCGGGATCCGGCCCGCTGTCGGCGGCTGTTGTTTCCCCGAGGCGGTCGATGTCGTCCATGACGGCACGGAGCTGTTTTTCCAACCGTTCGATGTGGTGTTCCCGCAGGGGGGCGCCGTCGTCGAGAGTTTGTTGCAGTTCCCCGGCCTGCCCGGCGAGTGGGAACGCCGCCAGGTTGGCCGCGGTGCCCTTCAGTGTATGCAGCAGGCGGCGGGCGCAGTCGGTGTCGGTCGCGGTTGCGCGCAGCTGTGCGGCGTCGTTCGCGTGGCCGTGGCGGAACTTCCCGGCGAGTCGCCGAAACAGTTCCACGTCGCCGCCGCAGGTCGCCACGCCACGCGCGATGTCGATGCTGGCCAGTTGCGGCCATGCCGTTTCTACGGATTCCGGCTCCTCGACGTCGTCGAATTCGGCACCGCTGGTCCATTTCAGCAGGACCCCGTACAGGGCCTCGACGTCGATTGGCTTGGCGATGTGGTCGTTCATGCCCGCCTGGTGCGCGCGACGGATGTCCTCCGGCATGACGTTGGCCGTCACGGCAATGATTGGCAGCTTGGAGAAGGCGCGGATCTCGGCGGCCGCTTCGTAGCCATCCAGCACCGGCATCTGGCAGTCCAT
>JAGRGW010000293.1 GCA_020445315.1 Gammaproteobacteria bacterium
ATCGACATCGGCGGCCCGACGATGATCCGGGCAGCGGCGAAGAATTACCGCGACGTCGCCGTTGTCGTCGACCCGAAAGACTACGGCCAGGTCATCCAGGAGATGCGCACCCACGGTGGCGAAGTCACCGGCGAGACCACTTTCCGCCTGGCAGTGAAAACGTTCGAACACACGGCCCGGTACGACGGCGCGATCGCCAACTACCTTGGCGCGACCGACGCGGGTGGCACGAAGCGCACGTTCCCCGACACCATCAACCTGCAGTTCCGCCAGGCCCAGACCATGCGCTACGGCGAGAATCCCCACCAGCGCGCGGCCTTCTACGTCGAACAGGACGTGCAGGAATCGGGCATTGCCACCGCTCACCAACTGCAGGGCAAGGAGCTGTCGTATAACAACATCGGTGATACCGATGCGGCACTGGAGTGCGTCAAGCAGTTCGACGAGGGGCCGGCCTGCGTCATCGTCAAGCACGCCAACCCGTGTGGCGTCGCGCTCGGTGGCAGCCTGCTCGAGGCCTACGACCGCGCCTACAGCACCGACCCGGAATCGGCGTTCGGCGGCATTATCGCGTTCAACGGTGAGCTCGACGGCGCAACCGCGCAGGCCATCGTCGATCGCCAGTTCGTCGAGGTCATCGTCGCGCCGACGGTTTCCGCCGAGGCGATCGAGGTGGTCAAGAGCAAGAAGAACGTGCGCCTGCTCGCCTGTGGCGAATGGGCCGCCGAAGACATCCACCGCCTCGACTACAAGCGCGTCAACGGCGGCCTGCTGGTACAGGACGCCGACCTCCAACTGCTCGACGAGACCCGCGTCGTGACTGAACGCGCGCCAAGCGAGGAGCAGATGCGCGACCTGCTGTTCACGTGGCGGGTGGCCAAGTTCGTCAAGTCGAACGCAATCGTCTACGGCCGTGATGGCATGACGATCGGCGTCGGCGCCGGCCAGATGAGCCGGGTCAACTCGGCACGTATCGCCGGCATCAAGGCCGAGCACGCCGGCCTCGCGGTACCCGGTTCGGTCATGGCCTCGGATGCGTTCTTCCCGTTCCGCGACGGCATCGACAACGCGGCGGCCGCCGGCATCTCCGCCGTGATCCAGCCCGGCGGCTCCATGCGCGACGACGAGGTGATCGCCGCGGCCAACGAGCACGGCATGGCGATGGTCTTTACCGGCATGCGCCATTTCCGCCACTGATAGCGGCAACAGGGACCTCTTCGGCGGTCGCGGGGTCAGCCACCGACCGCTTCGGCATACGGCTCCCACTGGAAGCGCCGCAGGGAAATGCGGCCATCGGTGATCTCGACGCCCTCGCCCGCCAGCAACCGCAGCTGGCGGTTCGCGCCGGTGCTGTCGAGCGGCAGGCTGGAACAACCCCGCGCATTGACGACCCGGTGCCACGGCAGCTTCGAGCCCGCCGGAAGACAGCCCATCTGGCGCCCGACCCAGCGCGCGCCGTTGGGCCGGCCGACCAGCCGCGCGAGCTGGCCGTAGGTAACGACCCTGCCGCGCGGGATACGGGCCATCCAGGCATACAGCTGGGCCCGGTACTCGTCGGGTACTTGATTCACCTCGCCGTCCCTCCCACTATCGCCCCATGCCGGCAAACGATACCCCCTGCTGCCTGTGCGGACGACGCACGGTGCTGACGTTTCACCACCTGATCCCGCGCAAGGTCCATCGTCGAACCCATTTCCGCAAGCACTTCTCGCGCGAGCAGCTGGCGCAGGGCATCCATGTCTGCCGATTGTGTCACAACGGTATCCACCGCCTATACGACGAACTGGCGCTGGCCAGGAGCCTGTCGACGCTCGACGCGCTGCGTGCCGACCCTGCGATCCAGCGGCACTGCCAGTGGGTGCGCAAACAGACCCGCTGAGCGAAAACGCCGCTCGCTTGACCCGGGACAGGGCAAAACAGCGGCCGGCCGGCTAGTGTTGAAGGCTGTTCCAGCCCGAGAGGCCGCGGCATCCCGACCATGAAACCCGACGTCCGTATCGCCATGCAGCAGTTCATCGACCAGGCGCGCGAGACCTTCCCTTTCGGTCGCCCGGAGGCCGAAGTCTGCAACGGCCCCTGCGACGGCTGCTCAATGAAGCTGCTCGCGTTCCTCGAAACCGAGCTCGATGACTGGGAGTCCAGGATCGCGTCGGGCGACCGTCCCGGCCTGGCCGAATTCTCCAGGCTCATGCGCACCAGCCGCAAGATCGCGCGGGTGCTGCACCGGGGCGGGCTGATGGATGCCCTGCCGGACCGCTGAATCCATTGCCTTCACTCGCCGCGCGGACGGGTAGAATGGCACCTCCATTCACGCACGGCACGTACACGGGAGCCTGATGAAAATCCTCGTTATCGGCGGCGGTGGCCGCGAGCACGCCCTGGCCTGGA
>JAGRGW010000294.1 GCA_020445315.1 Gammaproteobacteria bacterium
GTTCGCCCGGTAGCCGGTTCGGGCACCCAGTGGGGATAATGAAAATTCACTATTTTTATCAGTCGCTTATGTCTGATGGCTTAAGCGCCTGTGCGATCGCGACAGGCCGTGGTGGCATTTGTGGCCCGTCGGCATCGCCCGTTTCCCTGCATGGTACGAAGATTGCTCGACTAGGCGGTTGATGATTACCGGAACAGGAAAACGAGGCATGCCGACGGAGGCCGCAACCCCGCGACTGATCGACCGGTTTGGCAGACAGATCACGTATGTCAGGTTGTCGGTGACCGATCGCTGCGACCTGCGCTGCGTCTATTGCATGGCCGAGGACATGACCTTCCTGCCGCGCGCGCAGGTGCTGACGCTCGACGAGATCGCCCTCGTCGGCGAGGCCTTTGCCGGGCTCGGCGTGCGCAAGTTCCGCCTGACCGGTGGAGAGCCACTGCGGCGCAACAACGTGATGCACCTTGTCCGTCGGCTGGGACGCCTGGATGGTCTCGGCGAACTGGTCATGACGACCAACGGTACCCGCCTGTCGGAACTGGCTGACGATTTGCGTGCTGCCGGGGTCCGCCGGATCAATGTGAGCCTCGATTCACTGCAACCGGAGCGGTTTCGTCATTTGACCCGGGTCGGCGATCTGGCGACGGTGCTGCAGGGGATCGAGGCGGCCCGTAGTGCGGGTTTCGAGCGCATCAAGCTGAACGCCGTGATCCTGCGCAACCGCAACCACGACGAGGTGCTGGACCTGGCCCGGTTCGCGCTCGAACGCGACATGGACATCAGTTTCATCGAGGAGATGCCGCTGGGGGTCACCGGTGTCGAGGATCGTTTCGAGGCCTATTATTCGAGTGAAGCCATTCTTGACGACCTGGCGGGGCACTTCGATCTGGTCGCGAGCACAGAGACCACCGGTGGGCCGTCGCGCTACTACCGCGCTGCCGGCTATCGAGGCCGCATCGGTCTGATTTCACCGCACAGTCATAATTTCTGTGCCGACTGCAACCGTGTCCGGGTGACAGCTGAAGGCAAGTTGCTGCTCTGTTTGGGACAGGAAAACGCGATCGATCTGAGGCGCGTCGTGCGCGCCAACCCGGGGGACGTGGGCGCATTGCAGCAGGCGATCACCGAAGGTATTCGCAACAAGCCGCAGGGGCACGAATTCGCAGTTGGAGGACAACCGGTCATCCTGCGGCGTATGAACATGACCGGCGGCTGAGCAGGCGACGCCACCCTTTACGCACAGTACATCTAGAACCCAAGGAGTTCCCGACAATGAAAACCCTGAAGTACCTGAAGCTGCCGGTATTGGCTTTGGCCATGCTGGCAAGCGGTTTCGTCGCCGCAGAAAACAGTGCGATGCTGGAACTGGCCAACGCCCGCGGCTGTTTCATCTGTCACGCGGTGGTGCCCGACGAAAAGCGCGAGGGACTTCCACTCGGCCCGTCGTACGACGAGGTGGCCCTGCGATATCGCGGAGACGAAAAGGCCTTCGATCGGATTCTCGACCGCGTGATTCATGGTACCGCTTATCGCCAACAGGCCTGGGAGGGCAAGGTCGCGATGCGCTTCATGCCGCCGAACGTCAACCTGACGCGGGATGAGGCGGCGGCGTTGACCGACTGGATTCTGGGTCTCGATGTCGAACCGGAACTGGCCAGTAAGCTCGTACGCCACGACAACATGATGGCGCTGGCGACTTACAGCGGATGCACCATCTGCCATGGCCTGGACCCGGTCAAGGATCGTCGTGTCGTGCCGCTGGCGCCGGCGTTTCGCGAGATTGCGGCGGAGTACGCCGGGCGTTCGCACGCGAAGGACCGGCTCGTCCAGGCCATTACCGAAGGTACGCTGGGGAGTGGCTCCAAGACCTGGGAAAACGTCAATATGCGCTTCATGCCGCCGAGCGTGAACGTCAAGCGCGAAGACGCCGAGGCGCTGGTCGACTGGATCCTGGCGCTGGACACGCACGGCATCCAGCGTCGACCTACAGCACCGAAGCGGAACTGAACAACGGGGTGGCGTGTTCGGCGATGTTGTCGTTCACGCCGGTTTTCCGCACCGCGGTGATTTCCGGGCGCGGGGGTGTGATGGTCGACCCGCAAACCACCCGGCCAGGTTACCTGGCTGCGGCGAGTGCGCCCTGCCACGGCGAGCCTAGCAGCGGCCCGCGGCGCAGGTCGTGAAACCTAGCAGGCTAGACGTGTTTCAGGTCCAGCCAGCGTTTCAGCCGCCCGGCCAGTCGTCCGCGAATGCAGAAATCCCGGTAGGCCAGCACGCCGCGTCCCGCATGCGACAGTACGCTGACCGGTCTCTCGGTCGGAGCGTAGTCCTGCGCCTCCCCACCCAGCAGCAGCCTGCCGATGTTGCGGGCTGTGTGCCGGCCCTGTTCCATCGCCCGTTGCGCCATGTGCAGTTCCACGGACACTGACTTGCGTCCGCGCATCGTCATCACGTCGCCAACGGCGAACAGCCTGCCCGTGCCCCCCAGTCGCAGCGCATCGTCGACGACCAGTCCGTCGTTACCGGTTTCCAGGCCATCGATGCCCTGGCGCAGATGCGGTTGCACGCCGATGCAGCAGACCGTGCAATCCATCGCCAACGCTTCTCCACGGACCAGCAGGCCATTGCGCATCGCGCGCGAGACCTCGCTCAGCAGGTGGACCTCGACGCCGGCGGATTCCAGTTCGAGGTGCAGGGCCCTGCCCAATGCGTGCCGCTGGCGTGGTACCAACCTTTCACCTTGTTCGAACAGGTGAATCCGGGTGGCAGGTGCCGCGCCTCGTCCGCTGGCCGGGTCGATGGCATCGCGCATGGCCAGGGCGAACTCGATCCCGGTCAGGCCGCCACCGATCACGGCAAGGTTTCGCTGCTGCTTGGCCGGGGGTGTCTGCAGGTACGTTCTGAGCCGGTCGAGGTGCCGCATGGCCTTCGGGTAATAGACGAAGACGCCATCGTCCTGTGGCAGGGGGCGTGCGCGGGAACCGGTGGCAACGACGAGATAATCGAAGGCAAATGTGCTTGAATCGGTGCAGGCAAGCTGTGCGGCGGTGTCGATTGCCGTAATGCGCGCTTGGTGGAAATCGACGTCGAGGCCCGCAAAGAGACGCTGGTAGGGTATCTCGATATCGGTCGCAGCCAGTTCTTCGTACAACAGGCGCGGAAGTGCCGGATAGTTGTAAAGCCCCGGCTGCTTGTCGAATGCGACGATGTGATGCGCGCGGCCGTGTCGGCGCCGCAGTTCCCGGACCAGGCTGTAACCGGCAAATCCGCATCCCACGACGACGATCGTTGGCTTGTGTGTGGCTGTCACGCGATGCCCGTTTCCCGGTGCCGAGTGGCGGTGAACTGCCAATCCTAGCGCCAAAATTGCCTGGATGCCTGCCGGTGGCGGCCCGCTGGCGTGTCGGCAAGGCCCCGTGGCCGGGAATGCGCGACTTGCGTTGATCCGGCGCAGCATCGATCGTGCGCAAAACCCTTATGCTTATGGCCAATCTGCTCAATCTCAAGAACAACCCTTCGGAGGAATCGAATTCATGTCCTACCAGACTGCGGATATCCGAAACATTGCGCTCGTCGGCCACGCCTATGCCGGCAAGACGACTCTGGTCGAGGCGCTGCTTGCTGCCTCGGGCCGTATTCCGGCGGCGGGCGAGGTCGCCAAGGGCAACACCGTCAGTGATTTCGATCCGCTGGAGAAGGAGAAAGGGCATTCGCTGGACACGGCGCTGGTGTCGTTCGACTGGGCTGGCAGTCACATCAACCTGATCGATACCCCCGGGGCACCGGATTTTCTCGGCAAGGCCGTGGCCGCACTGCCGGCCGTGGAGACGGCAGCCGTCGTCATCAATGCCCATGCCGGGATCGAGCCGGTGACGACACGCGTCATGACCCGCGCGGCCGAGCGTGGCTTGTGTCGACTGATTATCGTCAACGGCATCGACGCCGAGGACACCGATCTGCCGACGTTGATGGAGCAGATCCAGGAGACCTTCGGCAAGGAGTGCCTGCCGCTGAACCTTCCCGCCGACAACGCCACGCGCGTCGTCGATTGCTTCTTCAACCCGGCCGGTGACAGTGATTTCTCCAGCGTGCCCAAGGCGCACCAGGACCTTATCGACCAGGTCGTCGAGGTGAACGAGGAATTGATGGCGAAGTACCTCGAGCAGGGCGAGGAACTGGAGCCCGAACAACTGCACGAACCCTTCGAGCAGGCCCTGCGTGAAGGCCACCTGATCCCGGTCTGCTTCACGTCGGCGCGCACGGGTGCCGGCGTGAACGAGTTGCTGGACGTCATCGCCAGGCTGGCGCCGGACCCGACCGAGGGCAATCCGCCGCAGTGCCTGATCGGCGAGGGTGACAATGCCAAACCTTACCTGGTGCAGCCGGACCCGTCGAAGCACGTCGTCGCGCACGTGTTCAAGGTGGTTTTCGACCCCTTCGTCGGCAAGCTGGCGCTGTTTCGCGTGCACCAGGGTACCGTGACCAAGGACAGCCAGCTGTACATCGGCGACGGTCGCAAGCCGTTCAAGGTCGGTCACCTGTTCACGCTGTTCGGCAAGGAACACCCGGAGGT
>JAGRGW010000295.1:0-6323 GCA_020445315.1 Gammaproteobacteria bacterium
CGCACCCTCGTAGATCTGGTAGAACGGGTTTGGCATCAGCACGCGCGCCTCGCGCTCGCGGTCGACCACGGCCTGGGCGAACGCGAACAGTGCCTCGCGCGTGCCGCTGACGGGCAGTACGTGCCGCTCCGGGTCGAGCGAACCGGGTGGCAAGCGGAAGCGCTGCGTCAGCCAGTCGGTGATGGCCTGGCGCAGCGGCAGCATGCCGCGGGTCAGCGGGTAGCTGGACAGCCCTTCGCGCAGGTTGTCGCGCAGGGCTGCCTGAACGAGCGCGGGTGTGGCATGCTTCGGCTCGCCGATCGACAGGGCGATGTGCGGCTTGTCGGCCGGCGTAATGCCGGCTTTGAGCGCATTGAGCCGCTCGAAGGGGTAGGGTTGAAGCTTGTCCAGGTCAGGATTCATGCAGTACACGGGTATTTACCGGGCCGGCGATTATAGGCGATCGACGCGGTGAATGCTGCGCCTGGCCGCCTGTGGCCGACACTCGGACTGCTTTACGGCGCAACCTTCTGGGGCCTGGTCTGGTATCCCAGCCGGCTGCTCGAAGATGCCGGCATCGCCGGGGCCTGGCTGACCCTGGTCAGCTACGCGGTCGCTTTCATCGCGCTGGTGCCGTTCGTGCGCTGGCCGAGGCGGACCATTCTGGCGTCCTGGCACGAGGTAACGGGCCTGTTGCTGGCCGCCGGTTGGACCAACGTTGCGTTCGTGCTGGCCGTGCTCGAGGGTGAGGTCGTCCGTGTCGTGCTGCTGTTCTACCTGTCGCCGGTGTGGACCGTGCTGCTCGGGCGCTGGTTGCTGCAGGAGCCGTTGACCTGGCGTACCGCGGCGATGCTCGGGCTCGGGCTCGGCGGAGCCTTGATCATGCTGTGGGACCCGGGGCTCGGGCGCGTGCCGTTCAACCAGGCCGACTTGCTCGCGATCAGTGCAGGATTCGCATTCGCGTTGAATAATGTCCTGACGCGACGGATCCGCCAGCTCGGGGTGCGCACCAAGACGCATATCGCCTGGCTCGGCGTGGTCGTCGTATCGGCCGCGTTCATTCCGCTGTCATCGCCGCAGGTCCCGGACGCGTCGGTGATTGCCTGGTCGGGGACGGTGGCGCTGGGGCTCGGGGGGTTCATGCTGTCGACGTTGGCGGTGATGTACGGTGTGACCCACATGCCGGCGCAGCGTTCGGCCGTGATTATGCTGTTCGAACTGGTGGTCGGCGCGATCTCGGCATGGTGGCTGGCCGGCGAGGCAATCGTCGGTCGCGAGTGGCTTGGTGGCGGTCTGATCCTTGGGGCGGCGATGAT
This sequence comes from Gammaproteobacteria bacterium, assembly GCA_020445315.1. Lineage (GTDB taxonomy): Bacteria > Pseudomonadota > Gammaproteobacteria > Chromatiales > Chromatiaceae > Thiosocius. Next base: position 1,296 of record JAGRGW010000295.1, read on the forward strand.
AGCGATTCTGCAGGAGGAGCAGGCATGAAGGTACTGGGTCTGCATCACGTGAGCCTGGTAGTGGCCGACACCGCGCGGGCGCTGGCGTTCTACCGCGACGTGCTGGGGCTCGAGCGCATCGATGATCGCCCTGCGCTGGCCTTCGACGGCGCCTGGCTGCGACTGGGTGACCGCCAGTTGCACCTGCTCGAACTGCCCAATCCCGATCCGGTCGACGGTCGCCCGGCGCATGGCGGCCGCGACCGCCATACGGCCATAGCGGTCCGCGACCTGGCTGGTTTCGCCGCCAGGCTGGAGCGTGCCGGTATTCCCTTTACCCGCAGCCGCTCGGGACGCGAGGCACTGTTCTGCCGCGACCCGGACGGCAATGCCTGGGAGCTGATCCAGGCCGACGATTGACAAGGAGCACATCATGGCCAGGTTCCTGCTGCTGTACTCGACTGTCGACGGGCATACCCGGGCCATCTGCGAGCGGGTGGCGAGGCGCATCGAGGCGCAAGGGCACGAGGTGTCGCAGGTCTCGCTCGACGACGATGGCGCTGTGGATCCTGTCCGGTTCGACCGCGTCGTCATCGGCGCCAGCATCCGTTACGGCAGGCATCGCGACAACGTGCTGGCATTCGTCCGGCGGCACGCGGAGACGCTGCAGCGGCTGCCGGCCGCCTTGTTCTCGGTCAGCCTGGTCGCGCGCAAGCCTCATCGCGCCGGTGTCGACAGCAACCCGTACCTGAAACGTTTCCTGGCCCAGGTGCCTTGGCAGCCGCGGGCGCTGGCGGTTTTCGCCGGCAAGCTCAACTACCCGCTGTACGGTTTCTGGGATCGCCAGGTGATCCGGTTGATCATGTGGATGACCGGAGGGCCGACGCGGCCCGATGCGGTCGTCGATTACACCGACTGGCACCAGGTCGACGCGTTTGCCGACCGGGTGGCCGCGGCCAGCTTCGGCGATGAACCCCAGGGCGACTGATCAGCGGTCCAGGGTCTGCTTGATAGCCGCTGCAATCGACTCGAGGCGATTGTCGTCGACGATCGGCCGGTCGGCGTCGTCGGTGATGGCGAAGGTGTCCTGGGCGATGGCACCCGCGGTGGCGATGCGGGCCGAGTGCAGGCGCAGCCGGTTCTTGGCGAACACCTGGCCGACCAGGGACAGCAGCCCTGGCCGGTCGCTGGTCTTCAGCGTCAGCAGGGTCAGGTGGCGGGTGTCGTCCTGCGCGAACGAGACCTCCGATGGCATCTGGAAGCTCTTGAGATGGCGCGGCATACGCGGCGGATTCTGCGTCGGTTCGCTGTCGGCCAGGTTTTCCTCGATGTACAGCAGTATGCCCTCGAGCCGCTCGGCGCCCTCGAGCTGACTGCCGTCCTCCTCCAGCACCATGTAGCTGTTGACGCTGAGCCCGTTGCTGGTGGACTGGATGCGTGCGCTCAGCACGTTGAGGCCGAGCTGGTCCAGCAGCGACGTGGTGTGCGCGAACAGGTCGTCACGGTCGGGGCCGTAGACGAACAACTCCGTGCAGCGCAGTTCGCGGTCGTTACGCAGGGACACGCGCACATCGTCCTGGGCGCGCCCGGGCGGCCACAGCAGGCCGGTATGCCAGACGATCGCCTCGACGCTGTTCTGCAGGAAATAGTCGGTGCTCAACGACATCCACAGCAGGTTGATGCCGGTATCATTGAACCCGCGCCGTTGCAGCTGCAGGCGCGCGGCGGCCTGGCGCTCGGCAATGATGTCGTCGGGTTGCAGCAGTCGGACCGGGCCGCGTTCCAGTAACTCCTTGGTCTTGGTGTGCAGGTGGTCGAGCAGGGCGGACTTCCAGGAGTTCCAGCGCGCCGGGTTGGTGCCGCGCATGTCGGCGACGGTCAATAGGTACAGGTAGTCGAGCCGGACCGGGCTGCCGACGTCCTCGGCGAATGCCTTGATAACCTTGCGGTCATCGATGTCCTGGTGCTGGGCCACGTGCGACATGACCAGGTGTTTCTCGACCAGCCAGGCGACGAGGTCGGAGTCGTACTCGGAGAAATCGTGCTTGAGGCAGAACACGCGGGCATCCTTGGCGCCCAGTATCGAGTGGTTGCCGCCGCGGCCCTTGGCAATATCGTGGAAAAGTCCGGCCAGGTACAGCAGTTCGGGTTTGGGCAGGCGCGCGTAGACCTCGTTGCAGCGTGGACACTCGGCGGCGTGCTTTTCGAGGGCGAAGCGCCGCATGTTGCGGATCACCATCAGGATGTGTTCGTCGACGGTGTAGACGTGAAACAGGTCGAACTGCATCAGGCCCATGACGGTGTGAAACGCCGGCAGGTAACGCGACAGGATGCCGTAACGGTGCATGCGCCGGGTGGCGTGGGTCAGGCCGTCATGCTGGCGGAAGATCTCGACGAACAGGGCGCGCGCACGGATGTCGTTGCGGAAGCGCTCGTCGATCAGGTGACGGTGGGCGCGGGCGAGCCGAATGGTACTCGCGCGCACGCCCTGCAACTCCGGGTGCTGCTGCAGCACCAGGAACATCTCCAGCATCGCCAGTGGGTAACGCGCGAAGATGCCCGGGTTGGTCACTTCGAGGTAGCCGTTGCGCGCCTGGAAGCGACGGTTGATCGGCACCACCTCGACCGGCTCGTCGACCAGCAGGATGGCTTCCTGGAACAGCTGTAACAGCATTTCGTTGAGCCGCTGCATCTGCACGACGACCCGGTAGTAGGCCTGCATGAACTGCTCGACGGCCAGGTTGGCGCTGGCATCGGTGTAGCCGAACTGGACTGCCAACTGGCGCTGGTGTTCGAACAGCAGGCGATCCTCGTGCCGGCCGGTCAGCAGGTGCAGCGCGTAGCGCACCCGCCAGAGGTGTTCCTCGCCGTGCTTGAGCTGGTGGTATTCCTGGTCGTTGAGGAAACCGTGACCGACCAGTGCCTCCATCGTACTGACGTCGAAATGGCGCTTGGCGACCCAGCCGATGGTCTGGATGTCGCGCAGCCCACCGGGGCCTTCCTTGATATTGGGTTCGAGGCCCTGTCCGCTGTCGTCGAACTTGGCGTGGCGCCGGCGCTGTTCCTCGAGCTTGGCGGCAAAGAACTCTCGGCTCGACCACATGTGCTGTGGCGAGATCTGCTCGTCGAGTTCGGCGTATAGCCCTTCGTCGCCGGCGACCAGCCGGGTCTCGATCAGGTTGGTGATGACGGTGACGTCGGCACGCGCCTCGTCGACGCACTGGGTCAGGCTGCGGACGCTGTGGCCTATCTCGAGGCCGATGTCCCACAGGAAGACGACCAGTGGTTCGATACGCTCGGCCAGCGTCTGCGGGTTCTGCGATGTGAGTATCAGCACGTCGATGTCGGAGGCCGGGTGCAGTTCGCCGCGACCGTAACCGCCGACGGCGACCAGGCAGGCTTCCTGGTCGAGCGACAGGAACCGCTGCCAGACCCGGCTCAGGACCGCATCGGTAAAATGTGCCGCCGACCGCACCAGCAGGCTGGCGCGCGTGCCGTTGGCGAAGCGCCTGGCACGCAGGTCCCGCGACTTGCGCAGGATGTCCTTGAACACCGCCAGGTCGGGCTCGTCTCCGGTCAGTCTGCGATCGAGTTCGTCGAGCAGTGCCGCGTTGGAATCGGCCATGGGGCGGTCAGCCGAACTGCGCCGGCTGTTCGTCACGGCGCAGCGTCAGGACATCGAAGCCGGTATCGGTCACGAGGATGGTGTGCTCCCACTGCGCCGACAGCTTGCGGTCCTTGGTCACGACGGTCCAGCCGTCAGGAAGGAGCTTCACGTTGCGCCGGCCGGCGTTGACCATGGGTTCGATGGTGAAGGTCATGCCTGCCTGCAGGCTGATACCGGTGTCGGGCGTGCCGTAGTGCAGCACCTGCGGGTCTTCGTGAAATCCGCGTCCGATGCCGTGCCCGCAGTATTCCTGCACCACCGAGTAACCCTGCGCCTCGACGAAGGTCTGAATGGCGTGGCCGATATCGCCGAGACGACAACCGGGGCGGACCAACTCGATCCCGGTCCACAGGGCCTTGTGGGTCACGTCGATGAGCCGCTGGGCCAGTATCGATGGCTTGCCGACGGTGAACATTTTGCTGGTGTCACCGTGGAAGCCGTCCTTGATGACCGTGACGTCGATATTGACGATGTCGCCGTCTTTCAGGACTTTGCTTCCCGGTATGCCATGACACACCTGGTGGTTGACCGATGTGCAGATCGACTTGGGAAAACCGCGATAGTTCAGGGGTGCCGGCACCGCCTGCTGCTCGTTGACGATATAGTCGTGGCAGATGCGGTCGAGTTCATCGGTGCTGACGCCTGGCCTGACGTGTTCGCCGATCATATCGAGGACGTCGGCGGCGAGTTTGCCGGCGACGCGCATCTTCTGGATCTCGTCAGGCGTTTTGATGATGACTGGCATCGAGCTCCCTGAAACTGGAATTGACAAAAAAAATCAAGATGTTGGCCGTTTAAACGGATTGAGGCCGGGAGCCCGGTATGGTATAAAACGCGCCGCTCGGCGGCAATGGCCGCTTGGCACCCTGTTTTCAGGGTTACCCCGGTGCTCGTAACCGCGCGGTCAAGACCGCCGGTCGGAACCGGAAAACAACGACACACACGCACCGCAACGTGGCGCCTGGGTGCCCGGTGAGAACCGGGTCGGTCGTCCGGGTGCGTGGAGGCTCAACCCAAGACAATACGGAGTTATTCATGAGCAACGTCTCTATGCGCCAGATGCTCGAGGCTGGCGTGCATTTCGGGCACCAGACCCGTTACTGGAATCCGAAGATGAGCCCGTTCATTTTCGGCCATCGCAACAAGATTCACATCGTCAACCTGGAAAAGACCCTGCCGTTGTACAACGACGCGATGAATTTCATCGGCAAGTTGGCATCCAACGGTGGCAAGCTGATGTTCGTCGGTACCAAGCGGTCGGCGCGCGACGTCGTACGCGAAGAGGCCGAGCGTTGCGGCATGCCGTACGTCAATCATCGCTGGCTGGGCGGCATGTTGACCAACTTCAAGACCATCAAGCAGTCGATCAAGCGCCTGAAGGA
>JAGRGW010000295.1:6353-6844 GCA_020445315.1 Gammaproteobacteria bacterium
GCGCGCTTCAATAAGAAGGAAGCGCTGACCCTGCACCGCGAAAAGGAAAAGCTCGAGCGCAGTCTTGGCGGCATCAAGGACATGAACGGCCTGCCTGACGCGATGTTCATCGTCGATACCGGCCACGAGAAAATCGCCGTGGCCGAGGCGGCCAAGCTGGGCATCCCGGTGATCGGCGTCGTCGACACCAACAACGACCCGGAAGGCATCGACTACGTCATTCCGGGCAACGATGACGCAATCCGGGCTGTACAGCTGTACGTTCAGGGCGCTGCGGCAGCGATCCTCGAGGGTCGCGCGGCGGCCGCTACCGCGGCAGCGGCCGGACGCAGCGAAACCGCAGACGGCACAGCCGCCTGACGTTCGTCTGGGCGACCACGCCGACCGGATGATAAGCCCCTGTCCGGCTTGCCGGCCGGGGGCCGTTTGTTATCAGCGATTTGATTGAATTTTTGAGGTAAACAACCATGGCGATCACCGCTTCCCTGGTA
>JAGRGW010000296.1 GCA_020445315.1 Gammaproteobacteria bacterium
CGGCCTTCAGTTCGTTGGCCAGCGCGGCGCGCAGGTTGGCCTTGGCCGAACGCACGGCGGCGGACCCGGCATCGACCTGGCCCTGGGCATTCTTCAGGTCCGAGCGCGCACGCTCCAACGCGATCTGGTATTGCGCCGGGTCGATCTGGAACAGGCGCTGGCCGGCCTCGACCTCCTGGTTGTTGGCGACCCAGACATCGGTCACGAGCCCGGCCACCTTGGGCGCCACACCGATGACGTAACCCTGCACGCGGGCCTGTGTCGTGTAAGGCGTGTAGCGATCGGCGAACAGGTACCAGGCCAGGCTCAGGACAATCACCAGCAGGATCAGGAACAGGCCCTTACCCGGCCCACCCGTCGGCGCCGTTTTACCCTCACTCATCGTTTACCTCGCTTTCGGATGCGACCGGCATCGGGACCGCCGCCGGCAGCGGCGCCGTCAACAGATCCCCCCAGTCGCTGCGCTGCTGCATCTGCTCACGCGTCCGGGGCGGAACCAGCGCATCGACCGGCGTCTGCACCCAGCCGCCGCCCAGCGCGCGGTACAGGTCGATCAACGCCGCCACCTGGTTACCCTGGTTGACCAGTTCCTGTTCCGTCTGCGAGAACACCGCGCGCTGCGCGTCGAGCACCCGCTGGAAGTCGGCGTAGCCCTCGCGGTAGCGCGCGTTGGCCAGGTGCAGGGAACGCCGGGCGGCCTTGACCGATTCACCGAGGAAGTGCGCCTGCTCGGCGGTCTTGACGACACTGACGGCGGCGTCGTCTATCTCCCGGGCCGCCTGCAGAACGACGATTTGGTATTGCTCGATCAGCTGCTGCAGACGGACATCCTGCAGGCGCACGTTGTTGGCGATGCGCCCATGATCGAACAGGTTCCAGCTCAGGCCGGGGCCGATCCCCAGCGTCGTCGTATCGGCACTGCGCGACAGCGAATTGCCCGACCAGGTCAGCGAACCAAGCAACGAGATGGCCGGGTAGTAGTCGGCCTCAGCAACACCGATCTGGGCCGACTGCGCAGCCACCTGCCAGGCGGCGGCACGCACGTCCGGTCGGCGCATGAGCAGGCGTGCCGGTGTGTCCTGGAGCCGGCCGACCTCCGCGGCCGGCAGCCGCTCCAGCGGCACGGCCAGTTCCGGCAGTTCCCCCGGCGGTCGTCCGAGCAGGCCACCGATCGCATTGCGGGTCCGGGTCAGCGCGAGCTGCAGTTCCGGTATGGTCGCCAGCGTGGCCAGGTACTGCGTCCTGGCCTGCTGCAGGTCCAGTTCCGATGCCTCGCCGCTGCGAAAAACCTTCTGCGTGATGTCGTAGCTGCGTTTCTGAATCGCCGCGTTCTCACGCGCTATGCCGATGCGAAGCTCCAGCGTACGAAAGGTGAAATACAGGTCGGCGACCTGGGCGTTGAGCAGGACCTGGGCATCCTGCTGGTTGGCGATCGATGCGAAGAAGGCCGCATCGGCCGATTCGACCCCGCGCCTGAACCGCCCCCAGAAGTCCAGTTCCCAGCCGAACGCGAAACCCGCCTGGTAGGCACCAAAACTCGTGTCGCCGGCACCCGGCGTGCCGCCGCCGTGACTGCGGGTGTCGACGTAACTCGCCGACCCGGTCAGTTGCTGCAGCTGCGGATACAGGGCACTGCCGGCGATTCCCAGCCGTGCGCGCGCCTCGAGAATGCGCAGGCCGGCAACTCGGAGCGTCGGGTTGGCCGCGTGGGCCGCATCGATCAGGCGATTCAACGCCGGGTCGTTGAACGACTGCCACCAGAATGCCGCGTCGGGTGGGGGGCGCTGCCCGTCGGGGTCCCACTGGCCGTAAAGATCCGGCTGCCAGGCCTGCAACCAGTCGACGTCCGGCTCGCGATAGTCCGGACCGAGCGTCGTGCAGGCCTGCATCAGTATCGCTGCGCCCAGCAGCAGCGCGAGGCGCACCCGGAAAGCGGTACGGGACATGCGCGTGGTCAGCTGCCCGCCGCTCCCGTGTCAGTGGCAGCCCCGGTATCACCGGTCGGGGCTGTCGCGTCTGCATTCTGTCCCTCGTCGACCCAGTCCATGAACAACTGGTACCCCACGGCAAGGATCACCGCGCCGACGAACAGGCCGATGATGCCGCCCGAGATCATGCCGCCAAGTGCCCCCAGCAGCACGACCGGCATGGGCACGTCCACACCGCGGCCGAGCAACAGGGGCTTCAGGACATTGTCGGCAAATCCCGCGACCAGCAGGTAGACGGTCCAGACCACGTTCATAACGGTAGATCCGTCGCCGCCCCACCAGATGTAGCCGATCGCCGGCAACGACACCAGCAGGGCCGGCGCCTGCAGGATGCCCAGCAGCAGGACGACCAGCGCCAACACGCCGGCGCCCGGAATACCGGCAAACAGGAAACCGATGCCCAGCAGCAGCGCCTGGATGAAGGCCACGCCGATGACACCGGTGGCGACCGAGCGAATCGTGGCGGTCGACAGGCTGTGTACCCGCGGACCGGCCGCGGGTCCGCTGAGCCGGATACTGATCCGCTCCATCGCCCGGCTGCCGGATTCGCCGTAGGCCATCATGATGCCGGCAATCACCAGCGATCCCAGGAACGCCAGGACAGCGCCCGCCGTGTTCGCGGCCATTGCCAGTGCGTGCTTCGCCAGGTTGCCGAGCTGTGGCTGCAGCTTTTCGAGAAATCCTGGCAGGTCGGTCGCCGCGGCCTGCCAGGCGTTGTACAGGCGCTCCCCGACCAGGGGCCACTCGGCCACCGCCGGATCGGGCGGGCGTATCTCGACCGACTTGCCATCCAAAGCGGCGTAGAGGTCATGGACCTGGCCGGCGAACGAGCTGCCCAGCATCGCCGTCGGCACCCCGATCAGCAGGATGCCGATCAGCACGATCAACGTCGCGGCCCTGCCCGTTCGGCCACCGAGACGGGCCGCCAGCCCACGGTGCAGGGGATAAAGCGCAACGGCCAGTATCAGCGCCCACAGCATGAGCCCGAGAAACGGCGTGAACACGCGCACACACAGGTAGACGACGACTGCGATCGACGCTACGCGGATCAGGACATCCGTCATGTCTTTCGACAGGCGATTCGACGGTACTGGAGCTTCGGACATGGTCAGGTCTCTCCCGTTCGGCCCCGCTGACGCCGCCAGGGACCACAGAATGTTGATTCCGGGGGATTCTAACCGTTTCGAACGACGGATTACCGTATCCAACCAGGAAAGACGGTGCCTACGTGCGAAATGTCGCGTGTACACCGGCCGTTCACGGCGATACGCTGCGCCATGCTGCTATGGCCAGGCGTCGAGCATGAAACCGACACCGATACGGTTCACTTTTCGGTTGTAGTCGATCAGGCTTTCGCCATAGCCGTTGAAATACTGGACGTACAGGCGGACGTTGTCGGTCAGCAGGTAGCTCCAGTCGAGTTGCACTGCCGGGTGCTCGAACAGGTTGCGAAACATCAGGCCGTAACGCTGCGATCCCCACTCGTACCCGGCGAACACCTCGCCATGACCGAGAAAATCGACGATATCGGGATTGTCGTCATCTGTTGAGGACTCATTGATACGCGTCCACACCCGCAGACCCAGTTCCAGGTCATCGCGTTTGACCTCGACCTGGCCAATCACCCGGTTCCAGCTGCGTGACAGGGGTTCCGTGCGGCCATTGGACTGATGGTTGAGCGCGATGCGCAACGACTCGAGGCTCCAGTCGAACCAGGCCAGGTCGGGCTGCCAGTTGAAACCCGCCTCGGGTTCGTACGCGGTGTCCCGGAACGGCGACGAGTACTGGGTGTTGTACGCCTGGAAGAACGACAACTGGGTGTACGCGACATAGAAATCGAGGTCATCGACGAGCACGTCCCGCCACACGGGCAGTTCGAAGCTGAGTTGGAACTTCACCTCCAGGTTCTCGGGCCGAAGCCCGCCTTCGGCGCCCACCAACGGGTTGTCCTGCGCCCGACTGTTGTACGTTACCGGCAGGACGTAGTTTTTATGGTACGGCCGGATGCCAAACCAGCGCCTCACCTTCGACGACGCGTCGGTTTCCTTCGGGTCCTGCTGTTCCGACAGCGGGTTGTCGTCCATGAAAAACGACGCCGAAGCCGGTTCGGATGGCGGCGGAGTAACCGGGACCACAGGCAAGCTGTTCGCATTCCCCAGAGACGACGACAACTGGTCGTAACAGGACAACCGCGCACGGTCGTCCTCGATGCCCGAACAGCGCGCCAACCCGACGCCCAGTGCTGCCGAGACGGCCGACTGGGGAAGCAGTTGCCATACCGTTGCGGCCAGAAGCCAGATAAGCGTTCGCATTGCGGGGATCCCAGCGTGATCGCGATTCACAGACGATGTTCCACGTTACTATACGGCCCGAGGATTCGACTGACGATCGTCGACAGGTGCTCGCGTTTGTCCGAACCCGGGAACGACGACACCCGCGCGTTGTCCAACGACGAAGTCTCAAGCTGCAATTCAGCGATGTCGAAACAACGATTGAACGTCCGTGCACTGATCTTTTTGCTCGCTTGCACGTGGGCGCCATTCACCGCCGCGGGCAACCCGTCAGGTGACACCGGGGAGCGGTTACGGGGCCGTCTCACCCAGGCCGAAGACACCCCGCTCCTCGCGCTGGACGAAACAGTGCGCGCGCGCGCTACCGTCGCCCGATTCTATGCCCGCAGGGTTTATCGCCCGGCGTGGCAGGACACGACCGTCGATCAACTGATCGATGCCGTGATCGACGCCGAAGCGCACGGCCTGGAGCCGACGCATTACCACCTGGACGCCATTCGCCGGGCGCGTACGGCTGAAAACCCTGTCGCGCTCGAACTGCTGGCATCCGACGCGTACCTGACCCTGGCGGCACACCTGTTGAGCGGCCGCCTGAACCCGGTCACGGTCGAACCGGACTGGACCGCGATCCGGCGTGAACGCGACCTCGCGGCATACCTCGAGCAGGCCGTGACGACCGGCAACATCACCGACAGCCTGGAACAGCTCGCACCGCCCAACACTGCCTACGCCGAACTGAAACTGGCCCTGCAGCGATACCGTAAAGCGGCCGCCGATGGTGGATGGCAACGAATAACGGAAGGACCTGCATTGAAACCGGGTGACGTGGGCGCACGGGTCAGGGACCTGCGGCAGCGCCTTCGCGCGACCGGCTTGATCGACGCAGGCGGCGACCGGGCCGACACGTTCGATACCGACATGGAGATTGCCGTCGCGGCCTTTCAGCGTCGCATCGGCCTCGAACCCGACGGCATCGTCGGACCCGTGACACTGCGTGAACTCAACCGTAGCCCGGCATACCGCATTGCCCAGATCCGGGTAAACCTGGAACGCTGGCGCTGGCTGCCGGACTCGCTCGGTCAACGGCATATCCGCGTCAACATCGCCGACTACCGCTTGCAGGCGGTACAGGACGGGCGGGTCGAACGCGAGCACGATGTCATCGTTGGCCGCACCTATCGCAAAACACCGGTTTTCTCCGGGCAGATCAGTTACGTGGTCCTGAACCCGTGGTGGGAAACGCCGCACAACCTGGCGCGCCTCGACAAGCTGCCCGCGTTTCGAAAAGACCCCGCTTCCGCGGAACGGCTCGGTTTCGAAGTGCTCGACCGCAACGGCAGCCCGGTGCCGACAGGGTCGATCGACTGGAGCCAGTACACTGCCGATCGTTTTCCTTTCCGCCTGCGCCAGCGGCCCGGACCGCTCAACGCGCTCGGCCAGGTGAAACTGATGTTCCCGAATCCACACAATGTCTACCTGCACGACACCCCCGGTCGCGAACTGTTCAACCGCGGGGAGCGGGCATTTTCGTCCGGCTGTATCCGGGTTGCCGACGCCCTTGGCCTGACCAGTTGGGTGCTCGCACAAACGCCCGGCTGGGATCGCCGGCGAATCGACAGCACGCTCGACAGCCAACGGGAAACCCGGGTGGATCTTGCGACCAGGGTACCGGTGCATATCCTCTATTTCACGGCTGTGGTCGACGACGACGGGGCGCTGCGACTGGTCAACGACATCTACGATCGCGATCAGCGCGTGTTCTCCGCGTTGAACCAGGCGCCCGACGCATGAGCGTAGCCATCGCCCGCTCGTTGCATCGCCTGGCACTCGGGGCATCGCTCCTGGCGCTCGTCCTGTTTGCCGGGCTGGCCCATGCAAAGCTGCCTGCGTTTGATGCCGGCCGGCTCAATTTCGCCATCCAGGCCAACGGGCTGATGCTGGATTACCGGGTATTCGGACTCTACCTGCTCCCCGGAGAAACGCTTGCCATACGCAGCGCAGTGGAGTTGCAACTGCAGGTGGACGACGGCAAGGCCTCGACCACGGCAGGCGGATGGGACTGGGAGGCGCCGGACCGTGCCGGCCTCTATCCGCTGCAGCTGCTGCACGACGGCGAGGTCATGCGCCTCAACGTGTTCGTGCTGCAACCGGCCACCCGGGCCACTGAAGGTTGGCTCGATCACTATCGAATCGGCGAGTACCCGGAAAAGCCCTTCCGGGGTCTGGACGCCTACCTCGCACCCAGGGGCTTCGTCGAAGTGACACCTTCACTGGGCCAGGTCCAGGTCTCACCACACTTCCAGCTCGGGCAGTTTCTCTGCAAACAGGCATCTGACTGGCCCAAGTACCTGGCACTCCGCCCGGAACTGTTGATCAAGCTGGAGCGCATCCTGGAGCAGCTGAATGCACGCGGCATCGCGACCGAGAGCCTGGAGATCATGAGTGGCTTTCGAACGCCATGGTACAACCGCACGATCGGCAACCGCACCAGTTCCTCGCGCCACCTGTTCGGCGGCGCCGCCGACATATTCGTTGACGTGGCACCACGCGACGGCCTGATGGACGACCTCAACGGTGACGGGCGTGTCAGCAAGGCGGACGCCGATTTCCTGTACGACCTCATCGAAGGGTGGACGAAGACCGGTGGCTGGCAACCCTTCCGCGGTGGACTGGCCTCCTACCGCACCACCCCAGCACACGGCCCGTTCGTGCATGTCGATGCCCGCGGATACCGTGCGCGGTGGGGCCGATGAAACCGATGGACTCTGCCCTGAGAGCCAGTTGCGCGACCGCTTGCCCACCAAAACCACGGCGCACCGGTTTGCATGCAGGCAAATCGGGCGTCAAAACCGTACACTGGAATGACTCATTCGACAGACAACGGCATACGGGCAGTTTGCCACCCTGACCAACGCCCCGGTCTTTCACCGTCAACCGGGCCGTCCGGCAGCCGCCACACGTTTGCCAACGCACTACCGAAGGCTTGGCCAGGTTGATACCAATGAACGACGAAACAACACATACCGACGACTCACTCGACCATCGCTTGAGACTGCGCAACCTCGGCGTCAACGACTACGATGACATCAAGCAGGTCATGGACCGGGTGTACCCGGGGCTCGGCGGCGGCTGGCCGAAGAAGAAGTTCCAGGCAATGCTGAAGACCTTCCCAGAGGGACAGATCTGCATCGACGACAACGGCCGGGTCGTCGCTGCGGCCTTCTCGGTCATCATCGATTACGACAAGTTCGGTGACAACCATACCTACGAAGAGATCACCGGTGACGCCTACCTGACGACGCACGACCCCAACGGCGACGTCCTCTACGGCGTTGATGTTTTCGTGTCGCCGGACTACCGCGACATGCGTCTCGGCCGGCGACTCTACGAGGCGCGCAAGGAACTCTGCCGCAGCCTGAACCTGCGCGCAATCGTGGCCGGCGGGAGAATCCCCTCGTACAAGCAGCACGCCGACGAGATGTCGCCACAGGCCTATATCGAGGCGGTCAAGCGCAAGGAACTGTACGACCCGATCCTGACCTTCCAGTTGAGCAACGACTTCGATGTCAAGCGCGTGCTGACGGGATACCTGCCCGAGGACAAGGAGTCTCGTGGCTATGCGACGTTGCTGGAGTGGTCGAATATCTACTACGACCATTCGCGTCGGAAGCTGTTTGGCGCAGACAAGACGCGTGCGCGCATCGGCTGCGTGCAATGGCAGATGCGCGAGATGCACGGCGTCGAAGACCTGCTGCAGCAGGTCGAGTATTTCATCGATGCCCTGTCGGACTACCGCTGCGACGTCGCCATCTTCCCGGAGTTTTTCAATGCACCGCTGATGGGGCTGGCAAACCACCAGACGTCGGTCGATGCCATACGCTACCTGGCCGGCTACACCGAGCAGATTCGCGACGCCGTTTCCAGGCTCGCCGTCAGTTACAACATCAACGTCGTGGCGGGCTCGATGCCGTTGATCGAGGATGACGAATTGTACAACGTCACCTACCTGTGCAAGCGCGACGGCACGACCGAGGCACAGTACAAGCTGCACCCGACGCCGCACGAAAAGAAAGACTGGATCATGCAGGGCGGCAGCGAACTGCGCCTGTTCAAGACCGATTTCGGTCGCGTCGGCATCCTGATCTGCTACGACGTCGAGTTTCCGGAGTTGGCGCGTTTGCTGTCCGAGAAGGAGATGCAGATCCTGATCGTGCCGTTCTGGACGGATACCAAGAATGGCTACCTCCGGGTGCGTCGATGCGCGCAGGCCCGCGCCATCGAAAACGAATGCTATGTCGCGATCGCCGGCAGCATCGGCAACCTGCCGAAGGTCGACAGCGTCGACATCCAGTACGGACAGACAGCCGTCTTCTCGCCCTCCGACTTCGCGTTTCCGCACGACGCGATCATGGCGGAGACGACGCCCAACACCGAGATGACCCTCATCGTCGACGTCGACCTGACCAAGCTGCAGGAACTGCAGAACGAGGGGTCGGTGCGGAATTACCTCGATCGCCGACGCGACCTCTACCGGATCGAATGGCAGGGCGACCCGATGGATCGCTAGTGGGCAGTGGGCCATGCGAATAATTCTGTAACACTCAGAGCCGCCGTACGAGTGCGAATCAAGGCGCGTTTCGCAGACAATGGCCGCTCCCTTGTCAAGAAACGCAACGCAGAGTCGCGCTCGTACGGCGGCTCCCAAAGGGCCACGGCGCAGGCTGCGTGGGCTGTGTTGCAATCCTTGGAAAGGGCTTACCATTCCCTGCGGACTGCGCCTTGCCGACGCAGCCTGCGCCGTGGCTGAACGTTACAGAATTACCCGCATGGCCCACTAAATCAGGACCTGGTAGGCATCTTCCGGCGTGTTGACGGCAGGCAGGGTCAGGCGGAACTCACCGCCACCCGACGGACCGGCCGCGACCGCAACCAGTTCACCGCCGTGATCGCGGGCGATGTCCCTCGCGATGGCCAGGCCGAGACCCTTCCGGGTGCTCCCCGAGACCGCTGCACTGCCGCGCTGAAAGGGCTCGAAGATCAGCTCCGTCTCGCCCTCCTGCACCCCCGGTCCGTCGTCGGTGACGCGCAGTTCGATGCAGGCTTGCTGGTCAGGACGGGAGATCGCCAGCAACACGCGGCCCGACTTCGGCGAAACGTTCACCGCGTTGGACAGAAGATTGACCATGACCTGGATGATCGCCTCCCTGTCGACGGTGACGCTGGTATCGTCGGTCTGCGGGTCGATCCTGACCGTCACACCGCGGTTCATCGTCGATGCCATCATGTCGCGCACGGTACATTCAGCCAGTTCGAGGAGGTCTTCGTCGGCCATCACGTAGACGCGTTCGCCGGCCTCACGCTCGGCCTGTTCCAGGAACTGGTCGACCAGGTGCAACAGGCGTTCTGCACGCTGCCCTGCCTTCGCGCAGTAAGGCCCCGGATCATCGTTGGCGCAACGGGGCGCGCAACGGGTCACACCGAGATTCGAAAAATTGACGACGGCATGCAACGGGGTCCGTATTGCGCGTGAAATGTTGGCGATAGTGGCCGCCTTGTCGGCCAGCGCGGCATCGAGTCGCGCTGATTTCTGCCTGACCATCTCCTCCAGATTCTCGCGATAGGCCTCCATTTCCTTCTCGGTCGCACGTTCGGGCGTTACGTCCAGGGCGACGCCTACCAGCCCGATGGACTGGCCCGACGCGTCCGCAATACTCGCCTTGTGAAAATGGATTTGCCGTCGTTGGCCGTCCCGCGGTTCGGCCACTGCTTCGTACTCCTGGTCCTCGACATGCTCCAGCAGCGGCCGATCCATTTCGCGGTACTTCCGGGCCAGGTCCGCCGGCCACAGGTCGTCGACCGTTTTGCCAACCAGGTCGTCGCGGTCGACACCGAAGGTCGCTTCGAAGGCGCGGTTGCAATCCACGTAGCGCCCATCGCGATCCTTGGCGAAAAACGGGATTGGCAGGCTGTTCAACAGCGCCTTGTAGAAATCGATCTGCTGAAGCAGCTGTTCTTCAGTGGACTTGGTCATGACGGAGGCCCTTGTGCACCGCGATCCGGTCGACTCTTCGCCGATACGGACCAACGCTGTCATCTCGCTGTAATGCTGGATTTCGGCACATTCGGTCATTTCCTGAGCGCCATCGTCCAGCGGGCTCCAAAACGCAATCGGGGGCGATAACGCCCCCGATGCTCACGACCCTTGGTGCAGGCCGATCAGGCCAGCAGGTCCTTCACGCCGTCGCGTTCCTCGAGCAGTTCGTTGAGCGAGAGGTTGATGCGCTCACGCGAGAACTCATCGATCTCCAGGCCCTTGACGATCTTGTACTCGCCGTTCTCCGTCGTGCAGGGGAAGCCGTAAATGAGGCCCTCGGGGATGTCGTAAGAACCGTCAGACGGCACGCCCATGGTGACCCAACCGCCGTTCGAACCCAGCACCCAGTCGTGGATATGGTCGATGGCGGCGTTGGCGGCCGACGCGGCCGAAGACAGGCCACGCGCATCGATGATGGCGGCACCGCGCTTACCGACGGTCGGCAGGAAGACGTCGCGGTTCCAGGCCTCGTCGTTGACGAGATCCTTGACGCTGTCGCCGTTTGACTTGCAGAAGCGGTAGTCGGCGTACATCGTCGGCGAGTGGTTGCCCCAGACCACCAGCGTCTCGAGGCTCGAGACCGGGCGATTGGACTTGGCGGCCAACTGCGACAGCGCGCGGTTGTGGTCCAGGCGCAGCATGCCGGTGAAGTTCTTGGGATTGACGCGGCCGTATTTCTCGGCAGTCTTCATGGCGATGTAGGCGTTGG
>JAGRGW010000297.1 GCA_020445315.1 Gammaproteobacteria bacterium
CAGGGCATCCGTCGTGACGGCCTGCGCGAGATCGCCGATGCCTACACGGCGCAGGCCTACATCACGACCGACCAGGACGACAACCAGATCACCGCGTTCCACCCCGGGGCCATGAATTTCGCCCACGAAAACCGGGTCACGGACGTCGCCGACGTAACCCTGGGCATGGTGTCGCCTGACGGCCGCCAGGGCATGATCGAGCATGCCGAGCAGTTTGCCGCCGCCGGAATCCCGTTCATTTTCGACCCCGGCCAGGGCATGCCGCTGTTCGATGGCGACGACCTGGCGCGGTTCGCCGACCAGGCGACCTGGATGGCGTTCAATGATTACGAGGCCAAGCTGATGCAGGAGCGCACCGGCCTGTCGCCGGAGCAGCTGGCGCACAAGGCCGAGGCCGTCATCGTGACGCGCGGCGGCGAGGGGTCGACGATCTACACGCGCGAGCGTCGCTACGATATTCCGCTGGCGCCGGCCCGGCAGCTGGTCGATCCGACCGGCTGCGGCGACGCCTATCGTGCCGGTCTGATCTACGGCCTGCAGAACGGCCTCGACTGGGAGGTGACCGGTCGCATTGCGTCGCTGCTGGGCTCGATCAAGATCGAACAGGCCGGTACGCAAAACCATGGCCTGGGCCGGGCCGATTTCGACGCAAGATTCCACGAGACATTCGGTTTCGCGCTGTAAACTGGCCGGATCGAGGTCGAACGGACCCTGTTGGGAGGAAGCCGTGGCAGACAACAGTTGCACGCCGACACTGGATGGCCTGGTCGGCTACGACGAGGCCGTGCAGCGACTGGTCGCGAAGGCCGGGCGCCTGGGCGGCCGGCGCGAGGTCGGACTGCGCGAGGCGCTGGGCGAGGTCCTGGCCGAGTCCGTCATCAGTCGGATCGACGTGCCGGGTTGGGACTACAGCGCGATGGACGGTTACGCCGTGCGCGCGGACGAGTGCGCCAGCGCCCCGGTGACCCTGCCTGTCTCGCAGCGTGTACCGGCCGGTGCCGTGCCCTCGCCGCTGGCCGAAGGCACGGCGGCACGTATTTTTACCGGCGCACCGATCCCGCCGGGTGCCGACAGCATTGTCATGCAGGAGGTCTGCGAGGCGCTCGACACGGCAGTGACCATCGGTCGAGCCGTCGAGAACGGTGAGAACATCCGTCGGCGCGGGGAGGATATCGCGCTCGGCAGCGAGGTCATTGCCGCTGGCACACGCCTGGCGCCCCAGCACATCGGCCTCGCGGCCGCGGTCGGTATCGATCGCCTGTCGGTGGTCCGGCGTCCGCGCGTGGCACTGTTTGCCAGTGGCGACGAACTGGTCATGCCCGGCGAGCCCCTGCCACCGGGCAAGATCTACAACTCCAACCTGTTCACCGCGACGGCACTGCTGCAGGCACTGGGTTGCGAGGTTGTCGACCTGGGTATCGTCGAGGACTCGCTCGACGCAACGCGCACGGCGCTGGCCGACGGCGCCAGCCAGGCCGACCTCGTGCTGGCGTCGGGCGGTGTCTCGGTCGGCGAGGAAGACCACGTCAAGCCGGCGGTCGAGTCGCTCGGCTCGCTCGACATGTGGCGCCTGGCAATCCGGCCGGGCAAGCCGCTGGCCTTCGGTCACATCGGCGACGTTCCCTTCATCGGTTCACCGGGTAACCCGGTGTCGCTGTTCGTTACCTTCCTGCTGTTCGTCCGCCCCTACATACTGCGCCTGCAGGGTCGCGAAGACTGGCAGCCCGTGTTCTGGCGTGCCCGGGCCGATTTTGACTGGCCGCGTCCCGACCGGCGGCGAGAATTCCACCGTGGCAGGGCCTACCGTTGCGACGACGGGCAGATTCGTGTCGCGGTTCACCCCAGTCGTTCGTCGGGGGTGCTAAGCTCCGTGACCTGGGCCAACGGACTGGTCGTGTTGCCGGAGAGCCAGAAAGTGGTGGCCGGCGAAGAGGTCGATTTCCTGCCTTTCTGCGAGCTGTTGTCATGATCCGCATTCTCTACTTCGCCAGTCTTCGGGAGCGCCTCGGCAGCGATGGCGAGACCGTCTCCGATGCGCCGGGTTCGGTTGCGGCACTGCGCGCGGCGCTGGCGGCACGGGGCGGCGACTGGCAGCAGGCATTCGCCGGTGACCAGCGCGTGCTCGTGGCGGTGAACCAGGAAATGGCCGATGACGCCTCGTTACTGAAGGATGGTGACGAAGTCGGATTCTTCCCACCGGTGACTGGCGGATGAGTATCGAGATCCGGGTCCAGGCGGACGAGCTGGACGCGCTGGCGGAGATCGCGGCGGTGTCGGCGGGCGACACCCGTGTCGGTGGCGTCGTCAGCTTCGTCGGCTTGATGCGTGACCTGAACCAGGGCGACGACATCGCCTCGATGACGCTCGAGCACTATCCCGGCATGACAGAAAAGGCCCTGCGGAAGATCGTCGACGAGGCACTGGAACGCTGGGAACTGCTCGGCGTGCGACTGGTGCACCGGGTCGGCGAGGTCAGGCCACCCGACCCGATCGTCGTTGTCGCTGTTGCCGCCGCGCATCGTGGCGAGGCCTTTCGCGCCTGCGAGTTCATCATCGACTTCCTGAAGACCCGGGCGCCGTTCTGGAAACGGGAGCTCAAGGCCGACGGCAGTCAGCGCTGGGTCGATGCCCGCAGCAGCGACGACGCTGCTGCCGCCGGCTGGGGCGACTGATCGCTTGTCCCCCGTAGCGGAGCAGTAATGGGCTGGATAACCCGAAAACGTGTCTGCAGGGTCTGCGGCAGCACCGACATGACCCGCTATCACCGGTCGTTCTGGATGAAGCTGTTCAAAGGCAGCCAGTTGCTGCGCTGCCGCCAGTGTCGTTCAACGATCCTGCTGCTGCGCGACAAGCGGCCAGTCGGGCGCGCCGCTCCGGAACGTCGGCAGCGTTGATACGGCAATTTCGCCGTCGGGCCAGTTGACGGCGGCCGCGATCCGCCGGCCCAAGTCCTCCAGCACCTCTCCCCGCTCACCGACAACGGCGATGCTACCCCAGTCGGTCGGTACCAGGTGGCCCTGGAAACGGGGCGACCGGATCTCCAGGTCGCCGTCAGCCGTCTCGCCCGGCATGAAGAACACCGTGATCGGGCCGGACTGTCCCGGCAGTACCAGGTGAACCCCGTTGCGTTCACGCATCAGGCACTCGGCGGCGAAATGGATCGGACCGATGTTTGTTGTCAGCTCGGCACCGAACCGTCGGAAAACGTAGTTCACGCGGCCGCTCGACACCGGATGCGCTTCGTGCAGGTGGTTCGCCTCGTCCTCGATGTGGTGGATGACCGACTGTGCCAGGGCGACGTTGCCACGCTCCAGCGTCGTCGAGAACAGCGACACCATGCTGACGCCGATCGCCATCAGCACGCCGGCCGCCGCCCCGTACCACCAGCGTCGACGCACGGCGGCGCGCTGCTCGAAGCCGGCGGCCAGCCGGATCCTGTCGGCCATGCCTTCCGGGGGCTGGATCGATCTAAGCAGGGCGCGCAGCTTTATCTCGTCGGCACGGATCTCGCGCGCGAACGCGGCGCAATCGGGACACTGCTGTTCGTGCTCCGCCAGGGCCCCGTCATCGGTCATCGGGTCGATTGTCAGCTGCCGGCGAAACTCCAGGCAATTCATCGGGTTGCCTCCCGGGCAGAGGCCCCTCCCAACTGCTCGCGCAGCGTCTTGCGGGCGCGAAACAGGCGGGTCAGGACGGTATTGGTGTTGAGGTCGAGCATTTGCCCGATTTCGCGGCAGCTGAACCCCCCGATCACCTGCAGCAATAACGGTTCACGATAATCGTCGCCCAGTGTCGCCAGTGCGCGGCGAAGGGCGTGGGCCTCCGGCCGGGTATCGTAGCCGGTCACGGCGATGTCAGGCAGCTTGGTCGGGTCGCAGACGTCCGGGCGCTGTCGCTCGTACAGCCGCGCGTGCTCGTTGCGCAGAATGGTGTACAGCCAGGCCTTCGCCGCGCGCGTGTCGCGCAATTCGGTGTGCGCCCGCCAGCCGCGCAGGAACGTCTCCTGCACCAGGTCCTCGGCGGTATCGGGGTTGTGGCACAGGCTCAAGGCATAGCGGTAGAGCTCGGGCGAAAGCGCCTGTACCAGCGGCTCAAAGGTGTTGCGCAACTTTGTCATCAACGAACAAGACCGGCGGAATCCGGAGAAAATTACAGCGGAGACCGATATGGCCCCCGACCGCGGCTACTGACAAAAAAGGCCCGCAACGCGGGCCTTTAGGTCAGGTGACGCCGGGTCCTCAGGGCTTGATGTAAGTGAAGCCCTGTGCCTGCAGGTGGGCCAGCTCAGCGACGCCGCTGGGTACGATGTCAGCCTGCACGAAATCGTAGAGGTCTGTTTCCGGGTTCACCTTCCGCCCGGTGATCGTGTTGGCGCAGATGTTGAACTTCACACCCTGGATCTTCAGGTTGTCGATTGCGGCCTGCCGTTGCGGATCGGCATTGGCGTTTTTGAATCCTTTCGTGTGTGCGAGCGCCTCCGGGAGCAGGATCGTCGACAGGCCGTTGCCATGCATGACGACACGCAGTTCCAGGTTCTCCTTGCCGACCGCATTGATGTGATTCTGGATGTTGCGCAAGGCGCCCGTTTGCTGCTTCGGGTTGTCGTAATTGATGTGGTAAACGACTTTCTGTTTACCGTAAGCCGGCGACGCGACAGCCGCACCGCCCCACGTCGCCAGGCCGATCAGCCCGGCCATCAACAGCGTCATCAGGGTCTTCATTTTCTCACTCCTCTATCTCCTGCTCTTTGGCAGTCTTGCTGTGGTAGCGGGTGGTTTTGCCCGCGGTCGCTGTTGCGCCCATGGCGCGCCAGTTCGTGTAACCGTCAGGGTCACAGCTGTCCCTCACGGTTTGATATAGGTGAACCCCATGCCTTGCAGGCGCGCCAATTCGCCGATGCCACTGCGCACCAGGTCGGATTCGGCGACGTCGAACAGGTGCCGCTTGCGGTCGACCTTGTGGCGTTTCAGGGTGTTGTCGCAGACCTTGAACACGACGCCCTGCACCTTCAGGTTCTCGATGCGGACCTGGATCGAGGAGGTGGCGTTGGCCTGCGTGAAATAGTCGACCTGTGTCAGTGCCTCGGGCAGCAACAGCAGGCTGACGCCGTTGCCATGCAGGACCAAGTGCATTTCGACATTACCCGAACCGGCTTCGTCGAGGTGGTTTTGCATGCTGCGCAGCACCGACGACTGGTGCTGGGCGTCACCGCTGTTGATGTGATAGACGACCCGCTGCGGGCTCGCGTCGGCCAGTGCGCCGGCCGCGGCCAGCAGGGACAGCAGCACTGCCCGAACCGAGAATCGCCGCATGCTCATATCGCGGTTTTTTCTCCTAGACGCGAATGTACGACCAGCCCTGGCGCTGGCGTTTGACAACGTGGGTGACGCCGGAGTCGATAACCTCGGCGTCGGGCAGCAACTGAACCTCGATACCGTGTTCGACCTTGAGGCGGTCCATCGTGTTCTTGCAGGCGACGAAGGTCAGGTTCGAATAGCCCGCGGCGAGCTCGTGGATCCGCTCCTGGTATTCGCTGAGGCTGGTGCGCAACAGGTCGAGGCCGTCGCTGTGACTGACCACCTCGACACGCAGCGGGCGACCGTCCGCCTGGTAGGCCTGCAGCATATTCTCGACCTCGTCCAGCAGTTCCCCGGCGACCATCGGGTCGTTGTTGGTCAGGTGGAACACGATGCGCGTGTCCTCGGCGCCTGCGACCGCCGGCGCCTGGCCGCGGCCGTCGGGGTCCAGCATGACGATACGCTCGGCGGTCTTGCCATCGTTGACCAGCCAGCCACCGACGAGGCCGACGGCCAGCATCGAGACGCCGGCGGCGACTGCTCGCCAGGTGCTCATCGAGCGCGTGATGACCTGGCGGCGGGGGGGCGGCGGCTCGGCGTAGGCCAGGCGTAACTGCGCCTTGAGTTGGCCGAGCTCGCAGGCGGCGCGGGCGAGTTCCGGGTCGTCACGCATGGCGTCGAGAAATTCGGCCTGCTGATCGGCGGCGAGTTCGCCGTCGACGTAGGCATTGAGTTCGAGTTCGTGATTCTTATTCATCGGGGGGTCCTCAGCTGTATGACTTCGGCATGTCCTATGCCTTGCTGCTCGAGCAACTCGCGCATGCGCCTGCGCGCACGTGACAAGCGGCTCATGACGGTGCCGACCGGTACGTCCAGGATGGCCGCGGTGTCGGCGTAACTGAACTCGGCAACGTCGACCAGGGTCAGCACCTGGCGCTGGTCGTTGCTGAGTTTCTCGATCGCATGCCGGGTGCGCCGGGCCAGCTGCTGCCGGTTGACGCTTGACTCGGGATCGTCGCCGGCCACGATCGTGTCGGTCTCGAGGCCGGTGTCAGGTGTGATCCGGCGGTACCGGTCGCGCCTGAGATTGGCCAGTATCTGCGTCAGCCAAACCTGCAGCCGGCTGTGATCACGCAGCGAATCGAGCTTGTCGAGCGCCCTGGCGATGGTTTCCTGGACCAGGTCGTCTGCCTCGTAGCTGTCGTGACACCACGACCAGGCGATGCGATACAGGCGATCACGCTCGGCGCATATCTGCTTTTGCAGTTCCCGGCGGCGCCCGAAAGCGCCGAAAAGGCTTGGCTTGCTGTCTGACATGAGTGTAGAGACGCAGACCGGCGACAGCTATTCCCGCCGAATCGCACGTCCGGGCTCCGGCTGTGTAAGGTGGCTGGCAGGTTACACCAACTGCCCGGGCGCCTCGACCGGGGGGTCGCAGGCGCCAGCGCGGCAGCGATAGGCGACCACGCCGCCGGTGCGACCGGGCTTGTCGGCGAGGCCGGCCGGCAGGCCGGTCGCGTCGGGTGGCACGACGTACACGCTGCGTCCCGGTACGTAGCGGGAGAACGCGCTTCCCAGCCAGGCTTGGGCATCGTCGGCGGTTGCCCGGATCACCAGCTGTTCCGATGGCTCGAAATGGGTGGACAGGCCCTCGAGGAGCCCGACATGCGCGTACGGCGATTGGGCCAGCGCGCCGAGGGAGGCGGCGAGGGCCCGTTCCGCCGCGTCGTGGAAACGCAGCTCACCGCTCAGCACGGCCAGCTCGCGCAGCGCCTCGACGGCGACGCCGTTGCCGCTCGGCGAGGCGTCGTCGGCCAGCGGCTTCGGCCGGTGGACGAGCTTCTCATGGTCGTTGGCGGTAAAAAAGAAGCCACCGTGGTCGCGATCCTCGAACCCGGCCAGGAGCCGGTCAGCCACCAGCATCGCGAAGTCGAGCAGGTCGCTGTCCC
>JAGRGW010000298.1 GCA_020445315.1 Gammaproteobacteria bacterium
CCAAAGAAAAAGGCAGCGGCCAAGAAGAAGGCGGCTCCAAAGAAAAAGGCAGCACCTAAGAAGAAGGCTGCGGCCAAAAAGAAGGTCGCCGCAAGGCCACGCAAAGTGACTCCACGCAAGAAGCAGTGATCACGCGTCGGCGAACCTGAAGAGCCCGGTCAGCTGACCGGGCTTTTTGCTGCGTTGCCGAAAAAGCACCGCCCACTGGGGCGTCTCACCACGCTGCGTGACAAGGGCGTCGAAACGCCGTTGTGGCGGACATTGCAGGAAAACGCTGTGCCATGGGGCTGGCGCAGCGAGTCAGCCGCCGCTGGCGAAAAGCCTGTAAGCGATGTTGTCGGTCTCTTCGCTGTACTCGTACCCGATCTCGTCCAGATACTCGCGGAACTCTTGCGCAGCCGCTTCATCGAGCTGCAGGCCGACGAGTACGCGTCCGTATGCCGAACCATGGTTGCGGTAATGGAACAGGCTGATGTTCCAGCCGCGCGAAAGCCCTTTCAAAAAATCGAGCAGGGCTCCGGGGCGCTCGGGGAACTCGAAGCGGAACAGCTTCTCGTCGTGCGCCTGCGGTGCGTGACCGCCCACCATGTAGCGAATATGCAGTTTCGCTGTCTCGTTATCCGTGAGGTCCTCGACCTCGAACCCCTTGCCGCGCAACGACTCGATCAGGCTGGCGCGCTCGCGGTTACCGTTCCGCAGTTCGACGCCGCAGAACACCTGCGCGTCACGCTGGTCGGAGTAGCGATAGTTGAACTCCGTGATGCTGCGCTTGCCGAGCGCACGACAGAACGCGAGGAAGCTGCCCGGTCGCTCGGGGATCTTTACCGCGAACAACGCCTCGCGCTGCTCGCCGACCTCGGCCCGCTCGGCGATGTGGCGCAGGCGATCGAAGTTGACGTTGGCACCACTCAGGATACCGACGAGCGTCTGGCGCCGCGTATCCGCGTCCTGCTTCAGCCGCGCGACGTATTTCTTAATACCGGCAATCGCCAGCGCCCCGGCCGGCTCGGCGACACTGCGGGTGTCGTCGAATATGTCCTTGATCGCCGCACAGATCTCGTCGGTGCTGACCAGGATCACTTCGTCGACGGTCTTGCGTGCAACGCGAAAAGTCTCCTTGCCGATCTGGCGCACCGCTACACCGTCGGCGAACAGTCCGACGCGCGGCAGCACCACTCGCCGACCCGCCGCCATCGCCTGCTCCAGCGTCGGTGAATCTTCGGGCTCGACACCGATGACGCGGATCTCCGGCCTGATGTGCTTGATGTAGGCAGCGACGCCCGCGATGAGACCACCGCCACCGACCGGCACGAACACGGCATCGATCGGGTCAGCATGCTGACGCAGGATCTCCATGCCGACCGTACCCTGCCCGGCTATGACATCGGGGTCGTCGAAGGGATGGATGAAAGTAAGCCCCTTCTCCTTGGACAATACCTGCGCATGCGCGTAGGCATCGTCGTACGAATCGCCCTGCAGCACGGCCTTGCCACCGAGTCGACGAACGGTTTCGACCTTGATTGCCGGTGTCGTTACCGGCATGACGATGGTCGTACTCACCCCCAGGCGCTTGCCAGCCAAGGCCACGCCCTGGGCGTGATTTCCTGCCGAAGCAGCCACGACACCGGCCTGCCGGGCACTGTCCGGGAGGTTGAATATCTTGTTGTACGCGCCGCGCAGCTTGAA
>JAGRGW010000299.1:0-5831 GCA_020445315.1 Gammaproteobacteria bacterium
CCGTCCATGCGCGGCATGTTGTAGTCGGTGACGATGAAATCGTAGTAGTGCCGCTCGATCATCTCCAGCGCCTGGACGCCGTCCTCGGCGTGGTCGACGGATTCGATGCCGAGTGTCGCGAGCACCCGGGTGATGTGATTGCGCGCCATGCGGCTGTCGTCGACGACGAGGACCTTCATCGAGTCGGTGTCGAGATCGGCCAGGTGCTCGGTCTCGTCGTCGAGCAGATCCAGTGTCGTGCCGAGGGCGGTGCGCAGCTCGGCATCGGTAAACGGCTTGGGCAGGATACCGACGACGCCGGCCTGGCGAATCGGGTCGAGGTAGCGAAACCGCGTCTCGCTGGAGATCAGCATGAAGGGGGTATCTGCGAACCGGCTCGATTCGCGGATACGGTGGACGAGGTCGGTCCCGGTCATGTCAGGCAGGTAGAGCGAACTGATCACCAGGTCCGGCGGGTCGGCCGCGAGTCGATCCAGGGCGGCCGTGCCGGTTTCGCACTGGTCGGCGGAGCGGATACCATTCGCCTCCAGCGACCGGCAAATGATGCGCCGCTGCGTCGACGAAGGCTCGACGACCAGGACCACCAGTTGTTCCAGGCCAATTTTGGGCATCGTCTCAGCATCCCCGTTTGTGCTGCGCGTCGTGTGCTCAGGTGGCGGCTGCTGGTCCGGAATCTTTATCCGGTCCCGCCGGGAACCGATATGTCCCTGCCTGCTGTCGCGGCGGGCGGCAGTGCCGTTTAAGTTGAACCAATTAATGAAAGGGGTCGGAACGATGGCGGACGAGCAGGGCAAGCTGAAATTTCACCAGGTACTGCAGAGCGTGCTGTCGTCGTTCATCGGCGTGCAGAAGAACGAAAATCGCGAGCGTGACTTCAGGCAAGGCCGGCCGCGTGATTTCATCTTCGTGGGGTTGCTGGTGACGGCTGTCTTCGTGCTGCTCGTCGTTGGCGTGGTGCAGCTGGTCATGCGCCTGGCAGTGCCGTGAGCGACGCTTGGCTCTGGGGAGTCCGCTGGTCGATCCCCGGAAATTGGCCGGGCCGCCACGGCGTGACGGCCCGGCGCTGCCGGTCAGCTCTTGCGCCACCACGGCGGCGGGGGCGGCGGTGGACGCATGCCGGGTGGCCGGGGTGCCGGCGGCCGACCCGGTTCTGCCCGGTAGGCATGCCGCAGGTCGTGACGCCAGGCCTGGAACCGGGCCTCCTGGTGGTGGCGGAACACGGCACGTTCACGCTCCTGCGAGTGCATGAACTGGTCCAGCTGGGCCTGCTGGTAGGCGGCAAAACGCTCCTGCTCGACCCGTTGTTGGGCGCTGAATGCCTGGCGGCCGGCCTCCTGGTGCTGGTTGAAGCGCTCGTACTCGCGCTGCATCCAGTCCGCGCCGGCTGCGGCGGTCGTCGATACCGGTTCGTCATCATCATCGCTGTCGCTGGCCTCCCGCACGGCGGTCTCACCGGGGTTTTCCGGCTCGACGACCGCTGTCGGCGCTGTCGATGCGTCGTCGGCCTGTTCGGTCCCGGGCAGCGGTTTGCTGAGGATGTCGGTGATGCGGTCGAGCAGCGATTCGTCGTCACCGAATACGACCGGTTTGCCAGCCGGTGATGGCTGCGATGGCGCCGTACCGGGCAATGGCTTGTTGAGTATCTCGGAAAGGCTCTCCAGCCAGCTCTTGTCGGTCATGTCGCTTACGCGCCTTTCTTGAACTGGCGCACCAGCCAGAGCAGTGCCAGGGCGCCGACCAAAGCCACGATGAAGGTCGCCACCAGACCGCCGTTGCCCGAGATGCCGAGCAGCGACAGGCCATAGCCACCGACAATGGCCCCGAGAATGCCGAGCACCAGGTCGCCGAGCAGGCCACCGGGCGACCTTCCGCCCATGATGCGTTGAGCGAGAAAACCGGCGGCTCCGCCGATCACCAACCAGACAATCAAACTCCATACCGGCACGTTCTTGACTCCTGTTTTATTAGACGAGGCACGCCGGCGGGAATCCCGGTCCGGCCGCGCCCAATGTAACTCAATTTAGTATGTTATGGAATGCTAATTAATGGTTGTGCCGACAGGTTTGGCCGATGATCCGGCACGGGTGGCCGCCAGGCGTTATCGTCAGGACTGGGCCTTGCCGCTCGACAGGCGGGCGCGGATATCGGCCTTGGCCTGCTCGATAATGGAGTCGCGGTCGATACTGTTGAGGATCTCGCGCACGGCCAGCTTGGGCCCGGCGTCGCCCCAGGACTTGCCGTTCACCAGGTACTGTTCGGCGGCGCGTCCGACGACGAAGGTGCTGTAGTAGGCGACTGCCCCCTGGGCGCCGCCGGTGACGATCGCCGACAGGCCACCGGTGCCGAATTTGAGTGCCGAGGCGACCAGGTGGATCGCCCATATCGTGCCCATCAGCAGCAGCATCTGCGTGCCGATGGTCTTGGTCAGCTGGCCGGCCTCGACACGACTCAGCGGCAGGCCGTACACCCGTGACAGGTGCACGACCATCGACACGTCGACAACGGCCGCGGCGACGAGGTCGGCGACCGGTACGGGGTTGAGGGCCACGGCCACGCCCTTGGCGATGCACCAGGTGCGAATGACGTTCTCGCCGAGCTTGCGCCGTGCCGCCAGCACGCGCGTTGCGACCTGGTCGCTGAGTTGGCCGGCGAACAGCGTGGCGTTCAGCGCCACCAGCGTGTTGCCGTCCTCTTCCAGCACCTGCCAGAGCCGTGCGCGCAGGCGTTCGACATCGGGCTCGGGCTGCCGCTGTCGCTCGGTCTCGTCGCCGTGCTCGTCGACCCGGATGACCCATTGCGGGGCGGGACTGGCCGCCGTGGTCACGAGGTTGTCGGGGTGCAGCATGTCGGCGCTGTGTTGCCGCAGTGCCTCGACCAGGTTGTCGCGATCCTCGCCGTGGTAGCGGTCGATCTTGTTCAATACCAGCAGCAGCGGGCGACCGGTGCGGGTCAGTGCGCGCAGTGCCGACAGTTCCGGCTCGGTCAGGTCTCCGTCGACGACGAACAGTACCAGGTCGGCACGCTCGGCGACCTCACGGGCGAGTTGTTCACGGGCCTCGCCGTCGACCTCGTTGATGCCGGGGGTATCGATCAGGAATACGTTGCCGTCGCGGAACTCCTGCCAGTTGCCGCTCTGTATCGAGCGCGTCTCGCCGTGCAGCGGGCTGGTGGAGAATCGCTGTTCCCCGAGCAGGGCATTGACCAGGGCGGTCTTGCCGACGCTGACCCGCCCGAACAGGGCGATGTGGATATGCCCGAACTCGAGCTTGTCGAGCATGTCCTGGACCTGCGTGTAGTCGTCGTGGAGCGCCTCGCGCACCTCGTCGGGTATGCGCTCGTCGGTCAGCAGTTCGCGCAGGCTTTCACGCGCCAGCGCCAAGTGGGAATCGCCATCCGGCCCGGCGTGGGCGGAGCGTTCGGGGAGGTGCCTGGCTGCCAGCTTCGACGAGGTTTCGTACAGGCGCCTGCCGGCTGCCGTCGACAGGTCGCGAACCCGGTCGCGCGCGCGGGCCAGTTGCGCCTCGGCCCCCGGCCTGTACTCGGCCACGCGGCTGGCCACATGATCGGAGACCCACTTGGAAGAACCGTTGCGCACGCGGTTCCAGGTGTCCACGGACCGATCGCGCAGACCCTCGAGTGTCGTGGTCGGGTGTGAATCGCCGTCAGCTTGGTGTTCTGTCGTTCGACTTGCGGAGCTGTTCGGCAACAACCCCGGCAAGGCTTCGCGCAGACGTTTCCAGATTTCCACCGAGTCGTTCCTCGAACAGCCTGGCCGTTTGCCGTGGATGCAGTTCGCCGCGCGATTCCAGCGTGATGGTCAGAGCGCGGCCCAGGGTACGGAAGATAATGCCATAGGCGACGGCGTGCATCGCCCCGCCAGCCAGGGTGCCGATGCCGGGAAAGGCCTTGAGGGCGTTGCCGGCCACGGCGAGCAGCAGTGTATGGGCCTTTGCGGCATGCTGCTGGACCAGCTTGAGCAGCAGTTCGGTATCGAACTTGGCGACCTTGGTGTCGTACAGCTCGGCCAGTTCGCGCACCAGCTGGGTACCGAGGTAGCCCTGGATCAGCAGGTCCGAACCCGGCGCGATCGCCGCCATCGCGCCGACCACGGCCTTGGCCGCGTAGGCGTCGACCAGTTTGTCGGCTTTGCGACGGCGGTTCGCCGCGACTGCCGTATCCAGCTGGCGTGCGGCGAGCACGAAGGTCGCACTGTCGCTGAGACGGTCGAGCAGATCCTGGTTCCCGTCGACCAGGCGCTGCAAGGCACGTGCGAGCTTTTCGACCCGGGGCGCGACGTCGCGCGTCTCGAAGGTCTCGCTGCCATCAGGTCGCTTGACGACGACCTTGCGCGTGGTTGCGGCCGATACGCTGACAAAGCTCGCGTTGGCCTGTCCCGCCACCAGTTTCTCGAGCTTCGCGTTGAGCAGGCCGAGCTGATCGTCGGTGTACTGGTCGGACTTGTTGAGCACCAGTACCAGGGGTTTGTGCAGGGCCATCAGGGCACTGAGAGCACCGTGCTGGGCGCGGTTGATGTCACCATCGGTAACGTAGACGACGATGTGCGCGCGGGTGGCCTCGTCGATAGCCAGCTGGTCGAGGTCGCCGTCGGCCTCGGCGGTGCCGGGCATGTCGGTCAACAGCATGGTGTCGCCGCCCCGGCTGCGCCAGGTATAGCGCGCCAGTTCGCGCGTGGTGCCGCCGCGGACGTCACTCCTGGCCTCGGCGTCGGGCAGCAGGGCGGTGATCAGCGCGGATTTGCCGGTCGAGATCTCGCCAAACAGGGCAACGTGAATTTCGCCGGCCTCGCGCCGCCGGCTCAGCTCCGCGAGCTCACGCTCGATCTCCGCGATGTCGACGCCCAGCGCCTTCGCTTTTTCGATCTGCTCGTCGAGTTGTTCACGCGACGGCGGTTCGTCGGGTTGGGCGATGCGTTCACGCTTTCCGCGCGGACGCAGTATCCGCCAGGTGAACCAGCCGCCGCCGACGCCGATGGCGGCGAGCAGGCCCCACCAGGCATAACCGAGCCAGGCCGGGGCCTCGTCGAGGCGCGCCTGGATATTCAGCGTCGCCTCGCTGATAACCAGCACGAGCAACAGTGCGGCCAGGCAGAGTACCACCACGCCGAGGGCGATCAGTACGCGCAGACTGCGCGGAAGCTTCATTTAGAGAGGACCCGAAACGCCAGTTGATTGCAGGGGAATGCCGTCGACGCTACCGCATCACCCCGGCGCCGGCAAACTCGCGGAGCAGGGCACCGTGTCGGGCGACACGGCGCCTGCGGAGACGTCCCCGCTCAGGCCGGGCTGTAAATCGAGCGAGCGGGCGAGGTGACCTTGCCCTGCTTCTTGAGGTAGGCCAGCGTCTGCGCCAGGTTGTTGGCGACGATGCCACGCTCCTCGAGCTGACCCTTGATATCCTTGGTCGAGATTTTCTTGGCCTGGTTGACGATATCCAGCACCTGGTCGGTAACGCTGGCCGCGCCGCCACGCCGTTTGCCGCGTCCGCCGGTGCGCCCACCGTAGGCGCGAATCTCCGCCTCGAGCGCAGCGATTTCCTTGCGGTGCCTGGCCAGCATCTCGCGCCGCTGGTCGCGCAGTTCCTCGACTTTCGCACGTGCGGCTTCGCGCTCTTCGGCGGTTTCCTGCTCTTCGCGCTGACGCGCCAGTTCGTAGAGTTCCTCGGAACTCATGTCAGACAGATTCTTCTTTGCCATTGGGACTCCAGAAAATAGAAAGATTCCAGCCGTTTCTTGGTGCGGCCGGTAATGTAGATCAACAAGCCGGTGCAAATATAGCTATTGTAGGTTGTCGATGCAACGAGTTGACTTTGTT
>JAGRGW010000299.1:5991-10743 GCA_020445315.1 Gammaproteobacteria bacterium
AGAGTTGGCTCCCTGCGATAATCCCATGGAACCAATGTTGATTCATAATAAGCGGTGCCACTGAATTCGTCCCACAGGTCGTAGTGGTCTCCCAGCTTGTCAACTTGAAAATAGGCGGCAGGTGAAAGCAGCATGGCGACGGTGACGAGACTGCCTACGGTGTTGCCGTGCTGCAGTTTCAACAGGAACCAGAGCAGTGCCACCGGCATGATCAGCAGGCCCCAGACGATGCCGAAGGCAAAGCTGGGGATGGCGGAATTGAAGTAGTAATCGATAAAGGGCAGGCCCCGGTCGATGATCATGTTGAGGCCAAGTGCCAGGCTGACAAAACTCAAGGACGCGGCAAAGTCCCAGCGGTGAGAGGTCAGGCGGTTTACGACCAGCAGGCCGAAAGCAAAACCGGCGATGATGAGTACGATGATGACCTGGTCTTTCCAGTAGGATTCCCACGACAGTTGCAATGGTGTCGACAGGAAATTGTCCACGGCGCTGAAGGCAACCAGGACACCGAACAGCAGCAATGCCCAGCCCCAGTGGCCGAACAGGCATGCACCACCGGGACAGTGCATCAGTCGCGTGGGTGCGATCGGCGCATCGACGGGCAGCAGGCGCATGCGGGTACGTCCGGCTTCGAACACGAACTCGCGGGATTGCAGCACCAGGGGTTCACTGATCTTCCGGCGGTCATGGCGCAGACCGTTCTCGTCGCTGCCCGGGTGCAGTACGAAGCCTCCGTCGGCATCGCGGCGCACGACGAAATGATGCGCGGACACGGTAGGGTCCGACAGTATGATGTCGTTATCGAAGGCACGACCGACGCGGGTAATCGCTTGATCGATCTTGTGATAAACGGGTCCGTGCCGACCCTGGATTTCGAGTATCAGGGCTGCCACCGGATTTCTCCCAGCATGCGCGTGATCAGGCGGATCGCGGTCTGCAGATCGGTGCCGGCAAGATCGAGGTTGAATATGAAACCCGTGTTGTCTTTTCCGACCATCGCGGCGGTAAACAGCACATCGTGCAGTTGCGGATAGCTCTTGTAGGCCCGGCTGCAGAGTGTCGTCTTGAACGGCTGCCCATTCACGTCGACGAAGCGCGTGTCACAGTCGAAGCGTTCAACATCGTCTTCCTTTGCACGCCCACCGAACTGGCTCGTATTCAGCGCTTCGTATGCACGGTAGAAGCGCAGCGGGTCCAGTTGATCGGTTTCGATCCAGTTGTATTCGTAGAGTACCTTGCCGACTTCGAGACGGTCGCTGAGAAAAATATCATTTTCGTTCTTGCAGCTTATGCTGAAACGCCGGTAAAGCTGCTCGTCCTTTTTCTTCGGGCTGGCATCCCAGCAGCGGATCGTCGGCGATATGCTGCCGGGGACGTACATCTGGCGTACGGAGGTTGTTTCCCAGGATGTCCCGACGATGCGTTCGAGGTAGTCCTGTTGATACCCGTTCACCTGGCGACCGATGGCGTCCTTGATGGCTTCGACAGTCTGCGATTGGTTCGGCAGGGAAAGCAGGAAACGCGACGGCACGATAAAGCTGATGTCGTTGCGCGCCGTCGATACGTTGATCCCGACCACGCGCCCCTGGTCGTCAAACGTGGGGCCGCCGCTCATGCCGGGGTTCAGGCTGCCGGAGAACAGGATCCTGCTGGCGTCGGTCTGGCTGAGTACGCCGCCGTTCGTTCCTTCCGCGATGGTCAACCCGAGATCGAGCGGATTGCCCATGGCGTACAGCCTGGCCCCTTTTGCCGGTGGTTCGGCAATCGTCAGCGGCGTTCCCAGCGCAGCGGTTGCGCGTACCAGGGCGAGGTCGTGAACCGCATCGACACTGACGAGTTCGAGGTCTCCCTCGGTGCCGTCGGCCGCGAGGTAACGCAGGTGAAAGACATCGGGCTTCTCGATGTAACCGCTGACGACATGGTAGTTGGTCGCGAGTTGATCGGGCCGGTCGAATACGAAACCCGATCCGATGCTGGCCTTCTTGCCGGTCTCACGGCTGATCACGCGGATCTGGAAAACCGCGCGTTCCCGGCTCTCGAAAACGGATTGCGAATCCATTGCAGCCGCCGTAGCCGCGCCCGGTAGCCCGGAGGCGAGCCAGGTCGTCAGGATCGCGATGAAAAATCGGGTGTGAAGCATTCGGTCCCGTGTGCCTGGTGTGTTGTGCTGCTGAACAGCCTTCTTGGACCGGTGCGCGAGCAATGCGTTCCGGTCAGGGGTGCATGTCGAGCGGACTCAGATTCCGTACTCGGCCTGCAGGAAAGCCCGAACCGTATCGCGATTGCCACGGCAGACGATGCGGTCTGTCTTTTTCGACAGCTGGTACTCGTACATGCCGTCGTAGTAATGCTCGAGCAGGAACCGGATCCAGTCGCGATGGCGACGGACGTCGCCGCTGCTGCGTTGCCGTTCGATTGCGTCGTCCAGGAGTTGGCGTACCTCGGCATGCCGGGTGTCACCGAGTCGGCGCCGGATCTTGTCGGTACTTCCGCGCAGGTAGTCGACCCAGGCGTCGAATCCGGCCTGCTCGCCATGCACCTCGCGAAACTCCCCGAGCGCGTCGTGGACGTACTCCTGCAACGTGATCGCGATGCGTTCGTCGAGATCGGCCTCGAGCAATACCAGCGGCGCCTGTTGCAGTCGCTCGAAGAATGCAGGCGGTATGTGTCGACCGCCGATATTGCGGCTCTCGTCTTCGACGGCAAACGGTGCGTTGCCGTCGGCCACGCGTTTCATGACGGCAACCGCCAGGGCATTCTCGAAGTCGATCTGGGTCGGTTGTGGCCGTGCGTGGTGGCCGAACGCCGAGCCGCGGTGGTGCGCGAGGCCCTCGAGGTCCACCATGCGCCCGCAATCGGTCAGCAACCGGGTTTTGCCGACGCCGGTTCGGCCGCCGATAACGACGGGTTGACAGGCGGCCGCGTCGCGTTCGAGCTGGTCGATCAGGAAACGCCGCATCGCTTTGTAACCACCGCGCACCCGGGCGCAGCGGATACCGACCTCCTCCAGCAGCCAGCGCTGGCTGATCTTCGAGCGCATGCCACCGCGGAAGCAATACAGGACCGCGTCGGGGTGGCGCGAAAAGTAATCTCGCCAGGCCGAAATACGTTCCTGTTTCACCTGGCCACTGACCAGGTCGTGGCCGAGTTCGATCGCCCGGTCCTGGCCGTCGTCCTTGTAGGAGATGCCGATGCGGTGACGTTCCTCGTCGTTGATCAACGGGTGGTTCTCGGCGTTCGGAAAGGCGCCGGCGGTGAATTCCACGGGAGCGCGCACGTCCAGCAGTGGCACATCGAGCAGAAAAAGGTCTCTCAGGCTGTCAGTTTGCTCGAGTTCGTCAGTATTCATGGCGTACGGACCGGGCCGGCATCGGAAGTCTGCCGTGTATGGCCGTAATATACCCGCTTGACGATTGGCACGGGGAGCGGGCTTGGACCTGATTCGACGATTCGGTGGGATAGCGCGGCTGTACGGTGACGATGGCCTGGCCAGGCTGGCGGCTGCCCGTGTCTGTGTCGTCGGTGTCGGTGGTGTGGGCTCCTGGGCGGTCGAGGCCCTGGCCCGCAGTGCCGTCGGTCAGCTGACGCTGGTCGATATGGACCACGTCGCGGAGTCGAACATCAACCGCCAGCTGCCGGCGCTGCAGAATGAACTCGGCCGGGCGAAGACGGCAGTTCTGGCCGAGCGCATTGGCCAGATCAACCCGGCCTGTGTCGTGCGCCAGGTCGACGACTATGTCACTGTCGACAACGCGGTGGAACTGATTGCCGAAGACCACGACTGGGTGCTCGATTGTATCGACAGCTTTCGCGTGAAGGCCGCGATCATCGCGTTGTGCCGGCGTCGCAGGCAGGCTGTGATCACGGCCGGGGCGGCCGGTGGCCAGCGTGATCCGACGCGCATCACGGTCAGTGACCTCCGTCGCACCGAGCAGGATCCGCTGCTGGCAAGAACGCGCAAGCTGTTGCGCCAGTCGTACGGGTTTCCTTCCAATCCGAAACGCCGCTTCGGCGTGCCCTGTGTCTGGTCCGACGAACCTCAGCAGGCGCCCGGTGGCCAGTGCGCCGCAGACACCGAGGGCTCGCTGAACTGTGCCGGCTACGGTGCCTGTATGCCGGTCACGGCCACCTTCGGCCTGGTTGCGGCCGGTTATGTCATCCAGAAGATCAGTGAGGGTTAGGCCGTTTCGGTATCCTCGTCGAGGCCACCAAAGGCTTTGACGACGGCCGGGATGAAGCGCGCCAGCTCCATCCCCATCAGGGCAAAATCGGCGTCGAAGCGGGCCAGCGCATCGTCCGCCTCGGTGTCGGCCGCCTCCTGCATGACCAGGTCGAGGAATCGCAGGCGGCGGATGCCGAGGTCGTCGCACAGCACGCAGCCGATACGCTCGTGCCAGTCGACGGCCAGCTTGGCCACCTGCATGCCGGCATCCAGGTGCGAGCGTACCTCGGCGCTGGCCAGGTCCATGCGGCGACCGCGCATGACGCCGCCGTTGTCGACCGGTTCTTTCAGTTCGCACTCGTCGCCGAGCTCGAATCCCGCATCCGGTGTCTTCTCCAGCCAGCGAGTCATGACCGACGTCGGCGCATTGTTGACGGCCAGCGGACGGACGCGCAGGCTGCCCAGGGTCTCACGCAGCACGCTCAGCAGATCCTCGGCTTTCTTCGCCGTGCCGCTGTCGACGACGACCCAGCCATCGGCAGGATCGACGTAGGCGTACTGGTGCGTGGAGCGGGTGAAGGCGCGCGGCA
>JAGRGW010000299.1:10800-15097 GCA_020445315.1 Gammaproteobacteria bacterium
ATTGGCAATGGCCTCGGCCTTTTCTTCGACGTGTTCGCGGACCACCGCCGACGGCAGGATGCGGTCCTCGCGTCGCAGGCACAGCATGATGCGACCGTTGGCGGTATGGACCAGTTCGGTGGCCTCGCGACCGGCCGGTGGCACCCAGCCGACACTGTGCGTGTCCAGCCCGGCGCAGGGCTTGAAACCGCGCTGGCCGAGCGCATCGTGCAACCCGGCGGGCGTATGTTCGAAGGGTTCAATCAGGCGGTACAGCTGCAGATTGCGAAACCACATACGCGTCGAGTCTCCCGGGGTCGTTGCAATGAAGGGGCGCGATTATGGCGAAACCGCCGCCGCCGCGCCAGTTGGCCTGGCCCGATGTCGCGCGCGCGCACAGCGGGTACAATGCCGCGTTTTCCCGGGTGGAGCGGACGTTGCCAGAACAGTTCAAGGCCGGTCAGCGCTGGGTCAGCGATGCCGAACCCGACCTCGGGATCGGCATCGTCGAAGCGGTGGAGGGACGCCAGGTCCGGGTGCGCTTCACGGCCAGCGAGCGGGTGCGCACCTATACCACCAGCAATGCGCCCCTCAGCCGGGTACGCCTGGATGCGGACGACCGTGTCCAGGATGCCGAAGGTCGTAAGCTGGTCGTGGTCGATGTCGTCGAGCACGATGGGTTGTTGCGTTATCGCTGTATCGACACGGATGACAACGCCGTCGATCTGCCAGAGCAGTTGCTGTCCGACCAGCTGCGCCTGAACCGACCGCAGGACCGGCTGTTGGCGCGGCGGCTCGATGCCGATACCTGGTTCACGCTGCGTTACCAGGGCTGGTTGCAACAGGCGGCCCAATGGCGCTCGCCGGTATTCGGCCTGCGCGGTCCACGTATCGACCTGATTCCGCACCAGCTGTTCATCGCTGCCGAGGTTGCCTCGCGCGGCGCGCCGCGCGTGTTGCTGGCGGACGAGGTCGGCCTCGGCAAGACCATCGAGGCGGGTCTGATCCTGCATCGCCTGCTGTTGACCGAGCGCGTCCGCCGGGTGCTGATCGTGCTGCCGGACGCGCTGGTCAACCAGTGGTTGATCGAGATGCTGCGGCGATTCAACCTGCGTTTCTCCGTATTCGACGACGCCCGGTTCGCGGATGCCGACGCCGACAACCCGTTCGAGGGTGAACAGCGCGTGTTGTGCAGCCTGTCGTTCCTGACAGGGGATTCAGAGGTCGCCCGCGCCGCGCTCGATGCCGACTGGGACCTGCTGATCGTCGACGAGGCCCACCATCTGGCGTGGAGCGAGCACGACAGCAGCCTGGCCTACCAGCTGGTCGAGGCACTGGCCGGACAGACACCGAACGTGCTGTTGCTGACAGCGACGCCGGAGCAGCTCGGCCGGGTCGGCCATTTCGGCCGCCTGCGCCTGCTCGATCCCCAGCGCTTCCATGACTACCCGACTTTCGCCGCCGAGGAGCGGGCCTACGAGCCGGTTGCGCGCATTGCCTCGCGGTTACTCGACGGCAAGGCGCTCGACGACGACGAGCGCAAGCTGCTCGCCGAGCTCTTGCCGGAGGACCACGATGCGCCGGCGGATGCCGTTGTCGAGCACCTGATCGACCGCCACGGCACCGGGCGCGTGCTGTATCGCAACACCCGACACGCGATTCGCGGCTTTCCCGAACGTCGACTGCATGCCTATCCGCTGCCGTTGCCGGATGCCTACCGTAAGCACCGGGCACTGCTGACCCCGGAACTGGGCGCGCCGCGTTCGTGGATCGCCAAGGATCCGCGAGTCGACTGGCTGCGTGATCTGCTCGCACGGCTGGCGCCGCAGAAGGTACTGGTGATCTGCGCGCATGCGAAGACGGCCATCGGCCTGCGTGACCACCTGCTGGAACGCTGTGCGATCCATGCGGCGATGTTCCACGAAGGCATGGAGATCGTCGCGCGCGACCGCGCGGCGGCATTCTTCGCCGACGAGGAAGAGGGCTCGCAGGCCCTGATCTGCTCGGAGATCGGCAGCGAGGGGCGCAATTTTCAGTTCGCCCATCACCTCGTGCTGTTCGACCTGCCGCGAGAACCCGACCTGCTCGAACAGCGTATCGGTCGACTCGACCGTATCGGGCAGCGATCCGTCATCGAGTTGCACGTGCCTTACCTGGAGGGAGCGGCCAGCGAGGTGCTGCTGCGCTGGTACCGCGACGGCCTGCACAGCTTCGAGGCGGTCTGCCCGGCGGCGAGCGCTGTGTTCGCAGCGATGTGTGACGAACTTGATGCCGCGCTGAATGGCGACACCTCGCTCGACCAACTCGTCGGCGATGCGGCGCGGTTGACGCGGCGGCTCAACGACGAGCTCGAGTCGGGGCGCGACCGCCTGCTGGAGTTGCATTCACACCATCCAGAGCAGGC
The DNA here is from genome assembly GCA_020445315.1 of Gammaproteobacteria bacterium. Lineage (GTDB taxonomy): Bacteria > Pseudomonadota > Gammaproteobacteria > Chromatiales > Chromatiaceae > Thiosocius. The sequence continues at coordinate 13,184 of JAGRGW010000299.1, forward strand.
CGCGGAACTCGTTCGTCAACTGCAGCAGGAAGACGACGTCACGCCGCTGCCGGACTACATGACCCGCTTCTGGGATGCCTTCGGCCTCGAGCACGAAGCCGGCCCCGGACGGTCGCGGGTCGTGCGTCGCGGTGCGCATATGCTCAGTGATCACTATCCCGGCCTCGTCGGTGGTGCGGCGACGGTCACGTTCGACCGGGGCGATGCGCTCGCGCACGAGGATCGGCTGTTCCTGACCTGGGAGCACCCAATGGTGCGCGGCAGTCTCGAGATGCTGGGCAGTGGAGAACTCGGTTCGGCCGCGGTCACCGTTTGCCAGCACCCGGATTTCAAGACCGGCACGGTGTTTCTCGAGACTTTGTTCCTGGTCGAATGCCTGGCACCCGGTGGTTTCGAGATCCAACGGTTCCTGCCGCCGACCTGCCTGCGCTACCTGCTCGACGGTAACGGCAACGATCGTGCCGACCAGTTGGCGCACGAGGCGTTGCAGGGTCTTTGCCTGGCGCAGAACCGTAAGCTGGCCGATACCGTGATCAAGTCGCAGGCCGAACGGGTCAAGCTGTTGCTGAAGCACGCGACGACGCTGGCGGAGGAGGCAGGCAACGGAGTTGCGTCGCATGCGATCGCGAGCATGCACGAGGAACTGGCCGAAGAGCGCGAGCGACTCGTCGCCCTGGCCAGGATCAACCGCAACGTGCGCGACGACGAGATCGAGCGCATCAGCGCGCGCCAGGAGGCGCTGGCCGGCTACCTGAATTCGACGCGTGTGCGACTGGACGCGCTGCGGGTTGTCGTGATGCGCTGATTCGCAAGCCGCGAGAGATGGCTTCGTTGCTTCGCGCCTTGCCATGAAGGCCGGGTGATGCGGGTCGCAGAGAGGCCCCGTCGTCGCGAGCGCGGCGAAGCGATCTCAGCAGACTCCCCGCGACATCAGATTCACAGTGCCTTGATCTTCTCCGCCTGGGCCGACAGGTCGGCCAGGGCCGCCTGCGCCTGCTCCAGCTTGTCACGCTCTTTCTGTACGACGGCCTCGGGTGCCTTGTCGACGAAACTCGGGTTCTGCAGCTTCTTGCCTGTCCGTTCGATGTCCTGCTGCAGGCGGCCGATCTCCTTGTCCAGGCGCGCCAGTTCGGCGTCCTTGTCGATCAGGCCAGCCAGCGGGATCAGGATCTTCATGTTGCCGACCAGTGCCGTGGCCGATTCGGGTCCGGCATCGCCGGGCTCGAGCACGGTGATCGACTCGGTGCGGGCGAGGAAGTCGAGGAACGCCCGGTGTTTGCCGGCGTTGACCCGGTCCTGGTCGTTGGAATCCGCCAGCAGCACCGGCACCGGCTTGCCCGGCGCGATGTTCATCTCGCCCTTGATCTTGCGGATTCCGAGGATGAACTGCATGACCCACTGCATTTCGGTCTCGGCCGCTTCGTCGACCAGTGGCGCGCGGAAGGTCGGAAAGGGTTGCTGCATGATGCTTGACCGGATGTCATCCGAAGCCGCGATACGGCCGGTCAGCGGCGCGACCTTTTGCCAGATCTCCTCGGTGATGAATGGCATGACCGGGTGGGTCAGGCGCAGCAGCGATTCGAGCACCGAGATCAGCGTCCGCCGCGTACCGCGCTTGGCGGCCTCGCTGGCTTCGGCATTGTTCAGTACCGGCTTGCACAGCTCGAGGTACCAGTCACAGTACTCGTTCCAGGTGAACTCGTAGATCGCCTGCGCGGCCTGATCGAAGCGGTATCCCTCGATGGCGTCGGTGACGGCCTGCTTGGTCTTCTGCAGACGCGACAGGATCCAGCGATCAGCCAGCGAACGCTCCAGTTGTTCGTGACCGGCCGAGCCGGGCAGGGCACAGTCCTGGCCCTCGGTATTCATCAGCACGAAGCGCGAGGCGTTCCACAGCTTGTTGCAGAAGTTGCG
>JAGRGW010000300.1:0-416 GCA_020445315.1 Gammaproteobacteria bacterium
TCCAGCGCGGCGTCCTTCTCGATGTTCTGGCGGTATTCGTCGAGCGTGGTCGCGCCGACACAGTGCAACTCGCCGCGCGCAAGCGCCGGCTTCAGCATGTTACCGGCATCCATCGATCCCTCGGCCTTGCCGGCACCGACCATCGTGTGGATCTCGTCGATGAACAGGATGATCTGGCCCTCCTGCTTCGACAGGTCGTTGAGCACGGCCTTGAGACGTTCCTCGAACTCGCCGCGGAACTTGGCCCCGGCTATCAGGGAGCCCATGTCGAGCGACAGCAGACGCTTGTTCTTCAGGCCCTCGGGCACCTCGCCGTTGACGATGCGCTGCGCCAGCCCCTCGACGATCGCCGTCTTGCCGACACCCGGCTCACCGATCAGCACGGGGTTGTTCTTGGTTCGGCGCTGCAGTACCTG
>JAGRGW010000300.1:461-13778 GCA_020445315.1 Gammaproteobacteria bacterium
CCCTGCTCGGCCCGCTCCGTGAGATCGATGGTGTACTTCTCCAGCGCCTGGCGCTGGTCCTCGGCGTTGGGGTCGTCGACCGACTGGCCGCCCCGCACCTGCTCGACGGACTGCTCCAGCGCACCCTTGCTGGCGCCGGCGCCGCGCAACAGGTCGCCCAGCGCGCCCTTGTCTTCCACGGCCGCCAGAACGAACAGTTCCGACGAGATGTACTGGTCCTTGCGCTGCTGCGCCAGCTTGTCGGTCTGGTTCAGCAGGCGGCCCAGGTCGTTGGAGATATGCACGTCGCCACCGGCACCCTGCACCGAGGGCAGGCGATCCAGCGCCTCGCCGAGCGCAGAACGCAGGCGATTCACGTTCACGTCCGATTGCGCCAGCAGGTGGCGCACCGTCCCGCCTTCCTGGTCCAGCAGCGCGGTCATCAGGTGAACAGGTTCGATGAACTGATGGTCGCGCCCTACCGCGAGGCTCTGGGCATCGGCCAGGGCCATCTGGAATTTGCTTGTCAGTCGATCCATCCGCATGGGAGAAAACTCCGATGATTTATAAGGTTAAGCCACATATGGGGGAAACCGGCGGGAAATCAAGAGAGCGACCGTCGACCGAGCAATACCGGGCGGACCGGTGCGCTACGGGTTGCGGACAGCCGCCGTAAGTCGGAATATCGTGCGCGGACCCGTCGACAACCGGAAAGCACGCATAACGCCATGACGCCGCCACATCGCGACAGGATGCAGCCGAGCCGGCCAGTCAGACCGGCCACCAGGGCCTCCTGAATGCAACGCCTCCTGCTGTTGTTCGCCAACCGTCCGTGGCTTGGACTGGCCGCGCTGCTGCTCGTGTCGCTGCTGGCGGCAACCCAGCTTGGCCGCATCGAGGTCCGCATTGCACCGGACGACATGCTGCTGGCGGGCGATCCACAGCGCGCCTACTACGAACAGGTGAAGGAAACCTTCGGCGACGAGCAGGTCGTGCTGGTCGTCGCCAGCGATCCCGGTATTGCTGACAGCGACCGGATCGATCGGCTGCGACAGGCCGATCAACGGCTACGCTCCCTGCCCTTCGTGGCACGCACCGAGAGCCTGTTCACGGTACCGCACGTGCGCAGTGTCGACGGTTTCATCGTCGATTCGCCGTACCTGGAAAAAACGCCGGAAACGGCCGAGGAAATCGACCGGGTACTGACCCAGGCCGCGGCCAACCCCCTGATCCGCGGGCTACTCGTCGGGATGGACCAACGGTCGCTGGCCATCGCGCTGGTCCTCGGCGGCGGCAAAGCTGCGAACGACGCACGCGTTACGGCAGCCGTCGACGACGCGATCGCACCGCTGCGTGAACACTTCGCCTCCGTTTACGCGGTGGGATTCGCGCAGGTAAGAGACGAACTGGCCGGGCGTATCGTGGCCGAGCAGGCCGAACTGCTGCCATGGGCCATCGGCGCCCTGTTGATCGCGTTGTTCCTGCTCCTGCGTCAAGTGGTGGACATCCTGACACCGCTGGTAACGGCAGGGATCAGCATCCTGTGGACCTACGGCCTGATGGGCTGGCTCGGTATCCCCGTCAACGTGGTCACGTCGACCGTTCCCATCCTGCTGATCGTCGTCGGTTCGACCGAAGACATCCACCTGCTGGCCGAGTTCCGCCATGCGCAGCGTCGTGGCAACGAAACCGCGACCGCGCTACGCGCCATGGCGCGCAAGCTGGGACGGACCGTCATGCTGACGTTCGCCACGACCTTTGCCGGTTTCCTGTCGGTCGGCCTGAGCGGCATCGAGGTACTGAGCCAGTTTGGCCTGGTCGCCTCGGCCGGTCTGCTGATGAATTTCGTCATTACCATCATTTTCATTCCGGCCCTGCTTTCGCTGACCGGGCACTGGCAGCTCGACGGTCGCACCCGCCTGTTCGACCGCAGGCTGCGTGACCTGGCCACCCGCTACTGGCAACAACTGCAGAACCACCGGAACCGCGCCCTGGCGGCATTGGGCATCATCGCCGTCATCGCCGCAGCCGGTATCCCCCGCATCGACGTACAGCACAACCCGGTCGCGAGCCTCGGCCAGTCGTCCCGCGTCGCCGCGGACATCGGTGCGCTGAACGAGGGCTTCGCCGGTCTCGAGTCATTCTCGATCATCGTCGAGTCCGGCATCCAGGAAACCTTCCTGCATGCGCGTTACCTCGACGAACTGATCGATGTCCAGGCATTCGTCAGGGACCTGGACGAACGCCTTTCGGTGAGCTCGTTTGCCGACTACCTGGTTCTGCTGAACCAGGCTTTGCTCGAAGACCCCGCGGCCGGCCCGCCGACGTCCAACGAGGAAATCGCCGAGCTGATGCTGTTCCTCGACCATGCGCGGGTCAGCGCGTACGTGACCGAGGATTTCAGTCGTGCCCGCATCGTCGTCCGCCACCAGGTCTCGGACACGGCCAGGTTGCGCGACATGCTGCAGCGCATCGGGGATCATCTCGAACAACACCTCGATCCCGGGCTCGATGCCCACATCACGGGCGACTCCATGCTGTCCCTTTCCGCCACGGACAGCATGATCGCGGGACAGCTGCAGTCCGTGCTGCTGATCCTGGGACTGTTCATCGCGATCGTCGCCTTCATCTTCACCGACCTGCGGGTCGGCCTCCTCGCCGCACTGCCGAATGCATTCCCGGTGCTCGTGTTGTTCGGCTGCATGGGCTACGCCGGGATTCCACTGAACATCGGCACGACCATGGCGGCCGCAATCGCGATCGGCATCGCCGTCGACGACACGCTGCATTTCATGCTGCGTTACAACCAGGAACTTCGCGCATCGCGCAGCCAGCAGATCGCGATGCGCAACACGCTGTACGAGGAGGCCCTGCCGGTCATCTCGACGTCGTCGGCCATGATTATCGGCTTCCTCGTGTTCGCCGGTTCCTCGTTCGTGCCGGTAGTCCAGTTCGGGCTGCTCAGCGCGCTGGTCATTGCCACCGCGCTGATCGCGGACTTCCTCATCACGCCGCTGGCGATGTCGTCGCTGCGCCTGGTAACGCTTTGGGACCTGTTGTCCTCGCGCATGCGCCAGCAGGTAATCCCGAACAGCCCACTGTTCCGCGGGATGCGTGAATGGCAGATCCGCAAGTTCGTGCTGTCGAGCACCCTTCTCGACTTCGCTCCCGGCGCCACCGTCTACCGTCGCGACGATACCAGCGATGCCCTCTACCTGGTCATGCGGGGCACGGTGGAGATCACCGTTCCAACACAGGGCGAAGGCCGCAAAGACCCGGTTGTCGACAGGTTCACCGCGGGGCAGGTCTTCGGCGACGTCGCCCTGCTGGCCAACGAGCCACGCAAGACCAATGCAAAGGCGCTGGAACCGACGACCCTGATGGTGCTTACCCGTGACGCGATGGACAACGTGACGCGGCTGCACCCGTTCATTGCATCACGGCTGTTTTACAACCTGGCCCGTGACGTCAGCTGCCGCTGGGTGACCTTCATGACCCGGGTCAAGGGCCCACTCGACCGCGACAAACGCGAGGATGGATAAAGGGTGATACAGGCACACTGCTCCCGCCATCCGTGGCTCGGCTCGACCCTGCGATGCCTGTCGTCGCGGTACCTTGGCCTGCTGCCGTGGTGCCTGGCCGGCATTCTGGCAACCGCCCCTGCGCTGGCCTCGGACGACAACAGCCCGCAATTCCGGGAACCCGGCAGCGGTCACCGTGTTTCCCGCTACACGATCGAACTGGATGCCGGCAACGGCAACGCCCTGAGCTACCGGGTACCGGACGATTGCGCCCGACTGATTGCCCACCTCGACGCTGCCCCCCACCATTGGGCGACGCCAACGGTGCGCCAGGCATGGCGCAAGGTCGAAGCCGACTGCCGGTACTACCAATTGCTGCACAACGGTCCACGCCCACCACTGACAGACCACGTCTCCTCGTTCGACTTCATGAACGCACCACTCGACCAGCTGCCGGTCACAGTCCTCGAGGATGGCCCGGCGGCGATGTCCCCACGACAGCAGCCCGGCCAACGGACAGGCATCGTCGAACACCTGCCGCTGGCAAAGCCGGGCAGCCCCGCTGCAGGCACGCCGGTCACGATCTGCCGACTGCGCGACGGCCTGCTGCGAGGCGACGTATTCATCGATGACGGCGGCACGCTGCGCTGCAGCAAGGGCGACAGGCGCCCGACCCTGCGCCTCATCAGCGTCGATTTCGCTGACATCGACGGTGACCAGGTGACCGACGCGATCCTGCGTTTCGTGTTCCTGCGTCCGGGCATGCCACGCGGCCCGATGATCCTGCCGGTGACACGTGACCGACCCGACGCGGCAATGCGGACGATCAGGTTTCAAGGCCCCGGGGCAGGCGCCGACACAGAATGACAAGCGGGCACGCTGCCGTCGGTCACGGCATCCCGATACGGCCGAGAACGGACCCAGGACTGCAGGACACCCATGGAAAAAAATCTGCTGAACCGCGAACTTGCCCCGTTGATCGCCGGCAGTCTGCGACAGGCCAGCCATGTGCTGAGCCAGCACTACCGACGCGCCAGCATCGCGTACCTGGTGTTACTGTTCGTCGCGCTGGTCGTCTACCTCGCGACAATGCCGGTCGGATCCGGCGACACGGACCTCTGGTACCACATGAACGGCGGTCGCTTCCTGGCTGAGACCGGCACCCTTCCCGACCGTGCATTCTTCTCCTATGTCGATCCCGAACGCGGATGGGTCAATTACTTCTGGGGCTTTCAGGCCCTGACCTACCAGGTCCACGCGGTATTCGGCTACGAGGGACTGATCGGACTGCGTGTCGTCCTCGTGACAATCGCATGCGCCGCCATCGCCGGCATTCTGCTGCACCGCCAGGACGACGCGACTCAGCGCGCACTGGGTATCGTCGTGCTCGCGTTCGTCGTCATGGTACTGGTTGGCCGGGCTGAGCAGATCCGGCCCCACCTCGTTTCGTACGCGATGATTCCGACATTCATCTATATCCTGGGTTACAGGAGAAGCTGGCTGCCACTGTTGCCGCTGCTGACTGTACTCTGGATAAACCTGCATGGCACTGAATGGCCAGTGGGCGCGACTGTCTGCGGCGCCTACTTTCTCGAAGCGCTCTGGTCGCGCCATCGCGGTCATGCCAACCCGGATGCCGGCAAAGTCATGCTCTGGTCGGCACTTTGCCTGCCGGCCATGCTGCTGAATCCTTTCACTTACCGAATCGCGCTGGCGCCATTCAGTTTTCCCGCGGACATCTACGGCTACATCGCGGAACTCCAGTCTTACCCGCTCGAGTCCCTGCTGTCGATTCAACTGAACGGGCTTTTCGTACCGTTGATCTCTGCCATCGCGCTGCTCGGCTGGTTGACAGTCGGTGGCTGGTTGCGCCTGTTCCTGCTCGGCAGGCATCCGGCGGCGGTGTTGATCATGAGTGCGATCGGCGTGGCGCTCCTGGTTCGCGGCAACCGCTTCATCTGGGAATGGATGCTACTCACGCTGCCGCTGTGGCGCAGCACGGTCGACACTATCCGGCCCCGTACTGACGACGCCTTACCAGCGCGGACCGGCATCGGCCAGATCCTGCTAATCGTGTTCGCAGTTTCACCGCTGGCCGGCTGGGCCGAGGCATTGAACAGTCGTCAGCAATGGCCGGTCGACACACAGAACCTGCCGATGGGCATTACGCGGTTCGTGCAGGACCATGACGTGAGCGGACGCCTCCTGACGCCACCCAACTACGGCGGTTATCTCGCGTGGCAGCTCTATCCCGATGTCCTGATTTCCGGTGACATGCAGATCCCGCCCACCGCGACCTGGGATCATTTCATGGTCTTCGCGGCCATGCGCGATGCCGACGCGCTGGCGCGCGTTCTGGGCAAGTACGACCCGACCCTTGTTGCCCTCGAAGTGGGCCGGGCAAATTCCGGCGAACTGCTCGGTGCGCACCCGGAGTACGTGCCGGTTTATTTCGACGACCTGCTGGTTCTCTACGTGGACAGCGTCCGCCTGCCCGGGTTGACCGAGAAACACCGCCTGCGCCATGTAAACCCGTTCAACCTGCTCGACGACAAACTCGGCTCGGTCGATGAGCGCCTCGCGGAACTGGAACGGGTACTCGCATCCCAACCCGATGGTCGGCGCGTTCAGCACGGAATCACCAAGCTGCTGTACGACAACAAGCGTTACGTGGAGGCCCTTTCCTTCGCTGAAGGTTTCGCCACCAGCCACCCGTGGAACCCCAACGGTCATTACCTGTTGGGCAGCACACTGCTGCAACTGGAGCGCTGCGGCGAAGCCGAGCGGCACTTTGCCCGCGCCGTGGCCGTGGCACCGGAAGACTTCGAAGCAGAGATCTACCGCAAACGGGGTGAATGTGCTTACCAATTGAAGGAATTCCGGCAGGCGTTCGATGCCTTCGAACACGGCCTCAGCCCTTACCAGAGAAGCGAGGATGCGGAGTACCTGTACCAGTTCGCACTGTCGGCTGCGGCAGTCGGCAAAACGGACAAAGCACGCATGCTGCTGCGCCAGCTTCTCCTCGAGGCGTCGGCCGAGCAACAACTGCTGGCCGACCGTGCGCAGGCCCTGCTGGACGATCTGTAAAACCGGTCATGTCGCCATGCATGTACCACCTATCGACGAAAGACGGACCAACTGGCCCGGGATGAGGACATTCTCCGCAACCATCCTCGAGCACAGTTTTCCGCGCTATGTCCTGGTCGGCAGTATCGGCTTCATCATCGATGCGGGCTTGCTGGCCGTGCTCCATTACGGGGTCGGTTGGGAGGTGATGGCATCACGTTTCTGTTCATTCGCAGTCGCGGTAACGGCAACCTGGCTGCTGAACCGCGTGATTACATTCGCGGACTCGCGCTCGCACCGTTTGCTGGCCGAGTGGTTCCGCTACACTGTGGTCAATGTTCTGGGTGGAGGACTCAACCTTGCCGTGTTCGCCGGTGTGATGCATCTCGCCAACAGCAATATTGCGCAACCCATGACCGCCATCGTCTTCTCATCACTGGTTGCGCTTGCCTTCACCTACTCCGCCAACCGGTGGCTGGTTTTCGCCGCCACGGAGGAAAGAGAATGATTGGCCGCCCGGAACGAATCGCCAGTCGGGCCAATACCCTGTGCCAACTTCCCTGAACGAATAGCCGCAGATGATCTGATGCATAACGAAAACCGTAGACCGACAATCGCCGTCATCCTGCCATGTCTCAACGAAGGCGCGGCCATCGCCGACGTGGTCGGTCGCTTCAGCGCCGCGCTACCCGGCGCAACGGTCTACGTGTTCGACAACGGTTCCGACGACGACACCGCGGAGCAGGCGCAGCGCGCCGGCGCCATCGTTCGCAGCGTACCCCGCCGCGGCAAAGGACGGGCCATCGTCAAGGCCTTTGCCGACGTCGATGCGGACGTCTACCTGATGGCCGATGGCGACGGCACCTACAGCGCCGAAGACGCACCGGCGATCATCGAAACCCTGCTGCGATCCGGCGCCGACATGGTGACGGGCATTCGTCGCAACGAGAGCGACGGCGAACTCTACCGGCATGGACATCGATGGGGGAACCGCTTGCTGACCCAGGTCGCCAACCTGTTGTTCCGCGAGTCGTTCAGTGACGTCTTATCGGGTTACCGCGCTTTCAGTCGCCGCTTCGTCAAGTCCTTCACGCTGCAGCCAAAGGGGTTCGAGGTCGAGATGATGTTGACACTGCATGGTGCCGAGATCGGTGCCTCGCACGTGGAGGTACCCGTGCGCTACGAACCGCGCACGGCCGGTACCGCGAGCAAGTTGCGCACCTACCGGGACGGTCTCAGGATCCTGACCTACGCACTGGTTTTGATGAAAGAAGCTCATCCCGTGCGCTTTTTCGGCTGGCTTGCACTGTTGCTGCTGGGCATGGCCGCGATCCTGATGATCCCGATCGTCGGCGAATACCTGCAGACGGGTCTCGTGCCGCGCTTCCCGACCCTGATACTCGCGACTGGTATCGGTGTCGCGGCCGTGATCCTGTTTGCCGCCGGTGTCGTCGTCGACAGTATTTCGCGGCGGGCGAAGGAACAGAAGCGATTTGCCTACCTGAGCCAGCCGCCGTTACTGCCAGCCCACGCCCCATCCGGACCCGTGGACCAGGAAATCACCGCGACCACGCCACAGCCCAGGGACTCATGATTCCCTGGAACCCCCTTTCTTGCCACCTTTCTGATAGACCTTGCGCTTGAACAGGTCGGTGCGGCGGCTGACCACGCGGTCAACGAACAGCATGCCGTCGAGGTGGTCGATTTCGTGCTGCGCAGCACGCGCCTCGTAGCCCTCCATGTCGAACTCGAGCGCGTTGCCATCGGGATCGCGGGCGGTCAGGTGGATGCGCGTTGCACGGATCACGTTACCGGTATAGTCCGGTACCGACAGGCAGCCCTCGCGACCCATGTCGTAGCCCTCCCAGTGCGTGATCTCGGGATTGACCAGAATGAGATGACCATGGTTCGGCACCGGCTTGCGCGTCGTCGAGCAGTCGATGATCACGATACGCTTGAAGTACCCGACCTGGGGCGCCGCGATACCGACCGCGGCCGGCCCGTTACGCCGGGTTTCCTCGAGGTCGGCAATGAACGCACGTAAATCGTCGTCGAACGATTCGACCGGCTCGGAAACCTGCTTCAACGCGCTGTCGGGCAGCGTCAGTATGTCGAGAATTGCCACGCGCCGCCTCAGCCGATATAGGTCTCGATCGGGTTCACGTTCACGTCGACGCCATCGTCGCGCAGCGATTCCAGGGCCTGTTCCACGGTCTCCAGTGGCACGTCGGCGATGCAGGCGATCTGCATTATGTAGACCGGCTTCTCGACACTGCCTGCCACATCGGATTCCAGGTCGAGGATGTTGCATTGGTTGTCGGCCAGCACCCCGGTCACCTGGGCGACAATACCGGCACGATCGGCGCCGCTGACCGTCACCTGCATGTTGGGCAGCAGGTGCTGGTGCAGGCTCGCCTCGATCGGGTCGATGTGCAGGCACATCCCGAGCGACTCGATCACAGGCTTGAGGTTTTCCTGCAGTGACGCTTCGCTCTCGCCGCCGGACACCATCATCATGATGGTGAAATTGCCACCCAGCCGCAGCATCGACGTCTCGCCCAGGTTCAAGCCCTGGTCGTAAAGCGCCCGGGTCACCCCGGCGACGATACCGGGGCGGTCTGCGCCGATCAGCGTCAGCATGTGCCAGAGTTGTTTCATACGCGGTGCCCCATATCAGTGTCTGAACCAGATCAGGCTCGCCATTCTGCCGCTTATCCCGTCGCGGCGGTAGGAGAAGAAGCGCTCCGCTTCCGTGTAGGTGCAGAACCCGCCACCGCTGATATCACCGACGCCACATGCCTGCAGGCGCTGCCTGGCCAATGCGTAGATATCCGCCAGCCAGTGTCCCCTGCCGTGTTCAACGAAGCACCCGGCACTGCGGACATCGTGCGCCATGAAGGCCGCACGTACCTCGTCGCCGACCTCGAACGCGCCTGGCCCGATCGCGGGCCCGAGCCAGGCCAACAGTTGCGTCGGGGGGTCGGTGAACGCGGCGACCGTCTGCTCCAGCACGCCGGCCTGCAGACCGCGCCAGCCCGCGTGGGCGGCGGCAACCGCGGTCCCGGCGGTATTGCAGAACAGCACCGGCAGGCAATCCGCCGTCATGACCGCGCAGACACGGTCGGGCCGGTTCTCGAAGCAGGCATCGCCGCAGGCATCCCCGTCACCGGGCAGCCGCACGCGCGTCCCGTGCACCTGCTGCAGCCATGACGGCGCGGCAGGCAGGTCCATCACTGCGGCGAGCCGTTCGCGGTTGGCGGCAACTGCCGCCGCCTCGTCACCGACGTGGTCACCCAGGTTCAGGCTGGCATAGGGCCCCTGGCTGGTCCCGCCCCGGCGGGTCGTCGAACAGGCGACGACACCGGCCGGTGCGGACCAGTCGGGCGTGATCAGATCAATCGTCATCGGCGTAGACGACCTCGACGTCCAGGTCGTCGAACCCGGGATCGTCGTACTCGGGATCGTGCCAGTGCGTATCGGCATCGACGGCCAGCGCATCGAGCACGGCGCGCATGTCGGGCGGAATGGCGCATTCGAAGCGCATTGGGCGGCCAGTGATCGGATGGACGAGCTGCAGGCGCTTGGCGTGCAGCGCCTGGCGCTGGAACCCCCGCAGCACGACCTTCAGGTCCTCGCTCGCACCGGGCGGCAGGCTCAAGCGCCCACCATAGACCGGGTCGCCGAAAACCGGGTGACGCAGGTGAGCCATGTGGACACGGATCTGGTGCGTGCGCCCGGTCTCGAGCATGACCTTGAGCAATGTATGCTTGCGAAAGGCATCGAGGACACGGAAATGCGTCACCGACGGCTTGCCGAGGGGATTGACGGCCATCCGCGTGCGCTGCGTCGGATGTCGCCCGATCGGCAGATCGATCATCCCGCCCGCCGGCATGCTGCCGACGACCAGTGCGCGATACTCGCGCTTGATCTCGCGTCCGGCCATGGCCTCGACGAGGCGCTTGTGGGCCGCCTGGCTGCGCCCGATCACCATCAGGCCGGTCGTGTCCTTGTCGAGCCGATGCACGATACCGGCACGCGGCAGTTCGATCGACGCGGGATCGTGAAAAAGCAAAGCGTTCTGGATTGTGCCGTCGCGGTTACCCGCGGCCGGATGCACGACCAGCCCGGCCGGCTTGTTGATCACCAGCAGGTCGGCGTCCTCGAACACGATGTTCAGCGGAATGTCCTGCGGTTCGCAGGCGACCTGCTCCTCGGTCACTGCGCGCAGCACAACGCGGTCACCCGCCTGGACACGGTCGCGCGGCCGCAGCACGGCACCGTTTACCCGCACCCTTCCGTCGCGCACCCAGGTCTGCAGGCGGCTGCGGGAATAGTCGGGAAACAGCGCCGCCAGCGCCTGGTCGAGCCGCTGACCCGCCAAATCCGGGGTAATCTCCGCGTCCAGTTCCTGTTCGCCCGTCATTCGCTATTTACCCACCGGGTAGTGGTTATAATCGCCGCATGAAACGCATCAACTTGTCCGCCAAGGCCGTTTACCTGCTGCCAACCCTGTTGTTCGTGCTGCTCCTCAGTGGCTGCGCGGGCTTCGAGGAAAAAGACGAGACCCTGGGCTGGAGTCAGCAGAAACTGTTCACCGAGGCCACCGACGAAATGCGGGCAGGCAACTACGAAAAGGCGATCAAGTATTACGAGATCCTTGAATCGCGTTATCCCTACGGCAAGTATGCGCACCAGTCGCAACTGAACGTCGCCTATGCCTATTACCGGTTCTCGGAGCCGGAAGCCGCCCTCGCCGCCGCCGACCGTTTCATTCGCCTGCACCCCGGTCACCCGGCAACGGCCTATGCCTACTACCTGCGTGGACTCACCAATTTCACCCGCAGTCTCGGCTTTCTCGACCGCTTTCTGCCAACCGACACCGCCCAGCGTGACCCGGGCGCTGCCCTGGATTCGTACAAGGACTTCGCCGAAGTCGTGCGCAAGTTTCCCAACAGTGAGTACGCTGCCGATTCGGCGCAGCGGATGCTGTACCTGCGCAACAACCTGGCGCGCTACGAGATCCGTGTCGCACAGTATTACATGAAACGCGGCGCCTACGTCGCCGCGGCAAACCGCGCCGAGTACGTCGTGCAGAACTACCAGCGTACGCCGTCGGTGCGCGATGCGCTGTCGTTGATGATCGTCGCCTACGGCAAACTCGGCCTCGTCGAACTCGCCAACGACACGCGGCGCGTGCTGGCGCTCAACGAGAACAACGGCTCACTGATCGACGACCCGCAACAGACCGCAGACAAGGGCCTGACAGAACAGGTCTGGGAATTCTTCGAACTCGATCAGAACTGACCGCTGCAGGTCGGGAACATCGATCCTGACACCGAGACACGGCGCGCCCCGCTGGGTGAGCGCACCCCGCTGGATCAGATCGCGTCGTCGTCCTGTTCACCGGTCCGGATACGGACCACTTTCTCGACCGACGTCACGAAAATCTTGCCGTCACCGATTTTGCCGGTGCGGGCCGAACTGGTGATCGCCTCGATGCAGGCATCGACCTGGTCGTCGCTGACGACGATATCGATCTTGAGCTTGGGCAGGAAATCGACAACGTACTCGGCGCCACGATACAACTCGGTATGCCCCTTCTGACGACCGAAGCCCTTGACCTCAATCGCCGTCATGCCGGTCACACCGATGCTGGACAGGCTCTCTCGAACATCATCGAGCTTGAACGGCTTGATGATGGCCTCGATCTTCTTCATGCAAAATTCCTCTCAATTCTCGCAGTGGATCACGTGCAATGCGTTGTTTCGCACATTGTAATCAGAAACCGTTGACGATGGGATAACGCCTGTCGCGTCCGTAGGCGCGACGCGTAATGCGTGCCCCTGGTGGCGCCTGGCGGCGCTTGTACTCACTGAGGTCGACCAGCCGCGTCACCCGCTCCACCGTCTCCCGCTCGAAGCCTTTGGCCACGATCTCGTCGACCGAGCAGTCCTGTTCGACGTACAGCGCGAGGATGGCGTCGAGCGTCGGGTAATCCGGCAGACTGTCGCTGTCCTTCTGGTCCGGGCGAAGCTCCGCCGACGGCGGCCGCTCGATGACGCGCGAGGGGATCACCTCGCCGTCGCGGTTACGCCACCGCGCCAGTCGATAAACCAGCTGCTTCGGCACGTCCTTCAGTGGCGCGAATCCCCCGGCCATGTCACCGTACAGGGTGGCATAGCCCACCGACATCTCGCTCTTGTTGCCGGTCGTCAACAGCATGCGTCCACGCTTGTTACTGATCGCCATCAGCACGATGCCGCGGCAACGCGCCTGGATGTTCTCCTCGGTGATGTCCGGCTCCGTGCCGGCGAAGGTATCGGACAGCATGTCGAGAAAGGCGCTGAACACCGGCTCGATCGGGATCGACGTGAACGCGACGCCCATCGCATCCGCCTGCTGCCTGGCGTCGATGTTGCTGATGTCGGCCGTGTAGCGCGACGGCATCGACACCACCTCGACGTTTTCCGCGCCGAGGGCATCAACCGCCACCGCCAGCGTCAGTGCCGAATCGATACCGCCGGAAAGACCCAGCACGACGGACGAGAAGCCATTCTTGACCACGTAGTCGTGGGTGCCGGTAACCAGCGCCTGGTAGATCTGTGCATCCTCGTCGACGAGTGCGTGGATCTCGGATTTCCTCGGCTTGGCACCGTCGAAATGCACCAGCGATTCGTGTTCGGCGAACAGCGGCGCCCGGTGACACAGCTGTCCGGCCGAGTCGGTCACGAACGAGCCGCCATCGAACACC
>JAGRGW010000301.1 GCA_020445315.1 Gammaproteobacteria bacterium
GGCGCACCCGCGCCTGCGGCTACAGTGGCGAAGCCGAGTACGACACCATTGCCGCGGTCAAGCGCGCGGTCTCCATTCCGGTCATTGCCAACGGCGACATCGACTCGGCCGAGAAGGCCGCCGAGGTACTGCACGCCACCGGCGCGGATGGCGTGATGATCGGGCGCGCCGCCCAGGGTCGCCCGTGGATCTTCCGCGAGATCGCGCACTACCTGGCCACCGGCACGCTGTTGCCGGCACCCGGCCTGGACCGGGTGCGCGACCTGCTGCTGGAGCATACAGAAGCATTGTACGACCTGTACGGTCGCGCCCACGGGGTCCGCATCGCACGCAAACATATTGGATGGTACTGCCGCAACCGGCCCGGCAGTGCCGAGTTCCGACGCCATGTCAACGGCATCGAGGACGCAGAAGGGCAGCGGTCCGCGATCCGCGCCTTTTTCAACGCCGGACAAGAAACAACAGGCAGCCAGGGAACGGCACCACCCAAGGAGGCGCAAGCAGCGTGAGCTTACAGACGAATTACCATGCGTACCGTGTTCAGGAAAATTATGCAGTGACCGGTTCCGAACAACCGGAGACGCTGCGCGACGCAGTCCAGCAGGCGCTGACCCGCTATTTCGACCAGCTCGACGGCACGCCGCCGACCGACCTGCACCACCTGGTCATGCAGCAGGTCGAGCAGCCGCTGTTCGAGACCGTGATGGCGTACACCGGCGGCAACCAGAGCAAGGCTGCGTCCGTCCTGGGCATCAGCCGCAGCACGCTGCGCAAGAAACTGGCCCAGTACGAAATCGAGTAACATCCGGAGTTTCGGTCACCGTCACCCGAGAGTGGCGGTGCACCCCGTCACCGTGTTGCGTGTTGGCGCAACGCCAATCTTTACCACAGGCAGGGCCACCGCCCCCCAGAGCCCGACTCTCAGTCCCAGGAAAACAACATGCCAACCATCTCCCGCGCCCTGATCAGTGTCTCGGACAAAACCGGTGTCGTCGAATTCGCGCGCGACCTGGCCGAGGCCGGTGTCGAGATCCTGTCAACCGGTGGCACCGCCAAACTGCTGCGCGACAACGGCATAGTCGTCATGGAGGTCGGTGACTACACCGGCTTCCCCGAGATGATGGACGGCCGGGTCAAAACCCTGCACCCGAAGATCCACGGCGGCATCCTCGGCCGCCGCGGCACCGACGACGACGTCATGGAGCGGCACGGCATCGGCCGGATCGACCTGGTCGCGGTGAACCTGTACCCGTTCCAGCAGGC